>JAZJYU010000187.1:2282-3109 GCA_040390225.1 Actinomycetota bacterium | reverse complement strand
GTCATGCCGGCGACCGCGGCATTGCCTCCCAGTTCGTCGAGAACGGCGTCGACATCCTGGAGCTCGGCCTGCCCTACTCCGATCCGGTCATGGACGGCACTGTCGTTCAGAAAGCGACCCAGGCCGCCCTCGCCGCGGGCTTCCGTATACGCGACGTGTTCGCGGCCCTACAGGGCATCCGCTCCCGAATTGACGTGCCCTGCCTCGTGATGACGTACTGGAATCCCGTGCTGCAGTACGGGGTCGACCGCTTCGCCGACGATCTGCTGGGCGCCGGCGGCTCCGGCCTCATCACGCCGGACATCACGCCCGACTCCGCTGCGGACTGGATCGCGACCAGCGACCGCACCGGCCTCGACCGGGTGTTCCTGGCCGCTCCCTCCTCGACCGATGCCCGGCTCGCCGCGACCGTCGCTGCCAGCCGCGGCTTCGTCTACGCCGTATCCACCATGGGTGTTACGGGGGCCAGAGATGATGTGGATGCCGCGGCCCGCACCCTCGTCGCCCGTCTGAAGGCGGCGGGGGCCGAAAGCGCTTGCGTCGGCATCGGCATCTCGACCAACGAGCAGGTGCGCGAGGTGCTCGAGTACGCCGATGGCGCCATCGTCGGCTCAGCGCTGGTGAAGGCGCTGGCCGATGGGGGAGTCGGGGGGCTCGCAACGTTCACCGCACGGCTGAGCGACGGTCTGCATTGATCGTCGGGTTGTACGCTTAGTCAGTTGTCCGCAGCCCTCCTGCACGAAAGGCACCAAGGACCTTGGTTCTCCCCCTGAGTATTCCCAGCCCGTCCGCTCCGTGGCAGATCTTCAATCTCGGCCAGTGGTTCC
>JAZJYU010000187.1:0-2272 GCA_040390225.1 Actinomycetota bacterium | reverse complement strand
CGTCGTCGGCTTGATCGTGGCGATCATCGTCACCTCCCGTCGCATGACCAGGCGCGGCGCGGAGCCGGGCATCGTGGTGGACGTCGCCATCTGGGCGATCCCGCTCGGTATCGTCGGGGGCCGGGTCGTGCACGTGCTCACGCACTACCCGGACTACTTCGGTGCCGGCAAAGATCCGCTCACCGCTGTGTACGTGTGGCAGGGTGGTGTCTCCGTCTTCGGTGCGATTCTCGGGGGACTGCTCGGCGTGGTGATCGCGTGCACGATCGACGGCCTTCGCGTCGGAAGTGTGCTTGACGCCGCAGTGCCTGGCGCCCTCTTCGCTCTCGCCTCGGAGCGGCTCGGCGACTGGTTCGACTGGCAGTACTTCGGCACGCCGACGACGCTGCCCTGGGGACTTGTGGTTCCCCCGGCGGCGCCTGGGCTGCCCACTGGGCTTCCGGCCGGCACCCTGTTTCAGCCCACCTTTCTCTATGAACTGCTCTGGGATCTCGTGGGCATCGCCGTGCTGCTGTTCGTCGGCAAGCGTCTCGCGCTCCAGTGGGGCAAGCTGTTCGCACTCATGCTCGTCTGGTACGGGCTCGGGCGCAGCTGGTTCGAGTCGCTGCGGATCGACCCGAGCCTGCACTTCGCCGGTATCCGCACGAACGTCTGGCTGGCCTGGATTGCGGTGGCGGTCGGCATCATCGTGTACATCGCGCTGTCGCGCCGCCACCCCGGCCAGGAACCGTCGGTTTACCGCCAGGGTCGCGAGTGGTCGCCTGCCGCTGCGGTAGACTCTGCTGACACCTATCCGGAGGTCGACGACAGCAAAGACGCCATCGCCGCGACGAAGCCCCCGGTGCGGGTGAAAGCCACACGGTCCGTCACAAGCGGGGCTGGCTCGAAGTAGCGACGACAGGGCGTACCCCGGTCGCAGCGCAGCGCTTCATCCTTCCCGGGCCGCCGCAGTCCCACATGCATCAATTTCCACGTGAGGACGGTTCCAGCATGGCTCTCACGCCACCCTTCTCCCGGTTCAGTGCGGTTCCCGCCGCCACCGGGATGTACGACCCGCGCCGCGAGCGCGACGCCTGTGGGCTCGCCATGGTCGCGACCCTTCGAGGCACCGCCGGTCACGACATCATCGACGCCGCACTCGGCGCGCTCCGCAATCTCGAACATCGCGGCGCCATCGGCTCGGACGCGGGCACGGGCGACGGTGCAGGTATCGTCACCCAGATCCCCGATGCGTTCCTGCGTGCAGTCGTGAATTTCGAGCTTCCACCGGTGGGCCGCTACATCGTCGGCACTGCTTTCCTGCCCACCGCCGAGTCGGAGCGCGACTCGATCAAGAGGTCGATCGCGGCACTCGCGGCCGAGGAGGGCCTGACGGTTCTCGGGTGGCGGGTCGTGCCGGTGCAACCCGAGGGTCTCGGCAACCTGGCCCGCGAGGCCATGCCATTCTTCGAGCAGCTGTTCCTGTCGAGCGAACGCGGAAGCAGAGGGATCGAACTCGACCGCCAGGCCTTCCGCCTGCGCAAGCGCGCAGAGCGCGAGCTTGAGGCGTATTTCCCGTCGCTCAGCTGCCGCACCCTGGTCTACAAGGGCATGGTCACCACGCTGCAGCTCGAGCCGTTCTACCCGGATCTCTCCGATGAACGGTTCGCCTCCCGGCTCGCTCTCGTGCACTCGCGATACTCCACCAACACCTTCCCTTCCTGGCCGCTTGCGCAGCCGTTCCGCATGATCGCGCACAACGGCGAGATCAACACTGTGCAGGGAAACCGCAACTGGATGCGCGCCCGTCAGTCGCAACTGGAGTCCGAGGTGCTGGGCGACCTCCGGCCGCTGTTCCCGATCGTGACGCCGGCGGCGAGCGACTCGGCGTCGTTCGACGAGGTGGTCGAGCTTCTGAACCTCGGGGGCCGTTCGCTGCCGCACGCGATGATGATGATGGTGCCCGAGGCCTACGAGAACCAGGCCGACATCGACCCGGCCCGGCGCGATTTCTACGAGTACCACTCGATGCTCATGGAGCCGTGGGACGGCCCTGCCGCCCTGGTCTTCACCGACGGCACGCTGGTCGGTGCAACGCTCGACCGCAACGGGCTCCGCCCAGGCCGCTACCTCGTCACCGACGACGGGCTGGTCGTGCTGGCCAGCGAGTTCGGCGTGCTAGTGCCAAGCCACGATCTGGAGTTCATGGCCCAATTGAACGTCAGTTACGACAACCCGCGCGTCTTTTCCCAGCGCCGTCGGCAGCAGCGCGAGGGGAAGACCATGGAGATCA
>JAZJYU010000186.1:3491-21473 GCA_040390225.1 Actinomycetota bacterium | reverse complement strand
CGGGAATCGCACCGCATGATGGTGTCGGATGCCCCTTTGCGCCGCGCTGCCCGTTCGCGCTGCAGAAGTGCGTCGATGCGACACCCCCTCTCGTCGAGTTGCCGGACGGCCGCTCGGTCGCGTGCGTGCGGGCCGGTGAACTGCAGCCGCCGGACGAGCGGAGTGTGCTGGCGACGACGGCAAGCGTCGTGGTCGGCGCCGACGAAACCGGAGTGGAGTGACGATGAGCGGTCGTGAGATCACGACGTCGACCGGCCCGGTGACCGGTTTCCGTGCGGATGGCGTCGATGCCTTCCTCGGCATCCCGTATGCCGCGGCCCCCGTGCGCGAACGGCGATTTCTGCCACCGACCCCGCACGCAGCCTGGACCGAGCCGTTCGATGCCACGTCATTCGGCCCGACCGCGCTTCAGGAGCCCGGAGAACCGGCCGGTGGCCTGCCCGACGTACCGGAGCCGATCATCCGTGGCGAGAACTGCCTCAACCTGAATGTCTGGACCGCCGCACGCCCGGGCGACTCAGCGCGGCCCGTGCTGGTGTGGATTCACGGCGGCGGATTCTTTGCCGGATGCAGCGCCAACCCCTGGTACGACGGCGCGTCGTTCGCGCGCCACGGCCTGGTCGTCGTCAGCCTCAACTACCGGCTGGGGGCTGAGGGTTTTCTCGTTGCGCCGGGTATCGAGCCCAATCTCGCCATGCGCGACTGGATCGCCGCCCTGGACTGGGTGCGCGACAACGTCGCCGCCTTCGGGGGCGATCCCGCTCGGGTGACGGTCATGGGCCAGTCCGCCGGCGGCATGGCCGTCACGGCACTGCTGGCATCGCCCGCGGCACGAGGACTTTTCTCCCGGGCGATCATCGCGAGCGGCGTCTCGCCGGTCGGGGCGGTGAGCGAGAACTCTGCCGAGGACGTTGCGCGCGACGTGCTCTCCGCCGCCGGGGCGACGGTGGACATCGCCGGAGCCCGGTCCGTCACACAGGATCAGCTCATCGATGCGCTCGCCACGGTTGCCGCCGAGCGCGAGAGGGCCGGGACGCCGATGACGTTGGCATGGGCGCCGGTGGTCGATGACGACCTGCTGCCCAGCGCTCCGCTCGACGCGGTCGCGCAGGGTTCCAGCGCGGACATCCCGGTGCTGGTCGGCAGCACGAAGAACGAGTTCGCCTGGCGCACTCTCATCGATGCCTCCCCGGATGACCCCGACTATCAACAGAAGCGACGCGAGGGGCAACGTCTCTACGCCGACGACTTCTTCCGGCGAGCGATCGAGCAGTTCTCACGCACGAGGGTCGCAGCGAACAGCGCCCCCACCTACCGGTACGAGTTCCAGTGGCGGTCGGGCGCCGAGCCGTACATCGGTGCCGCGCACTCGCTCGACATCCCGTTCTTCTTCAACAACCTGGACGCCGCATACTTCGAGCCGTATGCCGGCCCGAACCCACCGCAGCAGCTGGCCGACGCGATGCACGGCGCGTTCGCGAACTTCGCGCTGACGGGGGACCCCGGGTGGCCGGCCTACGACCTCAGGGAAGAGGCCGTCATGGCCTTCGATACCGATTCGCGGGTGGTGCGCGGTGTCGAGTTCGAGGACTGAATCACCCATCCGGGTCGGCCTGCTGGTCTTCCCCGACGTGACCCAGCTCGACCTCACGGGACCGCTCCAGGTGTTCTCATCGGTGCCTGGCGTCGAGGTGCACCTGGTCTGGAAGCGGGTCGAGCCGGTGCCTTCCGACAGTCCGCTGGTGATCATTCCGACAGTGACCTTCGCCGAGTGCCCTCAACTGGATGTGATCTGCGTGCCGGGCGGGTATGGCACTGACGAACTGCTGAATGACGCCGAGGTGCTCGAGTTCGTTCGTGAGCAGGCCGCCGGAGCACGGTACGTCACATCGGTGTGCACCGGGGCGCTGGTGCTCGGGGCGGCAGGCCTCTTGCGAGGCTACCGCGCCACCACCCACTGGACTGCGATGGACTCGCTCGCACCGTTCGGGGCGATTCCCACAGACACCCGCGTGTGTGTCGACCGCAATCGCATCACCGGGGGTGGAGTGACGGCGGGCATCGATTTCGCATTGACGCTGGTCGCCGAGCTGATCGACCGGCAGGCCGCGGAAGCGGTTCAGCTGCGCCTCGAGTACAACCCCCGGCCACCCTTCGACGCCGGGTCTCCGGGCACCGCACCGAAAGCTGTCGTCGATGCCTATCGTGCGCGAATCGCGCCGAACATGGCGAGTCGTGCCGCGGCTGTCGCGCGGGCCGCGGCAGGTCTTAGTATTTCGGGATGATCGAACTCGTCCTGCCCGACGAACGACGTTGGCCGTCGTGGGTCGAGTCGATGGAGGAGTTCGGTGACGCTGTGCACCTGCACGGCTACGCGACCTTCGGGTTCGAGGGTCAGGACCTCGGTGATGCGGGCGTCTTCCAGAACTGGCTCGGGCGGGAAACCGGGGCTCGTGTCACGGGCCAGGACGGATTCGTACCGGCGACGGTGTGGTGGATCGTCGATGAAGCGCGACCGGATGAGGTGCTCGGCTCCATCCAGCTTCGTCATGAACTCAATGACTTCCTGCTCGCGGAGGGTGGTCACATCGGGTACGGCATCCGGCCGTCGGCCCGTGGCCGCGGAGTGGCCACGGCGGCATTGCTGTTGTGCCTCGAGCAGGCAGTGAGCATGGGGCTGAGCCGGGTGCTCATCGTGTGCGATATCGATAACGAGCCGTCGCGGCGCACGATCCTCGCGGCAGGCGGCATGCTGGAGACTGTGAACGGCACGATGGAGCGCTACTGGATAGACCTGGGCTGAGGCTCGAGCGGGTTGTCGAGCAGCTTTCGCGCGACTCCGTTGCGCACGATGCGGGCCGCCTCGGATTCTGGCTTTCGCTCGGCCTGGTCGATCGCCCGGCCGGCGAAGTCGGAGGCGAGATCGAGTCGCGGGTACCGATCGAGCACAGCCACGACGTAGTCCCGAGGGAGCGCGTCGAATCGCGCGCCCGAAATGTCGAGACCGGTCGCGACATCGAGCAGGCGCCCCTCCACCCCGCCTTCGGAAACCGGGCCGGAAGCCATGTGCGCGACGATCGCCGCGGCCAGGTGCGCGCGGCGCTGATCATCCCATTCCGCACCGGCGGCCAGTACGCTCGCAACGTGCCCGCCGGCGAACTCGAAGTCGGTGCGGTGGCTGTCGAACGGCTCGATCATCCCGATGTCGTGCAGCACGGCAGCGACGTAGAGCAGCTCCTCGTCGACTCCGGTAACGCCATCCACCTCAGCGAACCCCAGGGCCCAGAGCCATGACCGGATGCTGTGGTTGAGCAGTGCGGGTGTCAGGTACTCGCGGGCAACAGTCACAGCAGCGCGTGCTGCCGGCGAATCGGGTGCCGCGGTGAAGGCGTTCATGGTTCAAGTCTGCCGCCACGATGGGGCCATCGACCCGCGATACCGCGCCGCGCGCCCGATTGAGATGTAGCGAGCGCGAAACATCGGCGAGCTAGCGTTGACCCATGGACGACTCCACCGAGCTCGGCGCGACCGACCTGGTCGGGCGCTTCGAGGCAGAACATCGCATACCCGACACGATGCGCGCCGACGTGCACCTGCTCGGTGACCTGCTCGGCCGGGTGCTGCGCGAGAGCGGATCCGATGGGCTCTACGACGACGTCGAGCGGCTGAGACTCGCGACGATCCAGGCATACACCGATGAGACATCCGAGGCCTTCGTGCGCGCTGCCGAGATCGTCGAGAGCTTCACGATCCAGCGAGCGGACGAGGTCGCCCGGGCATTCACCGCGTACTTCCACCTCGTGAACCTTGCCGAGGAGCATCAGCGTGTGCGCGTTCTGCGCGAACGCGATGGCCAGGCGAGGAGCGCAGACCCGTCCGACTCGATCGGGAGCGCATTCGCGCAGCTCAGCGCTGAGATCGGAGCGGATGCCGCAACCGAGCGCCTGCAGGCCATGCGGTTCCATCCCGTGTTCACCGCGCACCCGACCGAGGCCAGACGGCGTGCGGTGTCGGGCAGTATCCGCCGGCTGTCCGAGTTCCTGAGCGAGCACGATCTCTCGCACGGCGGCATCGACGAGACGCGGATCGACCGCGACATGCTGGAGGAGGTCGACACCCTGTGGCGCACTGCGCCTCTGCGCATGGAGAAGCCGTCGCCCGTCGATGAGGTGCGCTCGATCATGGCGGTCTTCGACGAGACGCTCTACACGTCGATCCCCGAGGTCTACCAGCGCATCGAGGACGTGCTGAATGCCGATCGCTCCGGAGACGAGCCGCCGGTCGTACGTTCGTTCGTGCGTCTCGGCACGTGGGTCGGCGGGGACCGCGACGGCAACCCGTTCGTCACGGCATCGGTCACCAAGCAGGCCGCAGCGATCGCGAACGAGCACGTGCTGCTCGGGCTCGAGCGCACCGCGAGCCGGGTCGGGCGCGGCCTCACGCTCGACGCCACGACCACACCGCCGACCGAAGAGCTCCTCGCCCTCTGGCAGAGACTGCGGTCGGCGGATGAGGAGGCGGCCACGGAGATCGCGAAGCGTTCTCCGAACGAACCGCACCGCCGAGTGCTGCTGTTGATCGCCCGCCGCATCGCGGCCACCCGCGGTCGCGACGCGGACCTTGCATACGGCGACCCGGCACAACTGCTCGCCGAGCTCGGAATCGTGCAGCGGTCACTCGTGAGCGCGGGCGCCATCCGGCACGCGTACGGCCAGCTGCAGCAGTTCGTCTGGCAGGTCGAGACCTTCGGCTTCCACCTCGCCGAGCTCGAGGTTCGTCAGCATTCGGCCGTTCATCGCGCGGTTCTCGAGCAGATCGAATCGGGCAAACCGCTCAGCGATGCCGCTGAGGAGGCTCTCGAGGTCGTGCGCGCGATCGCACAGATCCAGAAGCGCTACGGCCCGAACGCAGCCGGTCGCTACATCGTCTCGTTCACGCAGTCCGCCGAGGACCTCGCCAACGTGCACCGCCTGGCTCGCGCCGCGGTCGGCCCGAACGGCACTCCCCCGGTGCTCGATGTCATCCCCCTGTTCGAGACCTTCGCCGACCTGCAGGCGGCGCCGGGCATCCTCGCCGAGATCGTCGAACATCCCGAGTTCGCGGCCCGTCTCGAGGCCACCGGCCGTCGGCTTGAGGTGATGCTCGGCTACTCCGACTCATCGAAGGATGTCGGCCCGGTCGGCGCGACGCTCGCGCTCTACCAGGCGCAGAAGGAGATCGCGCAGTGGGCGCGCGATAACGACATCACGCTGACGCTGTTCCATGGCCGCGGCGGCGCGCTCGGCCGCGGTGGCGGTCCGGCCAACTCGGCGATCCTCGCGCAGCCACCGCACTCGGTGGACGGAAGGTTCAAGCTCACCGAGCAGGGTGAAGTCATCTTCGCCCGCTACGGTGATCACGATATCGCGATGCGTCACATCGACCAGGTGGCGGCCGCGGTGCTGCTCGCGTCTTCTCCTTCCATAGAGAAGAGGAACGAGGATGCTGCGACGCGGTTCGCCGGGATCGCCGCGACCATGGACGAAACCTCTCGAGCACGCTTCTTCGAACTCGTGCACGCCGACGGTTTCGCGCCATGGTTCGCGACCGTCACGCCGATGGAGGAGGTAGGCCTGCTCGCGCTCGGATCGCGCCCCGCGCGGCGCGGGCTGTCGGTCTCGTCGCTCGAAGATCTCCGTGCCATCCCATGGGTCTTCTCCTGGACCCAGGCCCGCATCAATCTCGCCGGCTGGTTCGGGCTGGGCAGCGCGCTCGATGCTGTCGGGGACGAAGCGCTGCTGCAGGATGCCTACAAGACCTGGCCGCTGTTCCAGACAATGATCGACAACGTCGCCATGGGTCTCGCCAAGTCCGACGACCGGATCGCGCGCCACTTCCTGGCCCTGGGTACGCGCGACGACCTCGCGGCACTCGTTCTGGACGAGCTCGACCTCACGCGCTCCTGGGTGGTGCGAATCGCCAGCGGGGGTGAACTGCTCGCGAACCGCCCCGTGCTGCAGCGTGCCGTGAAGATGCGCAGCCCGTACGTCGACGCGCTTTCGTTGCTTCAGCTGCGAGCGCTGCGAGGCTTACGAGCGACTCCCGAAGGGTCTGAGCCGGACCCTGAACTGCAGCGCTTGTTGCTGCTGTCGGTGAGCGGGGTCGCCGCGGGGCTTCAGAACACCGGGTGAGAAAGGCCTGCTGAGCTCACTCTCAGGCCTTGAACTCCTGACCGGCGCGCGTGCCGCCGTCGACGAGAATGTCGGTGCCGGTCAGATAGCCGGGTGCCTCGCTGACACAGAAGGCCAACACCGCCGCGACCTCCTCCGGTCTGCCGAATCGTTTGATCGCGGCCACCTTCAGCAGGTCGGATGCCCCGTGATCGGCCTCCAGCTTTCCCATCGCCGTGTCGAAGCTGCCCGGTGAGACCGACACCACACGAGCGCCTTTCTTTCCATACGCTCCTGCGATCGATCGTGTGTACCAGACGACGAAGGTCTTGCTGATCGCGTACGCGAGCCCGGAATGGAGCTTCTTGCCCACCAGTCCGGAACGCCTGACGACGGCGCGCTCGAAACGGATCGGGTCGCGGTGCGCCAGTGCGAAGGCCCGCTGCGGTACGAGCACCTTCGGCAGACCGTGCCCGGCCACCGATGCGACGTTGACGAGCGCGTCGCCTTCGCCGGCGCGAGCGAGAAAGGCTTCGCTGATGTTGACGGTGCCGATTCCATTGATGCGAGCGATCAGAGCGGGTGCACCCATCTGAGGGCTGATGCCCGCGGTGTGGACGACGGCGCGAACGCGGTGACCGCCTGTTGCCGCCTTCTCGAACAGCGCCTCTACCGACCCGCGATCAGCGATGTCGCAGACGAAACCGACCGCATCGATTCCCAGTCCTTTCAGCTCTTCCACCGCGGCATCGATTCGGCCCTGGTCGAGGTCGGCCAGAACGATTCGATGGTCGGCGCCGAGAATCCGGGCCGTTGCGATGCCCATTCCGCCGGTGCCACCGGTGATGATCGCCGTCCTTGTCATGTCGCTCCCTCGCCCGCGGTGATGCCGTGCGCCCGTACGTCAACATGAATGTAACGAGCGCGCGCGAGCACCTGTGGGCCTTTGTGCCCAAGGTCGCGCTCAGGTCAGGTGTGGTCGATTTGGCGATGGTGATTCGATGAAGACGGCGATCGACGGAGGGGTGAGCCTACTCAGGCCCCGGAAACGCCCTGGAGCACGGCCAGCACATCGCCCACCGAGACGACATCGCCATAGCGCTCGGCGATATCGTTCAGGGCGACCTCGCCAGAGAGTACCCGCCAGTCGAAAACGGCATCCTCTGCGACCAGCACCCTCAGCGACCGGGCTGCCGCATCGACCACGGTCGCCCTGATGCAGCCGCTCGTCGCCGTGCCGGCAACCACGAGCGTGTCGATACGTTCCGCTTCGAGCGCCGCTTCGAGGCTCGTGCCGTAGAAGCAGGAGGCGTGCACCTTCTCGACGACGAGTTCGCTCGCTCGCGGCGAAAGATCCGAGTGGATTTCCGCGCTTGGAGTGCCCTTGACCAGGCGCTCGACGTCGCCGAGTTCGCGCCAGCGCAGATTCATCTCGGCCATGCTCGGTGCGCGCAGGGCGCCGAAGAAGACCGGGCGATCCGCCTGCCTGAAGGCGCTGAGAAGCGCGGCGCTGCCTGCGAGCGCGTCCCGCGCCAGCGCTCCCGCCTCATCGATGAACGCGTTCTGCATGTCGACGATGAGCAGAGCTGCACGCTCGCCGGCGCCGAGCTTTCGGTACCCGGAACGCGGTGCCAGCACCGACGTGTCGCCGAACGAAGGCGATGCGACCGCATGCATCATGGAACCTCCCGCAGCCCGGCATCGCTGCCTGCCTCGATCCAAAGTTGTAAGCTCGTCATACGATTCTAACCTGGATACGAACGGGTGCGCGAGAGGGGCTGGAGAATGGCGATGACGCCTGAGCAGGAGGCCATTAAGGCGGAATTCATCTCCGCTCGTGGATCATGGGGGGAGCCGTGGGAGACGATCCTGAAGGTCGATCCGGCCTTCGTCGTCGCGTACCTCCGCCTCTATATGGTCCCGTGGAAGAAGCAGCACCTCAGCGACAAGTTCCGGGAGCTCTGCTACCTCGCGGTCAGTGCGGCCGCTACGCACCTCTACCTGCCGGGAATCCAGGCGCACATCAAGGCGGCGCTCGACTTCGGCGCGTCACCGCAGGAGATCGTCGAGGTTCTCGAACTCACCTCCACGCTCGGCATCCATGCCATGAACATCGGGGTGCCGCTGCTCGTCGAGGTGCTCGAGGAACGCGGCCGTACCGAGGCCGCCCCCCTCACCGAGTACCAGCAGGACCTGAAAAGCGAGTTCACGGCCAACCGTGGCTATTGGCACGAATTCTTCAACGAGATGCTCGAACTCGACCCCGAGATGTTCGCCGCGTACACGGAGTTCTCATCGGTGCCGTGGAGAACCGGCTCCCTCACCCCGGCGGAGAAGGAGCTCATCTACATCTCGTTCGACATAGCGGCGACACACCTCTACGTGCCGGGCACGAAATTGCACATCCGCAACGCGCTGAACCACGGCGCGACGCCCGAGCAGGTACTCGAGGTGATGGAGGTCGCGAGTGTGCTGGGCATCCACGCCATCACGACCGCGATCCCCGTGCTCGCCGGCGAACTGCGGGCACGGGGAATCGAGCTCTAGCGAACGTTCAGCGAGAGATATTTCGTCTCGACGTACTCGTCGATGCCGACGTGCCCGCCTTCGCGACCATAGCCGCTCGCCTTGATCCCGCCGAACGGCGCCGCAGGATTCGAAAGGACGCCCCGGTTGATGCCGATCATGCCGGCCTCGAGACGCTCGGACACACGCACGGTGCGATCGAGGTTCTCGGTGAACAGATAGGCCGCAAGACCATATTCGGATGAGTTCGCCCAGCCGATCACCTCCTCCTCGGTGGAGAAGCTGACGATGGGGGCCACCGGCCCGAAGATCTCCTCCTGCACCAGCCGCGACGTGGGCGGCACGTCCCGAACGACACGGGCAGCGCAGTAGAAACCGTGGCCGCTGGGCAGCCCGGTCTCGAACGCGACCGTCGCGCCATCGGCCACCGCAGCCGAAACGAGCTCTTCGACCTTGTCGACGGCAGCACGATCGATGAGCGGGCCCAGAGTGACCCCGTCCTCCGTGCCGCGACCGACGACCAGCTGCCCGAAACGGGCGACCAGTTCCGACGTGAACCGGTCGACGATCGACTCGTGCACATAGAACCGGTTCGCGGCGGTGCACGCCTCACCGTTGTTACGAAGCTTGGCCAGCACCGCCTGGTCCACCGCGTGGGTCACGTCGGCGTCCTCGAAGACGATGAACGGGGCGTTTCCCCCGAGTTCGAGAGACAGCCTGATGAGACTGGTCGCCGACTGGGCGGCCAGCGACTGCCCGACCTCGGTCGAACCGGTGAACGAGAGTTTGCGCAGCCGGCCGTCGTCGATCAGCGCGCTGACCACCGACGATGAGGTCGACGTCGTCACCGTGTTCAGCACCCCGTCGGGCAGCCCCGCCTCGAGCATGATCGCGGCGATCGCATTCATCGACAGCGGCGTCTGCTTCGCCGCCTTCACGACGACGGTGCACCCCGCGGCGAACGCCGGGCCGATCTTGCGTGCACCCATTGCGAGCGGAAAGTTCCACGGCGTGACGAGCAGACATGGACCGACCGGCTGTTTCATCGTCACGATACGCGACCTGCCATCGGGCGCGGTCGACCACGACCCGTCCAGTCGCACCGCCTCCTCGGAGAACCAGCGGAAGAAGTCGGCGGCGTACGCCACCTCCGAGCGCGACTCGGCGATCGGCTTGCCCATCTCGAGGGTCATCAGCAGCGCGAGTTCCTCATTGCGCTCGGACATCAGCTCGAAGGTCCGGCGCAGGATCTCTCCGCGCTCACGTGGGGAGGTCGCGGCCCAGCCGGCCTGTGCCGCAACCGCGCTATCGAGCGCGGCCACGGCATCCGCCACGCTCGCGTCCGCAACCTGCACGAGCACCTGCCCGCTGCTCGGGTCATCCACTCCGAGGGTCTTGCCGGACGCCGCCTGGTGCCAGCCACCGCTCCGAAGGAGTCCTGTCGGCACATTCGCCAGCACCTTCGACTCCACCGATGCCATTTTCGTGATGCTCATTTGTTGCCTTCCTTTTCGAATGCGGCGACCTCTTCGAGAAGGATCGGCGCTGACGTCATGACCGAATGCACACCGATGACGCTCGCGATCTCCATCACCTCGAGGATCTGCTGGGGCGTCGCGCCGTAGCCGAGAGCATTCTCGATATGAAGCTTCAACCCCACTCGGTACAGGTGGGTTGCCGCGGTGTCGAACGCGATATAGATGAGTTCTTTGGTGAGTGGGCTCAGGTGTCCGTGCTTCCACGGAACAGAGGAGAACGTGGAGTAGGCCTCGAACAGATGCGGGTCGACCTCGAGCATTTCATCCCAGGTGGGATTCCAGTAGCCGCGATTCGCGGTGAAGGCGGCCTTGATGCGCTGCTGCTCCGCATCGAGTTCCGCAGGGCCGGTGCGGTCTCCTCGCTCGGTGAGCACGTCGAGCAGGATGGGCACACCGACGTTCATGGCATGGATGCCGAGCGTCGACGTGCATTCCAGCACCTCCATGATCTCGTCCTGGCTGGCTCCGACCGCCAGGGCGGCCCTGATGTGCGCGCGGATGCCGGGCACGAACAGGTGGGTCGCCGCGGAGTCGACGGTGATGAAGATGAACTCCTTCGTCTTCGCATCGAGGTGGTTCTGCCGAAACGGTACCGCGGAGAAATCGAGGTAGGCGAGCAGGTAGTCCTCATCGAGAACGAGGATGCTCTCCCACACATCGCTCCACGTGCCGCGCACGCCGATGAACTCGTCCTTCACTTCTTGTTGCCTGGCGCTGAGAGGCACGGGCACGCTCCTTCATCTGTAGCTGTTGGCGCACACCATCGCGGGGCGCTGTGTATTCGAGAAGGGAAGAAAGTGACGTATGACGAGCCGACGCGCGGTTCGGCGGCTACGAGGCGGCGGCTTCGCGCAGGCTGTGCAGCGCGGTGACCGAGGCGTTTCGCACGTGCTGGGCCGTGAGCTTCGAAGCCAAGGCGGCATCCCGCGCACGAACGGCGTCAACCACGCCGCGCAATTCGGTCACCACCTGGCTCGACCTGCCGACCTCCGACAACGAGGTCGCGCGAAGAATCTGCACGCGTGCCTGGATTCCTTCGAGAAGTTGCTGCAACGCCGCACTCTTCGCGCCGGCCACCAGAACCGCGTAGAACTGGTCTTTCGCGGCGAGCATCTCCCGGATGTTCTCGGTGGTCGCTGTGACTCGTTCGAGATTGTCGATGGTCGCCACCAGCTGACTCACTTCGTTGTCGCTCGCGCGCTCCACGAAATGCTGCACGACGAGAGACTCGAGAGCCGCCCGAACCTCGTAGAGGTCGACCGCTTCTTCGAGCGAAGGCGCGCTGACCATCGCACCGCGTTGCGGCACGACGGTCACAAGCCCTTCGGAGGTCAGCTCGCGAAGCGCCTCCCGGATGGTGGTTCGTGAGACGCCCAACTGCTCGATCAGCTCGCGCTCGACGAGTCGCTGCCCCGGCTTGAGCTGGAATTCAAGAATGGCCTGCCGGAGCGCCGCGATCACCTGCTCGCGCAGCGGAGCCGCGATGCGCCCCATGGGCTCAGCGGTCCAGGATTGTGCTAGCGAGTTCGTGTTTGCCATGTCAGCAACTATATGTAGCGCAGGTGTACTTTGTCATACGATCTTCCCCCGAGTTCGGCCATGCGCTCCTTTTCTTCGTCATTTCGTACCGAATCATTTCCGTTCGGCGAGCCACCGGGCGATCTCGGTGTGATCCGCCCCCGGCTCGAGCCCGTCCGACGCCTGCTGCCACAGAGCTACAGCGTCCTCCCCCAGCTGGGTCGGAGCCCCCGACTGCTCGGCGAGCTGCACCGCGATCTTCATGTCTTTGAGCATGAGCCGAAGCCCGAATCCGGAATCGTATTTCTCGGGGAGGATGAAGTTCGGCCACTTGTTCTCGGTCGATCCACTACGACCGCTCGAGCCATTGAAGATGGCGAGCATCACCTCGGGGTCGAGGCCGAATCTCTTACCCGCGATCATTGCTTCGCTGGTGATCCAGAGATGGGTCGCCGACAACAGGTTGTTCAGCGCCTTCACGGCGTGCCCGGATGCGATCGGTCCGGCATGGGTCGGCCGGCCGAGATGCTCGAGCACCGGAATCGCCCGGGCCACGTCGTCATCCGATCCGCCGACCATGATCGTGAGCGCGCCATTCCGGGCGCCCTTGACCCCTCCCGACACCGGCGCGTCGACCATGTCGACCGACTGCTTCTTCAGCTCGGCGGCGAGTGCTCTCGTCGACATCGGCTCTGATGAGCTCATGTCGACCACGAGGGTACCGGGGGCGATGGCTTCGAGAAAAGCGGGGTCTTCAACCACACTCTTCACGATCTGCGAATTAGGCAGCATGAGGATGACGAGCTCGGCGCCCCGCACTGCCCCTGCCAGATCTGTGGCCTCGCTCGCGCCCGCCTCGACGGCATGAACGCGCGCTTCCGGCACGACGTCGTAGGCCTGCACGGAATATCCCGCAGCCACCAGTCGCTCCGTCATGGGCGCCCCCATGTTGCCGAGGCCGATGAACCCGATCGCGTTGATGCTCCCGGGCTCAGTCATCCTGCACGTGCTCTTTCAGAATCTTGTCGGCGATCCTGAACGATTCGAGGGCCGCGGGAACGCCGACGTAGATCGCGGTCTGCAGCAGCACCTCCTGGATCTCCGCAGGCGTCGCGCCGTTGGTCAGCGAACCCTTGATGTGCACCCCGAGTTCGTGCGAGCGATTGAGTGCCGTCAGCATCGCGATGTTGAGAAGACTCCGTGTCTTTCTGGGAAGCCCGTCCCGCGTCCAGACGACGCCCCAGCAGTACTCGGTCACCAACTCCTGGATGGGCCTGGAGAACTCGCTGACCGCGCCGAGCGATTTGTCGACATGCTCGGCGCCGAGTACGTCACGGCGCACCTGCAGCCCTTCGAGGTATGTCTCTTCGTGCGTTCCGTCGTTGGTCATCTGTCAGTCCTGCCTGTTCGTTGATGTGTATTCGCTCTCGGAGACCGCGTCCGCCCATTCGGTCGCACCGAGCGAAATCGCCGTATGCGTCATGAACGAGTCGGCATCCGCTCCATGCCAATGGGTCTCCCCTCCGGGAATCCAGACGGTGTCACCCGCCCTGATGACGTGCACCGGCTCGCCTTCCGACTGGATGAGACCGCGTCCGGCGAGCACCTGCAGAATCTGGCCCGACTCATGCGTGTGCCAGTGCGTGCGAGCCCCGGGGGTGAAATTGACGGTGTTGATCACCACACCGTCCGTCGACGGCATCGTGAGGTATGGGTACGCGACGCCTGTGAATTGCGAGCCCTGCTTGCCGGCAGTGCCGGCGGCTTCCGCGGGCGGGATGATCTTCATGCCGTGACCTCTCCATCGAACAGGCGGATGCCGCCCGAAATGTCACCGATGGCATCCACGACCGTGTTGCTGATCTCGTCGGCATACCCGAGGCCGCGCGCCAGCCCGAAGCTCGCGATCGGCCCGGATGCATTGAGGCTCGCGACACCGAGTTCGGCGAGGAGGTCGGCATAGAGCGTGACGTCCTTCAGCATGAGCGTGTTGGTCAGGCCACCCTTGAGGTAATCGCCGTTGATGATCTTCGGAAAGCGGTTGATCGTGGCGAAGTTGACGCCCGAGCTGTTGTTGAACACATCGAGAACGGTCGCGAGATCGAGGCCGGCTTTCTTGGCGGCCACCATGACCTCTGCTGTGGCCGACAGTGCGACGGCGTTCAGGAAGTTGTTGAGCAGCTTGGTGGTGTGACCTGCGCCTGAGGCACCCACGTAGAAGATGTTGCTGGCGAAGTAACCCAGCACGTCGCGGATCTCATCGAGCGCGGTCTCACCGCCGCCGACCATGAGCGTGAGCTGCCCCCTGTCTGCTGCCACGGCTCCGCCAGAGATTCCGGCGTCGAGGTATTCGACGCCTTTCTCGGCGAACAGCCCGTGGATGCGACGGGTCGAGGCGGGCGCTGACGTGCTGAGGTCGACGACGACCTGCCCCGAGCGCGCGTGCGCCAGAAGACCGTCGTCACCGAACACCACCGCCTCGACGACCTTGCTGTCTGGGAGGGATAGCAGCACGATGTCCGAGCCTTCGATCACCGCTGCCGCGGATACTGCAGCGGTGGCACCGGCAGCGGCGATGTTGTCGGTCTTGGCGTCGAAGCCGAGAACCTCCACGCCCGCTCGGACGATGCATCCTGTCATGCGACCGCCCATATTGCCCAGGCCGATGAATCCGATTCTCTGTTCGCTCGTCATTGCGTGTTCCGTTTCCAGTCTTTTCCGTACAGTGCTTCGTCGATTGGCGTCGGGTCCCAGGCGCCCGCGCCGCCCGCCGGGCGCACGGTGTTCACGATGGTCGCTCCGCCGTCGGCCGAGACGACCTGACCGGTCACGTATGCGGAGTCCTCACTGAGCAGGAATGCCGCGACGCCGGCGATCTCCTCCGCGGTGCCCGCACGCCGCAGCGGCGTGGTTGACGCCCGCTGCTCCATATCGTTCTTCCCTCCGACAGTGGTCGCGGCGGAGGCGAAGAGGTCGGTCGGGACGATTCCGGGGGCGACGCCGTTCACGCGGATGCCGAGCGGGCCCCCGTAGACGGCGGCACCGTGGATGAGTCCGACCACCGCGTGCTTCGACGTCTGGTACGGCAGCAGGTCCGCGCTGCCCGTGAGGCTCGCGATCGACGCGGTGACGACGACCGTGCCGGCCGTGCCCTGAGCGCTGAACTGGCGGAAGGCGGCGCGCAAGCCGAGGAACGGCCCGCGCACGTTGACAGCCATGACCCGGTCGAATGCATCGACAGGGATGTCGGGAAGCGCCTCGAACCCCCCGAAGATACCGGCATTGAGGTGATACAGGTCGATTCGGCCATATCTGTCGACCGCAGCGGACATGTAACCATCGACCTGCGTCTCGTCGGCGACATCGGCAGTGACGGCGATCGAATCGGTGGGAAGAGCCGCCGCCACGGTCCGGGCCGCCTCGTCGTTGATGTCCACCACGACGACCTTCGCGCCCTCGGACGCGAGGCGCTGTGCCGATGCCCGGCCAAGCCCGTTGCCGGCTCCGGTGACGATCGCCACCTTGCCGTCGAACCTGCCGGTCATGAGAGCGTCCCGATCGTCGAGACGAAACCGGCAAGACTCCCCGATACAGGAGTGAAGCGCCCGAGTGTTGATGCATCGTGACCGGAGACGACGTGCTGCACCACTCCGTCCCGTTCCCACTGGTGAATCAGGTCGAAGGCCGCGTACATGTCGACCAGGTTCGCGACATATGTGAACGGGCGGTCATCCTCGTACTCCTCGTAGTAGTGGATGGCGTCACTCGCCAGCAGCACCACTCCCTCCGACGTGTTGACCGAGACAACGACCTGACCCGGCGTGTGACCGCCCATCTGGATGACCTCGATGCCGGGGGCGACCGTATGGCGACCGGAGATGAGAGTCATGCGGCCCTCATCGTGCGCTCGAACCAGTACCTCGAGATCCGCCTCCTCGAGGGAGTGATGGAACTGTTCGCGCGTCGCATACGGGCCGGTCCAGAAGTCGTACTCGTCCTGTGCCATCACGATCTCGGATGTCGGGAAGAAGTCGAGGTTGCCGGTGTGGTCGTAGTGGGCGTGGCTGACGATCACGGTCGGCGACTGCTCCGGGTCCACGCCCAGTTCGCGGTAGGTCTTCGGAAGGTCGAGGACGAACGTACGGTTGCGGGATTCGCCGCCGTGCCGCGAATACCCGGTGTCGACGAGAACCGTCCTCGACCGGTTCTGAATGATCCAGGCGAAGTAGTCCATCTCGATCGGCTCGTCGGCGACGCCGTAAAGCGGATAGTTCAGGTACACGTCACTCTTCGTCGTGGAGCGCGTGCCGTGCTTCACGATCGTGACCAGGTATTCGTCGTCGGTCATTCGAAGTACACCGAATCGATGTTGCTGCTGTCGGCCCAGACCTCGGCCTTGCCGTCGCGCAAGAGGTAGACGCGATCGCAGTGCTCGTGCAGCATTCTGCTGTTCTGGTCGACGATGAGCATGCCGATGTCGAGCGACCTGCCGATGGTGACGAGCGACTCGATGGCCGTGCGCAGAGCGCGAGGCGAAAGGCCGAGACTCATCTCGTCGACCAGCAGGAACTTGGGATGACTGACGAGACCCCGCACGAGTGCGAGCATCTGCTGCTCGCCGCCGCTCAGGCGTCCCGCCCGCTGACCGCGAAGCCTCTCGATGGCCGGGAACTTCTCTTCGAGCGTGCTCCGGATCGCCGCGGTTTCGCCGACTTTTCCGAGCACGCCGAGCCGGACGTTCTGGTCGACCGTGAGGTCGGGGAAGATTCCCCGGCCTTCCGGCACATGCGCCACCCCACGTCGCGCGACAGCCTCCGGGCTGTGCGGAAGCGGCCGACCGTCGAGGGTGATCGAGCCCATGCTCAGTGGTACCAGTCCTGATACTGCGCGCAACGTCGTGGTCTTTCCCGCGCCGTTGCGTCCCGCCAACCCGACGATCTCGCCGGCGCCGACCGTGAGACTCAGGCCCTCGAGCACCCGCGCCCTGGCGAACGAGACGTAGACATCGTCGAACGTCAGTTGAGAAGTGGCACTCACGATTTCGCTCCCGTTCCGACGAAGATGTCGATGACGCGGTGATCCTCGAGGACCTCCTCCGGAGTGCCGGAGACCAGCACCTTTCCGAAGTCGAGCACCGTGCACCGGTCAGCGACCTGGCGGATGAATCCCACGTGATGGGCGATGACCAGAATCGTCACGCCCGCATCACGCGCCGCCGCGATCGCGTCGGCCACCGCCGACACCTCTTCCGTGCCGAGACCCGCGGTCGGCTCATCCAGCAGAAGCAGCGTGGGCTGGCTCGAGATCGCTCTCGCGATGTCTACGTGCTTCTGCTCGCCCATGGTCGCGTCACCGGCGGGCACGGTCCAGCGGTCCTGCGGAAAGTCCACGGTCCGCAGTGCGGCGATCGCGCGTTCGTCGGCCTCGGCCCTGCGCCTTCTGGAGCCCGGGCTGTTGATCATCTCGAAGAACAACGAGTGACGCTGGGTGGAATACGCGCCGATCGCGACGTTCCTGAGCACGCTGAGGTCGGCGATGAGCGACGGATGCTGGAACGTTCTGGCCAGCCCGAGCTGGCGGCGGTCGGAGACCGAGATCCCCGCGAGCGACCCGCCGTTGAGATCGATCGTGCCCGAGGCCACTTGGATGCCGCTGATGCAGTTGAGGAACGTGGTCTTGCCGGCGCCGTTCGGACCGATGATGGCATGCACCTCGCCGCGGCGGACATCCAGCGAGACGCCGTCGAGCGCCTTCACCCCGCCGAAGTCGACACCGAGATCGGAGACCTTCAGCAGTACCTCGGTATCCGCGCCCGGAGCGGTGCGCCGGGCGACCCTCGTGGTCAGTTCGTCGTCGGCACCGTGGAGCACGGTCGGCTCCGGCTCGGTCGGCTTCTTGGCGGCCTTGGCCCGCGGGGCAAGGCCGCGCAGCGCTCGATACGCACGCTCGATGAGGTCGTACAGCCCGCGGTTGAACAGGATCACGACGACGAGGAGGATCAGCGCGAAGAACAACTCTGACGCCGAGCCACTCGCCGAGAACGTGTTCGTCGCTTCGAAGAAGAAGACGGCACCGAGGATGGGCCCGACGATGCTGCCCTGTCCGCCCACCGCGACGATGGCGAACAGTTCGATCGACTGCGTGACGTTGAACGTCTCCGGCGAGAGGTAGCCGAGGCTGAGCGCCAGGCCCTCAAACTCGCGCAAATCCAGGTAGCGCCAGTCCAAACGAATGTCCAGACCGGACTTTTC
>JAZJYU010000186.1:0-3481 GCA_040390225.1 Actinomycetota bacterium | reverse complement strand
GCTGAGCGCCAGGATGCACCCGCCGAGGCCGGCGAGTCCGCCGGCGAGCGCCTGCACGCGCACCTTCTCGCGGAACACCTTGATGCCCATGACGGCCGCGACGACCTCGTTCTCTTTGATCACCCGCGAGGCGAGGCCCGCCCGCGTCTTCGTGAATCGCACGCAGATGAGGGCGGCGATCGCCAGCCCGACGACCGCAGCGTAGTAGAGGCCGTTACCCGAAGTGAGGCTGATGTCTCCGATCGAGCCGCCGGTCACCGGAATTCCGTTCGAGCCGCCGGTGATCGACTGCAGGCGAGCACCGCCGATCAGGTCGACTGCGACCGCGCCGAGGAAGAAGGTGCCGACCGCGAGCCCGAAGAACCGCAGCCGCACCAGTGCTGCGCCGATGATCGCGGCGACGATTGCCGATGCCGCGATCCCGGCCAGCATGGCCAGGTACCACGGCACCATCGCGTGCAGTTGGAGCGAGCTCATCGTGTACGCGCCCACGGCGAAGTACACGAACTGGCCGAACGAGAACTGACCGGAGTAGCCGGTGAGCAGGTCGAGCCCGACGGCGCCGATCGCGTAGGTCATGGCCGTGATGAGGATCGACTGCGGGCTGGCCCCGGTCACCACGATCGGCAGCAGACCGAGGATGACCAGAACGATCAGCGTGGGCCACCCGATGTTGTCGCGCGCGCGATTGAGCATCAGAGCCTCGCAACCTGGGCCTGGCCGAACAAACCGTTCGGGCGAACCGCAAGAGTGATGAGCATGATCAGCAGTGCCGCTGCCAGCGCGAGGTCTCCCCCGATATAGGTGGACACGAGGTTCGACGCGATTCCGATGATGATGCCTCCGACGAAGGTTCCGACCAGGCTGGTGAGACCGCCGAGAACGGCCGCTGCGAACCCGAAGAGCAGGAGCGGGTTCAGCATGTTCGATTGGAGCAGCTGTCGCGGTGCGATCAGCAGCCCGAGGATGAGTGCGAGAATTCCTGCGAGCAGGTAGGCGATCATCGACAGCCTGCCCACGCGGATGCCGAGCAGCCGTGCGATGGGCGCCCGCTGGGCCACCGCCAGGAATTGAAGCCCGAGCTTGGTGAAGCGGAACATGGCCGCGAAGGCTCCCGCGATGACGAGGATGATGCCCACCGTGATGAGGTCGGTGTACGCGATGACAGTGCTGCCGAGGTGAAGCCCGCCTTTGGGAAGCAGGGCGGGGAAGCTGTACGGCTGGCCCGATCCGAAGAACACGTCGGCCATTGCCGCGAGCAGCAGGTAGAGCGCGACGGTGCGAACGAGAATGTTCGACTGCTCTGCTCTGCCGCTGAATGGCCGCAGAACGAGGAGGTAGATGGCAATGCCGAAGACGGCGCTGAAGATCACGCCGAGCCCGATCGCGGGCCAGATGGGAATTCCCGTGATGAAGATCTCGTAGACGATGAACGTCTCGAACATGCCGATGTTGCCGATCGCAAAACTCGCAACACCGGTCGTCTTATAGAGGAAGACGAGGATGAACGCCAGAAGTCCGATTTCCAGTCCCAGCGCGATTCCGCTGACGATGACCGAGATGAATAGGCCCACGATGGTCTTCCTAACTTTCACTTGTGCGCGCGTGTCGCCGCGCGACGGTCACGAACGGATGCCCGGGAAGGGTCCGGGCATCCGCTCGTGATGCATTTCTACTGCTGTGGAACGCTGACCGTGCCGACGTTGTAGAACTGGCCGTTCTTCACACCGGTCACGTACAGGCTGGACACGCCCACGTGGTTCGTCTTCGAGAACGTCAGCGGCTTGTAGATCTCAGACGCGTTGACGTTCTTCCAGCTCTCGAGCTCCTTCACGATGCTCGCACCGTTGATGGTTCCCTTGATGTCGCTGAGCAGCTTCACGTCGACCTGGGCCGTTCCGCAACCACGGAGCGTGACGCTCTGGATTGCGATGTTGGCGGCGATCAGCACCTTCGCGCACTCGGTGTTGGCTGAATCCGCGGGCACGAGAGTGTCCGAGGTGATCATCAGCTTCGCCTGTGCGGTCGGGTCCACCGTCGCGAGGAAGGTGGTCTGGCCGATCGCGTTGCTGCCCACGATGGCCTTCGGCGGAATGAAGTCATTCGCGACCATGGCCTTCGTGAAGACGGCGGCATCCTGGGGGATCATGTTCAGGAACACGTAGTCCGGGTGCAGAGCCTTCGCCTGAAGCACGTACGGCGTCAGGTCGGCGGTTCCGGGAGGAGCCGTGAAGCTGCCGAGGAACTTGCCGCCGGCCTTCTTGGTCGCGGCCTGGATCTGAGCGGTCGAGGTGACCGAGTCAGGTGTGGTCGTGTTCATCACGACGACGCTTCCCTTGCCGTCCTTGTTGAATGCGAACGGCACGACAGCCTGCAGCTGGTCACCGTAGGTGGGCATCAGGTTGAAGTAGTCGGGGCTCAGCGGGTTCAGCAGCGTGGTCGACGCGCCGAATACGAAGAGGAACGGAATGCCGGCTGCGGTCAGCAGCGGCACCTGTGCCGGCGGCTGCAGGCTTCCGCACTGTCCGGTGACCGCGGTTACCTTCTCCGCGATGAATGCCTTGGTGTTGGTGACAGCCTGTGACGCGTTGTACCCGTCATCGCGGTTGTCGATCTTGAGCTTGCGGCCGTTGATTCCGCCGGTCTTGTTCACATGATCGAACCAGGCGAGCATGGCCTGGTTCATCGGGGTGCAGCTCGAACCCACGGCGCCGCTGAGCGGAACCGAGATACCGAGCGTGATGGGTGTCTTGTCGGCTGCTGTTGTTGCCGTGCTGCTGGCCGCGCCGCTGCTGGAACAACCGGCGAGCACGAGAAGAAGCACGGCAAGACCGGCTCCCGCTGCGACTACTCGACGGTTGAGACCGCGACGGCCACGGGTGCGCTCCGGCGCAGCCTCTGTGACGTGGGACATGAACATCTCCTTTGGTGTATGTCGATTCGGGCAATCGGCTCGATGTGACCGGGAATAGCTGTCCGATCGCGCCGCGATTGCTCGCTAACGTAATACTGTCTGATTGACATACAATATGTCAATACTTGTGTTGGGCCTTCAGGCCTCCTGGCCGACGAGAGAGCGACCGGGCTCCGGAACGGTCGCGCGAGTGGGGCTGTCAGCGCTGATCACGGTGGTGAGACGCTCGATCTCCGCGCGTCGCAGGTACAGTTCGCCGCGCATGATCGGCAGATCCGCTTCGTGCTGCCGCTGCCCGACAAGAAGGACCCGCTGTTCACGCTCACTCCATCCCAGCAGTACAAGCGCAGCGCAGCCGACGCCGAGAAAGCGTGGGGTCAAGTCGCGCCGCCCATTCAAGCCGTCATCGCCTCGCTCGCGTGGCAAGTGCACCAGCCTGAATGGACGAAGGACCGCGGCCAGTTCATCCCCTTACCCGCCTCATGGCTCCGCGCCCGCCGCTGGGAGGATGAACCGTTCCATCCGCCCGCCCCGACCGAATACGTCTCGAACGGCAGTAAGACCGGC
>JAZJYU010000185.1:2518-3407 GCA_040390225.1 Actinomycetota bacterium | reverse complement strand
CAACAAAGGCAAATACAAAGCAAGCAAAGAAGCCCTCATCGCCGACATCGAAGCGACCGGTGCCACGGTGCACTCCGACGACCTCGATCCGCTCGTGCAGCTCGTGCAGGCGCAGCGCCTCGCCGTCGCGCTCGCCGAAAGCCGCGGGCTCAACCCCGACCTCCCGCGTCACCTCAGCCGCGCCGTCATCCTCAACTAGCCCGCCCAAGGAGTCCGTCGATGTTCAGCACCCCCCGCGCTCGGAATCGCCGTATCGCCGTTGTTGTTGTCGCACTGCTCGGCACCGGGCTGTTGGCCGGATGCTCCGGGCAGCCGACCGGGTCGACCACCCTCGACACGAAGGCCGCCGTCACCCTCACCGTCTGGACCGGGCAGGAGGCCGGCGCCGAGAAGCTGCTGGAGAAGCTCGGTGCGAAGTTTCAGAAACTCCACCCGAACGTCACGCTGAAGTTGTCGCCGGGGGCCTCCTCCACCGAAGACCTGCTGCAGAAGCTCTCCGCGAGCTTCGCCGGGGGCAACTACCCCGACATGTCCTACTCGTTCGGGTCGTGGACGAGCCAGCTCGAGTCATCCGGTCGCACCCTCGACATCACCGACAAAGTGGCCGACCCGAGCGTCAAGTGGTCGGAGTTTTCGAAGGCGGCGCAGGAGACCGCCCGTCCCACCGGCAAGAAGACCATCGGCTTCCCAGCGATCGTCGACAACCTCTCCTTGCTCTACAACAAGACCGTTTTCGACAAGGCCGGCGTCGCCTATCCCACCAACGACTGGACCTGGGATGACTTCCGCGCCGCCGCCAAGAAGCTCACCGACCCGAGCACCAACACCTATGGCTACGCCTACGGAGTCTCCGGCAGCGAGGAGACCACCTGGCAGCTCTGGCCGCACC
>JAZJYU010000185.1:1119-2508 GCA_040390225.1 Actinomycetota bacterium | reverse complement strand
CCTCTCGGCGGATGCCACTAAGTCGGCCTTCGACAGCGAAGCCGGGCGCAAGTCGGTCACCTTCCTTCGCGATCTGGCGATCACCGACAAGAGCGTCTATCTCGACCAGACCGATACCAAGGCGGCGCAGCTGTTCGCGAGCGACAGTATCGGCATGATCACCTCTGGCCCGTGGGAACTCTACGACCTCGGCATCGCGAAGACCAAGTACGGGGTCACCTTCCTGCCGGGAACCGACGGCAACCACGCCACCGTGTCGGGCCCGGATGTCTGGGCCCTCTTCGACAAACAGGATGCGAATCGCGCCTACTGGGCCTACGAGTGGGCGAAGTACCTCACCGACCCAGCCCAGGACCTCGAGTGGAACGTGGCCATCGGCAACCTGCCGCTGCGGTCGAGCGAGGTGGCAAGCCCCGAGTTCGCGGCGCAGGTGAAGGCCAACCCCGGCCTCGACGTGATGGCAGCCAACTCGGCCAATGCCACGACCGCCCGCCCGACGGTTGCCGGCTACGTCGGCCTTTCCGCCGCCGTCGGCGACGCGGTGAGCCAGGTGCTGCAGGGCAAGGGCACCGCGGCATCCGCCCTCACGGAAGCGGCGACGAAGGCCGACAAAGCGCTGAAGGACAAGTAGTGAGTCCGACCGTGGTGGCCGAGCACACGGTCACCGCCGCGTCGCGATCCCGCCGATCGAGCGGCGAGGTCGACGGCGACGCCGACTGCGCGACAGCCTGGAGGGATGGGGCTTCGTCGCCCCGGCGCTCGTGATCGTGCTCGGTCTCTCGATCTTTCCCGCGGTGTGGGCCTTCTTCCTCTCACTGCAGAAGTGGAACGGCTTCAGCCCGGCGGTCGACGTGGGCTTACGCAACTACCAGGAGATGGTGTCCGATACCGAGCTACGGGATGCACTTGCTCATACCCTGCTCTACGTGCTGCTGTTCGTGCCGACCTCGGTGGGACTCGGGCTCTTCCTCGCCGTGGCTCTCAACCGCCGCATCCGGTTCATCGGTATCTACCGCACGGCCATCTTCATCCCGTTCGTGGCCTCGGCGGCCGTCACCGGCATCCTCACCACCTACCTCTTCAATCCGCAGTTCGGGTTGCTCAACAACGTGCTCCGTGTGCTCGGGCTCCCGCAACAGGGATGGCTCGAGGATCAGGCCCAGGCGATGATCGTGATCACGATCATGTCGCTCTGGGGGCAGGCCGCCTTCACCACCGTGATCTACCTCGCCGCCCTTCAGGACATGCCGGGCGAGCTCATGGAGGCCGCGCGCATCGACGGAGCGAACAGGTGGCAGGTGTTCTGGCAGGTGGTGTGGCCGCAGCTCACGCCGGTGACGGTGTTCGCCACGACGTTCTGGCGGGCCTCCGTCAGGCGGTTGCCGTTGC
>JAZJYU010000185.1:0-1109 GCA_040390225.1 Actinomycetota bacterium | reverse complement strand
CGCTCAACGCCACCCAGACGATCGTCTACTACCTCTGGCAGACCGCATTCCAGAAACTGGACTTCGGCTACGGCTCGGCAATCGCCTACGCGCTGTTCGCGGTGACCCTGGTGATCACCGTCGGGGTGGTCATCTATTCGCGGCGCACCAGGATCGAGGCATTCTGATGACCGCACTCGCCACCGTCGGCGTCAAGCGCCGCCTGCCTTTCAGCGGCTGGCACTTCTTCCTGCTGCCGGTGGCGGTGCTGTTCGCCATCCCCTTCGTGCAGATGTTTCTCACCTCGGTCACCCCGGCCGCGGACATCAACCGCTTCCCTCCGCGGTTCATCCCGTCGTCGATCAGCTTCGCGGGGTACACCGGGCTGTTCGGTGAGTCGAACATAATGCTCTGGCTCGGCAACACCCTCATCGTCTCGGCCACCGCGATCGCCTCCCACCTTGTACTGAGTTCGCTCGCCGGCTACGGGTTCGCGCGATTGAAATTCAGCGGGCGCAACTTCGGATTCTTCGCGGTGCTCGCGACCATCATGATCCCCACCCAGTTGCTCATGATCCCGACCTACATCGTCTTCTCCCGCATCGGCCTGATCGACACACTCGGAGCGGCTATAGTTCCGTGGCTGGCCACCGCTTTCGGAATCTTCCTGATGCGGCAGTTCTTCCTGTCACTGCCGGCCGAACTCGAAGAGGCCGCTCTGATCGACGGCTGTACCCGGCTGCAGGTGTTCTTCCGCATCATCCTGCCGCTGGCGAAGCCGGCCCTGGCAACCCTCGCCATCTTCACGCTGCTCGGATCCTGGAACGACCTGGTCTGGCCGCTCATCGCCATCAACAATGACCAGGCCTTCACGCTGCAACTCGGCCTCGCCAACTTCCAGGGCACGCGTCGAACGCAGTGGTCCCTGTTGATGGCGGGTAACGTCGTGGCAACGCTGCCGCTCATCCTGTTCTTCTTGTTCGCGCAAAAGCAGTTCATCGCCACGATGACCTTTTCCGGGCTGAAGGGATGAGCGCGGCTAGCGGCAGGGAGGCTCACGTGAGGATACTGGTGGTGGGCGACGCCAACGTCGACCTCGTTCTGCGCGGTGACGTCGTGCCGCGCTTCGG
>JAZJYU010000184.1:8496-17524 GCA_040390225.1 Actinomycetota bacterium | reverse complement strand
AAGATCCTGCGTGCTGCGGACCAGATCGAGGTGGTCGACCTCGCGCCCCAGGCGCTCAGGGACCGGCTCGCAGAAGGACACGTCTATCCCGCGACTCGCATCGATGCCGCGCTCTCGAACTACTTCCGCCTGGGCAACCTCACGGCTCTGCGCGAACTCGCGCTGCTCTGGCTGGCCGACGAGGTGGAGAGCGCGCTCAAAAGCTATCGCACCGAGCATGGCATCGACAGCAAGTGGGAGGCCCGCGAACGCGTGGTCGTCGCCCTCACCGGAGGCCCCGAGGGCGAGACCCTGATCAAACGCGGCGCCCGGATCGCGGCGCGCTCCGCCGGCGGCGAGCTCATCGTCGTTCACGTCACGAGTCAGGACGGCCTCACGGAGACGCATCCAGGTTCGCTCGCCGCCCAGCGAGTTCTCGCGGAGAAACTGGGTGGTACGTACCACCAGGTCATCGGCGACGATATTCCGCGTTCACTGGTCGAGTTCGCCAAGGCATCCAATGCGACCCAGCTCGTCATCGGTGTCAGCCGGCGCAGTCGCCTTGCGGCAGCCCTGACCGGGCCGGGAATCGGCGCGACGGTCATCAGGGAGTCCGGCCCGATCGACGTTCATATCGTCAATCATTCGGCGGCGGGCGGCCGATTCACCCTGCCTCGACTCTCTGGCGCGCTGACTCTCAAGCGGCGGATCATCGGCGCCATCGTGGCGCTGGCCGGTGGCCCGCTGGTGACCTGGCTGCTCGTCTCGTTCCGCACGAACGACACCATCACGAGCGACGTGCTGGGCTTTCAGCTTCTCGTCGTCATCGTGGCGCTGATCGGCGGAATCTGGCCGGCCCTGTTCGCCGCCCTCCTGTCAGGTCTCACACTCGACTTCTTCTTCGTGGCGCCGCTGTACACCGTCACCATCGCCAAGCCCGCCCACATCCTCGCCCTCGTGCTGTATGTGCTCAATGCCTTGCTGGTGAGCTATGTGGTCGACCAGGCGGCACGGCGATCGCGAGTGGCGATCAGGGCTGGCGCAGAGTCCGAGCTTCTCGCCACCATCGCAGGCAGCGTGCTCCGCGGCCAGGACGCGCTGGAGGCGCTGATCTCCCGAACGAGGGAATCGTTCAAGCTGAACAGTGTGCGTGTGGTGGGCAAGGGCGAGGTGTTGTTCTCGTCGGGAGAGGTCAACGAGGCGGATCACCTGACCGTGATGCCGGTGGGTGAGCGGGGAACGCTCGAGTTGCGAGGCCCCGATCTGGCATCGTCGGAGCGAAGGCTTCTCACCGTGATCGCGGCACAGATAGATGCCGCACTCGAGCACAACGCTCTGGTGAAGACAGCGGGTGAGGTCGAGCCGCTCGCGCAGGCCGACCGCATGCGCAGCGCGCTCCTCGCTGCGGTCGGCCACGACCTGCGACGACCGCTCACAGCGGCGACGGCCGCCATCACGGGACTGCGCAGCACCGATGTTTCATGGTCGGAATCCGATCGCGACGAACTGCTCGCCACTGCGCAGGAGAGCTTGGAGACGCTCGCCGGTCTCGTCACCAACCTCCTGGACGTCAGCCGGGTGCAGGCGGGTGCGCTCGCCGTCACGACCGGACCGGTGCAGGCCGGTGTCGTCGTGCTCGGAGCGATCGACGAACTCGGACTCGGACCGGCAGACGTCGAACTGGACATCGCCGAGGACCTGCCCGAGATGCTCGCCGACGCGGGACTTCTTCAACGGGTGATCGTCAACCTGCTGGAGAACGCACGCAAGTTCTCCACTCCGGGCGCACCGGTCCGAATATCGGCCAGCGCCTTCGCCGGCACCGTGCAGCTCAGGGTGACCGACAACGGCCCCGGAGTGCCCGAGGAAAGGCGCGAGGACATCTTCGTGCCGTTCCAGCGCCTGGGGGACACCGACAATTCGACCGGTCTCGGCCTTGGACTCGCGTTGTCCAAGGGCTTCGTCGAGGGGATGTCCGGCACACTCGAGGCAGACGACACCCCTGGCGGGGGATTGACCATGGTCATCTCCCTCCCGGCGCTCGCGGATGACAGCGTCAACGCATGAAGATCCTCATCGCCGACGACGACCCGCAGATCATCCGTGCGCTGAAAGTGACCCTGGGTGCCCGCGGGTACGACATCATCACGGCCAGCAATGGGGCCGACGCCCTCAACCAGGCCATCAATCACCACCCTGATCTGGTAATGCTCGATCTTGGAATGCCCGCATTGAACGGCATCGAAGTCATCCAGGGTCTTCGCGGCTGGACACAGGTGCCGATCCTGGTGGTCTCCGGCCGCACGGACGCGGCGGACAAGGTGGCCGCGCTCGACGCGGGAGCCGACGACTATGTGACGAAGCCCTTCGCGGCAGACGAGCTGCTGGCACGGGTCCGCGCGCTCACCCGCAGGAAGCAATCGGCCGATGAGGAACCGGTAACGAGTTTCGGCGATGTGAGCGTCGACTTCTCGGCCCGGCAGGTCACCCGGCGCAGCGGATCGCAGAGTGAGTCCATTCGCCTCACGCCGACGGAGTGGCGGATTCTCGAGCTGCTCGTGAGGAACTCCGAGAAGCTGATCACGCGCGAGGACATCCTCACCCAGGTCTGGGGCCCGAACCACACCAAGGACACCGGCTACCTGCGCCTCTACTTCGCGCAGCTGCGAAAGAAGCTCGAGCCGGTGCCGTCCCGTCCGCGGTACCTCGTCACGGTCCTGGGAATGGGCTATCGTTTCGTGCCAGAGACGACGGATTCCGCGTAAGCGAACCGTTAGGTTCGGGCCGGTTGGCGCACTGATGTCGTTAGCGTCTGCTGCAGGACGTCAGGGGCGGCGTAGACCAGAAGAATGTCCGAATCGCACTCCGTCGTCGTGCTTCCCCGGTGGGAATTTCTCGACCGCCTCATGCGAAAGCTCGAAGGCAGACGCCCGTGGGGCTACTTCGAAACCGCGGTGCTCGGGCGTGGCACCTGGATGCGGGAGCGGCTGGTCCTGTTCCCCCCGGGTACGACCGCCGCCGAGCGCCGGGCGCTCGCCGTCTATCGGCACTGGCCGGTTGCCGGCGCGTGCCTCGCCATCGTCCTGACCATTCTGCTGGGCGGGGTGCTCTCCCCGGCCCTGGGCTTCTTCGGCGCGTTCCTGGTCTATGGACTCATTATCTGGCTCAGTTCGAACGTGACGAGGCAGGTGCGGCACGAGTCCGTGCAGTTGGCGACCCTCACGATTCTCGCCAACGGCAATGTACTCACCTACGGGAACGTCGACAGCATGAAGGCGGTTCGTGCGACGCTGGCCGACCTGGATGCTCGTATGGACGCCGGGCAGCTGTCCCGCGGTGCGTACGAGGCGGAAAGGGTCGCCCTCTTCTGCTCTCTCGCTTCGCAACGGGACCGGCTCGAGGGTGAGCTGCGCGACGGCACCATCGCCTCCGACACTCGCCGCTGACCGTCCTCAGCTCCGGCGGGCGGGCCGAAGGTCGCGACCCACGCAGGAAACCCTGTGGGACTAACGACCCAGGCACAGCGTTCTGTGCGCCCATAGGGTCTGTCGCATCCGGCAGCACCCGCGAAAGGAGCACCATGAGCGTAGCGATCAGGCCTTCGGCTGATGATCTCGAATCCTCGCGGGATCCCGCGGAGCACTACGTGTCCGATCTCAGCCACGAGCTTCGCCAGCCACTGACTGTTCTCGATCTCCGGCTGCAGCAATTCGTCTCGTTCCACGCCCCGGTCGATGACGACGCGGGCGAACTGCTCGCGGACATCCGCGCAGACGTGCAAGGGCTGATCGAGGTGGTCAACGACGTACTGATGCTCTCGCGACTGGACGGTCTGGACGCGGATCGACAGTGCGATGCGCACGAGATCGCGGCCGGCGTCGTCGGCGGACTCGCTCTGCTCGAGTCGTCGGCGGGCATCCGGTTGACCGTCACCGGCGACCGGAGTGCTGTCGCGGCGATTCCTCCGACGAGCCTTCGGCGCTGCGTCACCGCGCTGGTCGACAATGCGATCAAGCACAGTCCGCAGCCCAGCACCGTCGTCGTCGACGTGCGGCGCATCGCGGGAGAGGTGGTGCTTCAGGTCATCGACGAGGGCGACGGAGTGGACCCGGCCGTGCTGGGTCGGCTGTTCGAGCGGCACGTGTACTCGGAGGGCGACAGCTCGAGTCGGCCGAGCTTCGGCATCGGGCTCGCACTGGTGCATCAGACCGCGCTGCGTCACGGCGGCGCGACCTCGGTGGTCGACAGCGGTCCGGGGGGGACCACGATCGAACTTCGTCTGCCCGCGGTGCAGTGACGGCGCTGAGGGCAGAAGACAGGAATCGGCTCAGATTCCGGCCTTATCGATAGCGGACTGCACCGACGACAGGTAGGCGTTGCTCGTGTAGGTCGCACCACTGACCGAGCTGACCTTCGCCGATTGCGACTTCAGCACCTCGGCGCGAAGAATCGGCGCCGCCTTGTTGCTGAGCTGGACCGAGCGACCACCCTGATCGGTGAGCTTGACGGCCACGACGTCGGTGATGGTACCCGCCGCGACCACTATTTTCACCTGAACGCTGCCGTAGCGCGTGCTCTCCGATGCTCCTGCGAACGTTCCGCTCACCGAAGACGCGTTCGACGGCGCCGCGGTCGCGGCGCCCGTGGGCGCGCCGGTGCTGTTCGCGCCAGTGCCGCTGCCGACCAGCCAGGCGACGCCGAGAACCACGGCGGACCCGAGAACGCCGGTAATCGTCGCGCGTGCCCTCACCAATCGAACCGCTCCGCGTGTATCTGATGATCGGGGAGACCTGCCGCCCGCGCATCGGCCTCGACCAGCGTCAGCCATGCTGTGGGACCGCATAGGTAGAGGTCGCTCTCCGCCAGATCGGGGAAGAGCCCCTTCAGGGTCATCCCCGCGCGAGCGGCGTCCTCGGTCATCCAGCCCGGTCCGCTGCTGCTGCGCTTTCCGATCATGGTCGTGATCGCGATGTGCTTGTCTCTGGCGAGATCCTCGATCTCGGACCAGAGGAATGTGTCGTCCGGGGTCGATGCCCGGAGCAGGATGGATGCCTCGCCCGGCAGCAATTGCGAGTCCTGGATCAGCGCGCGCACCGGCGTGATCCCGATACCGGCCACCACGATCGCCAGCTTCTTCGCGGTGCGCCCGGCATCCGTGAACACTCCATACGGTCCTTCGAACCAGACCCGGGTGCCCGGCTTCACCGCGCTGATGCTGCGGCTGCCTTCCCCGAGTTCTCGAACGGTGATGCGCAGTCCGGTGTCGGTCGGCGCCGACGAGAGCGAAATGGGGTGGGAGTGCCACCACGTTCCGGGGGTCCAGAATCGCCAGACGAAGAACTGCCCTCCCGTCGCTTGCAGCGAGCGGAGCCGGCGCCCGCGAAGGTGAATCGAGACGACTCCTGGCGCCTCTTCGATCATGCGATCCACCCGCAGATCGTGCCGGATGCTCGAGACCAGAGGCTCGAGCAGCCGGTGGGTGAGGATCGCCCCGAATGCCAGCAGGTACAGCACGAGCCAGTACGCTCGCTCGAAGCTCAACGGCAGGAAGACGCTTCCGATACTCAGCTGATGTGGTATCGACACGAGCACCGCGATATAGCTCACCAGGTGGATCAGGTGCCACGTCTCATAACTGACGCGGTGCCGAACGGCGGCCAGCGAGCTCACTATCACGACGGCCATCAGGGCGATGCCGGCCAGCGCGAGCCACATGTCCGGGATGGCGAACAGAGGGGCGAGTTCGGCGACGGGGTTGATTCCCGAGGCCAGCCCGTATCCGATGAGCAGGATCAGGCCATGGCCGAGCAGTAGAAAGAATGCCGGCTTTCCCAATGCCCTGTGCACCGCGATCGCCCGGTCGTGGCCGATCGCCCGATCGATGAAGGGAACCCTGGCCGCGAGGAGAAGCATGGCGAGCACGAAGTTCGTCCCGACCAGTCCGGTGACGATGCCGAAGCTCGTCACCGCATCGGCGACGGAGCCGAAGCGGGCGGTGCCACCGGATACCAGGAAGAGTCCCACGGCGATCGCTGACGAGACCCAGAGCGCGATCACGAGAAGGTCGCCGACGCGCGCTCTGCCCCGGTAACCGGCTTCGTGTCCCTTTGAGGGGGTGGAGAGCCGCGAGCCGACGATCGTCTCTGCCATGCTGCCTGTGCTCCCCTCGTGTTCGCACCATTGTGCAGTGTGAGGAGGAGAGCCTCCGGGACCTATGACCCGACGGACGACGGCTGTTCGCGCCATGCTTGTTGTCATGACCGTGCGACTCGACCGGCCTCCACGCCCTACTCCGATCGTTTTCCGCTATCCCGTCGTCACAGCCACGATCGTCGCAGCCGCGATCGCGTCCGCGCTGTGGATCGCGGGGCTGGAGGTGCCCGCGCGGTGGGTCGGCAGCGTCTTCGTCGCCGCGGCGGCGATCTACGAGACGGTCCTCATGGTCGGCCAGCTTCGCAGACGGATATTCGGGATAGACATTCTCGCGGTCGTGGCGATGATCGCGACGGTGCTGGTCGGCGAGGTGATCGCGAGCATGATCATCGTGCTCATGGTGGCCGGTGGCAAGGCGCTGGAGGATTTCGCCCAGGGCAGGGCCCGCCGGGAATTGACCGCACTCCTCGACCGCGAGCCGCAACTCGCGCACCTGGTCGAGGGGGACACCCACCGGATCGTGGACGTCGCCGCGGACGAAGTGCGGGTCGGCGACATCCTTCTGGTGCGCTCGGGCGAGGTGGTGCCGGTAGACGCGGAGCTCATGTCGGAGAGCGCAGCCTTCGACGAGTCGTCGCTCACCGGCGAGAGCATGCCGGTGACCCGGGTAGCCGGCGCCCGCGTGCTGAGCGGATCGGTCAACGGCAACACGTCATCGACCCTGCGGGCGACCGCTCTCGCTCGCGACAGCCAATATCAGGCGATCGTCGCCCTGGTGAGGCAGGCCTCCGTGAACCGGGCACCGGTTGTGCGGCTGGCCGATCGTTTCGCCATCCCTTTCACGGTGCTTTCGCTGGTGATCGGCGTGCTCGCCTGGGTGCTGTCCGGTGACCCGGTGCGATTCGCCGAGGTGCTGGTGCTCGCCACGCCGTGCCCGCTCGTTCTGGCCGCACCGGTCGCGTTCATGGGAGGCATGAGCCGGGCAGCGCGGAACGGCATCATCGTGAAGGGAGGGGGGGTGCTCGAGCTCCTGTCGCGCACCAAGACCGCGGTGTTCGACAAGACGGGCACGCTGACCGAAGGAACCCCCAGCATTGCCAGAGTGGTGACCGCGCAGCCCTTCACACCCGATCAGCTTCTCGCGCTCGCGTCATCCGCCGAGCGCCTGTCTTCTCACGTGCTGGCCGCGTCGATCGTTCGAGAGGTGGAGCGGAGGGGGCTCCCCGTCGTTGAGGCAACGAAGTCGACGGAGGTCGCCGCGCGCGGGGTCAGCGCCCAGATGGGCGAGCGCCGGGTCGATGTGGGAACCCTCGCGTTCATCAGGGAGCGGGATGCCGGTGCGGTCGAATCGCCGCTGAAGAGCGGCGAGCTCGCCATCTATGTGGCGATCGACGGGGCATTCGCGGGCGCTGTCATCGCCACAGACCCGGTGCGCACCAACGCGCGGACAACGATCGCGACACTCCGAGAGCTCGGGGTCGTCGACATGGTGATGCTGACGGGTGACGCGGCCGCCACCGCCGGTCATGTCGCAAGCCAGCTCGGCATCACGACGGTGAAAGCCGACTGTCTACCCGGTGACAAGGTGGCGTTCATGGCGGGCGTCCGCAACCGGCCCGCGCTCATGGTGGGCGATGGAGTCAATGACTCGCCGGTACTGGCTGCAGCGGACGTTGGTATCGCAATGGGCGCGCGCGGCGCATCCGCCGCGAGTGAATCGGCCGGGGCGGTCATACTCGAAGACGACATCTCGCTCGTCGCCGAGGCCGTGCGCATCGGGCGTGAGACGGTGGCCATCGCCCTGCAGAGCATTTGGCTCGGCATCGCGCTGAGTGTCGGGCTGATGGTGGTCGCCTCGTTCGGTCTGATTCCTGCAACCATCGGAGCGGGCATTCAGGAAGTCGTCGACCTGGCGACGATTCTCAATGCGCTCCGAGCGATCCACCCCGGTCTCCCGCGATCCGCCCACGCCGTTCGGTCGTCCGCACAATCGGGTGGCGAGTCGTCAGAGAAGTGAAATGAGCAACGCGATCGAGGCGGCAGCCATGACCGCGAAGGCGATCCACAGAACAATTGTCGCCAGGCGCCCACTTCGGTTTCGCCCCAGGATCTCTGTTCTGCCCGAGATTCGGGCGATCAAGAAGATCAGGGGCACTGCCACTATGCCGTTGAAGACGGCGGTGAGAACCAGGGCCTTGATGGGGTCGAGGCCGACGAAATTGAAGATGAGACCAGCGATTGTGCCGCCGATGATCACCAGGTAGAACGTGCGCGCCTGCCGGAGTTTGCGGAACAATCCCTCCCTGAGTTTGAAGGTCTCGGTCACGGCGTACGCGGAGGAGCCGGCGAGCACCGGCACGCTCATCAGTCCGATTCCGATGACGCCCACGGCGAAGATTACTTGGGCGATGTAGCCGGAATCGGGGAAGCTGTGCACGAGGGGGCGCAGCGCTTTGGCCGCGTCGGCGGCGGTGACGATGTTCGTGACTCCCGCCGCGTTGAGCACGACGGCGCCGACGAGGATGACGAACCACGCCATCAGGTTGGAGAAGAACATGCCGACGATGGTGTCGACACGGAGCCGCCGCATGTAGGCGCGGCTGATTCGGGGTGCCCCGCCGAGCTCAGGCGAGTTGCGACGATCTGCCCGCGCATCCTCCACCACGTTGCTCGTCTGCCAAAAGAATAGGTACGGCGAGATGGTGGTGCCGAAGATCGCGACGACGATGAAGAGAAAGCTCTGGTTGAATTCGATGTGGGGGACCACGGTGGCCTGGAGTGCTTTAGCCCATGGCACGGTGACGAGCAATGCCGTCGCCACGTACGAGAACAGGGCAAGCGCAAGCCATTTCAGAATACGAATGTAGACGCGGTAGGTCACGAAGATCTCAAGCGC
>JAZJYU010000184.1:0-8486 GCA_040390225.1 Actinomycetota bacterium | reverse complement strand
CGCCAGCACCACCACGGCGAACGCGATGGCGAGCGCCGCGAACGGCACCGCGGGAAACAGAAGTTGCGCGCTGGCGGCCATGGCTCCGATATCCGAGCCGATGTTGAAGGTGTTGGCTGCGACGACCAGCAGCACGATCGGGTAGAGCACCTTCCGGGGGTAGGTCTCGCGCACGATCGCCGCGAGTCCCTTGCCGGTGACCGCGCCGATCCTCATACAGGCGTCCTGCACGGCGATCATGAGCGGAAGCGTGAGAAGCAACGTCCACAGTGTGCTGTAGCCGTATTGTGCACCGGCCTGCGAGTAGGTTGCGATACCGGACGGATCATCGTCCGCTGCCCCGGTGACCAGCCCTGGGCCGAGGATCTTCAGCGCGCGACTGAAACGCGTCGGTCTCGTGGCGGAGAGCATGTCATCGTCATCAGTCGTGTCCATTGCAACCTGCGCCTCCGTCGGTCCTCGCAGTGTGCACCTGAATGCGGGCGGATGCCAAGGCGTGCAGCATGTTCCTCAGCCTCACCGGGCGCGCCACCCGGCTTGCCTGAGCAGCTATGGGTGAACGAGGATCTTCACCTCGGTGTCCTTGTGGTTGATGAGCGCGTCGAAACCCTTGCTGACGAGATCGTCCAACCCGATTCGAGAGGTGATGAATGGTTCGAGGTCGATCTTGCCGTCCTGAACGAGTTTGATCGTGGCGGGGTGATCATTCGCGTACGCGATCGTGCCTCGCAGGTCGATCTCTTTGAGAACGATCTTCTGCATGTCGACGGTGGCGGGGTGTCCCCAGATCGACACATTGACGACGACGCCGGCCGGTGCGACCGCATCGAGCAGGGTATCGAGCACGGTGTTGACACTGGAGCACTCGAAACAGACATCAGCGCCCCGGCCGCCCGTCAAATCGCGAGTGGCCTTGGCCACGTCGACCTCGCTGGGGTCGAGAACGTGATCGGCGACACCGGTGCTCAGTGCCTTTGCCTTTCGGGCGGCACTCAGTTCTGAAATGATCACCGTGATCCCGTTCGCCTTCAGCACCGCTGCGAGGAGCAGCCCGATGGGGCCGGCTCCCCCCACGAGTGCGACGTCTCCGGCCGTGGCGCCACTGCGAACGTAGGCGTGATGACCCACCGACAGGGGCTCGATGAGAGCGGCGGCGTCGAGCGGGATGTCGCCGACGGGATGAACCCAGCGGCGTTCGACAACGACCTTCTCGCTCAGGCCGCCACCGCGACCTGCTAGTCCGATGAAGTTCATGTCGGGGGAGAGTTGGTATTCGACCCCGGGTTCGGCCTTGATATCGTCGCCGATGATGTATGGCTCCACGACCACGTGCGTACCGACCTCGATATCTGAGACCCCCGGTCCCAGCGCGGTGACGGTGCCCGAGAACTCGTGCCCCATGGTGATCGGTGCCGACTCTCCCGAGATGGGATGCGGGTGCCCGGCCGGTGGGACGAAGATGGGGCCGTCGAGATATTCGTGAAGGTCTGTCCCGCAGATTCCGCACCAGGCGACATCGATCGCGACCGTCCCAGGCAGCAGGGCCGGTTCGGGGATGTCCTCGATGCGGACATCCATCTTGTCGTAATAGCGTGCAGCTTTCATGACGCGTTTCCTCGATTCCGGTATGAATGTGACTCAGGTGTCGGCTGGGTATCGCGGTTCACGATCTCACCGATTCGCTCGGCACGGCTGGTGTCGCGTCGTGGTTGAAACTGGCTCCTTCACGGGGCGTGAGCTTTCTCGACGGAGGACGATCATCGAGCTTCGCGATGCCTCGCTTCATGTCCTCGAGCAGTGCATCGGCCATGTCGATGCTGAACCCGTGCCGCACGATGATTCGCTGCACGGCCACATCCTGCTGGTCGGCAGGGAGCGTATAGGCCGGTACCAGCCATCCGCGGGTGCGCAACTCCTCGGCGAGGTCGAACAGGTTGTGCGAATGTTCACCAGCCCCGAGCTTCCATGTGATGGCAGGGATACCCAGTGTGCGGTCACCGCCGAAAATGAGTTCGAATCGGCCGAGCGCCGCGATGCCGGCCGCAAGATGCTGCGCCACGTCGTAGGTCGCGGCCTGGATCTTGCGGTAGCCCTCCCTGCCGAGCCGGAGAAGGAGGTAATACGACGACACGACCTGACCGCCAGGGCGCGAAAAGTTAAGGGTGAACGTCGGCATCTCACCGCCAAGGTAGTTGACGTTGAAGATCAACTCGTCGGGCAGGTCTCCGCGCTCGCGCCAGATGACCCAGCCGCTACCGACCGGCGCGAGACCCGTCTTGTGGCCGGAGACGTTGATCGATTTCACGCGCGGAAGTCTGAAGTCCCACTCGATGTCAGGCGAGCAGAAGGGTGCGACGAAACCGCCGCTGGCCGCATCCACATGGATCGGGATGTCGAGCCCGGTGCGCGCTTGAAGTCCGTCGAGAGCTGCGCTGATCGCCGCGACATCCTCGAATAGACCGGTGAAGGTCTGACCGAAGGTGACGACGACTGCGATGGTGTTCTCGTCGCACCGGGCGACCGCCTCTTCCGGGGTCATGACATAGTGGTCGTTCATCGGCACCTGACGGGTTTCGACATCGAAGTACCTGCCGAACTTCTCCCAGCACACCTGCACAGGGCCGCAGACGAAGTTCGGGCTGGAGGTGGACTCGCCGGCGGCGACCCGCTTCGCCTTCCAATTCCACTTGGCAGCGAGTCCGCCGAGCATCGCGGCCTCGCTGGAGCCGGTTGTCGACGTGCCGATCGTGCCCGCGGCATCGGGCGAGTTGAAGAGGTCGGCGAGCATGTGCACGCAGCGGTTCTCGAGCTCGGCTGTCTGCGGATATTCGTCTTTGTCGATGATGTTCTTGTCGAGCGAGTCGGCCATGAGCTGCCTCACCTCGGGCTCGACCCAGGTCGTGCAGAACGTTGCGAGGTTCATGCGGGCGACTCCGTCGAGCATCAACTCGTCCGCGACCAACTGGTAGATGTCCCGCGGATCCTCCTCGCTGAGGGGGAAATGATCTCGGGGAGCTTTGGTGGTCATCGCATTGGTGGCAAAAGTGTCGTCCAAGACGTCATCGGCCGATCGCGTCGGTTCCGAAAGGGAGGTCATGGGGATTTCTCTCGTCATGTGATTCGGATAGTGAGGGAACTGAAATGTAACGACGGACTCTGGAGCGCCTGCTCGCCGCGGCTAAGCAGGGAGAACCAGCTCGATTCCGGTCGGACCGGCGACAAACAGCGGAACCTCGATCGGCTGGGTGTGTACCAACTCGATGTCGGCCGGATCAATCCGTTGAGGCGCTGCAGGACCGGAATTCGACGTGAGAGGTTCACTCATGATTGCTTCCTTAGGACTCGGCAGAATGGCCGTCGCCGGGGGTAGGAGCAACACCTTGAATTTATGGTTCTCGGTCCGTGCAGGGCGGGACTTTGGTCCTCAGATGTCAGAGGCCAACGTCGGCGCTCGGCGCAGCATCAGTTGCGACACCTAGGACCTGGCGATCACGATGGCGGACTTTCGAGCGGACCCCTATGCCGTCCAGCGAGGGCGGTTCGGGAAGGGGTGAAGCGGAGAAAAGTGCCCAATAATCAGGCTTTTTCGAGGTGGCTCCGACCGGCGTCGATCCGGTGACCTTTCGATTTTCAGTCATGTTATGAGCGCGCTCCGTGATGGATGGAATCAGAGGAAAAGAGCTGGTCTGGGAGCTGCAGTCGCCCGGTAAAGATCCCTTCGGGAGACTGGGTACGGTGTCAATCTCGGCAGAAGAGCAAGTGCGAGTCCTGTGCTGAGCTGTACCGGGGAGACTGGGCTTCTATTGCCCGCTCGGGCGTATTCGATCCATCCGTTGAGCGTTACCGCTTCTACTTGCTGACGCTCACCGCTCCGTCCTTTGGCCGGGTGCATCGCGTTCCCCGCTTGGCGGGCAAGCGCGCGAAGCGCTGCGGATGCGGTGTGACGCACGGCCTTGCTGACGTGGCTTTGCGCGGAGTGCCGCTCGACCCTTCGACCTATGACTATCTCGGACAGGTGGCCTGGAACCGCGACGCGGGCGTGCTGTGGGATCGAACCCGGCGGCGGGTTCGTGACCGTTGGGATACGGCGGAGTTCTTCCTGGTTCGTGAATGGCAGGACCGCGGCGTGCTGCACCTTCACGTGCTCGTCCGGATTGAACGCACCGAAGCTCCGAGCGCTGGCCCGCTCCGCGAGGCAGCGCGCACGGCCACGGCAGCGTCGAAGGTTGACGGCTCGATTGTCGAATGGGGCGAGCAGGTCGACGCGGTCGTGTTCCGCGCCGACGGCGACGGAGCCAAGACGATTTGGTATCTCTCCAAGGCGCTCAACTACGTCATGAAGGACACCGCTCGCGCTGCGATGAGCGGGCGCGGCAGCAACTTCGCCTGGGCACACCTGGCGGCACTCGGTGCGGCAGCTCGCAGAATCCGCTGCTCGCCCGATTGCGTGCCCGAGGACTGCGCTAGTCGCGTGCACGATCGCTACGGTTCCCGCTCGCATGTGGTGAGCGCGTCACGGCGTACGAAGCACCGCACCGGCTGGTCGTTCACGGCGCTAACCCGCAAGGCGCAGCGACTCCGCCGGCGGGAGTGGATGACGGCGAGGGAGTCCGCGCGGGCTACCGATGCCGCCCCAGCGAGAGAGCAGCAGAACGATGCTGTTCTGGCTCTCGCTGATTCACGCCACCGTGCCGCGGTGGCTCGAGTTGCGGCGCTGCCGTAGGCGAGAGGGGGTGATGAAGATGGCTGAAGCTGACTGTGGAATCTGCCTCGCGATGGGGTTCCGGTCCTGTGATGTGTGCGGGAATGTGGTGTTCCCGAAGAACCTGGAAGAGAGTCCTGAAGGGCGCGAGTTGTGTGGGTACTGCTTGCCGGAGTAGCCCACTTCGGGGATCCGTCGATAAGCGGAGCGTGCATGGCTTGCCATGCGACAGTGAAGTGTTCGGCGGCTCCCCGAGAACCGCCACGACCGGCGCCGACTCGAAGGTATTCGCGCGCGAGGGCGCCTTTAGGCGCCGCGCGCGAGGATACCTTCGACCGCTGCCTAGTACGACGGAAATGGGATCGTGGGGACTCGCTGCCACCACCATCCGTCATGGGTGTCGACTCGAAATTCAGAGGCGATGACCCCGTGTACGTCGGTAGTGGTCTCGGCCCGGAAGACGTCATCGGCTTTCTCGATGATCGGCGCTATTCGCTCCACCAATACAGCCGAGTCGTGCTCAAGGATCTCCTGCAGCGCGTCTCGCCCGAACAAGTCGTTCACGTAGTCGTCAAGGTCCCAATGCCCTGTTGCGACGGTCACTGGCAAGAGCGACCAGTTGGTGAGAAGTTTGACGATGGTTATATGGTCCGCCCAAGACCCTTGCTTGAGTCTCGTCTCGGCAGCTGCTGCCTCGTCCTGGACTTCTGCCAGCGCGGCCGCGTGCATACGGTCCGTTGCCCCATACTCACCACCGCGCTCCACGGTGCCAGCATGGCGCATGCCAACATCTGTGGCAAACGGTGAACTGTCAATCTAGTTACGCGTAACATCTGGGCCTGCCCTGCGATCAATCTGCTGTCGCGGCCCGACCGCCTTCTGCAACTTCCACCGGCCCGCAAATCGTCGTGGCCACCACGGCAAGAGCCAACGAACCCACCAATATGTTTCTCGATTCGAAATGTCTAGGTTGAAACGCATACCTCCGAGTGCGGCACCCTTCCTGGACGGTTCGAACCACTCGACGATACTTGCGGACGCAGTAACTCGTCGTGGTTCTACGGAAAGGGCAGAGCGAGGAACTTCTGAGCGGCTGCGGTAGCGAGCTCTATCTCGCGAGCCAACTCGCGGCGGTCGGCGTCATTGGCTGGTTCGAATCGCCAGGAGCTCTCGAAAAGGTCTTCCAGCAGAACGAGCTCCTGAACGGCCTCTGGTCCACCATGCCCAAAGAGCGAATGCCCCCATATGGCGAGATTTCGCGCGGTGATCGCTCCGGCGAGGAAATCACCACACCTCAGGCGTAGCTTCCACATCGTGATTGAGTTGTCGTCCCGGTTCGGAAACGGTTCACCAAGTTCTGCAAAGGCAGATTCCACTAGGTCAAGCATTTCGAACCGATTTTCGCCGCGAGACCTTCCTGCGAGATCGCGAAGAGCCGGTGAGTCGAGGCCGTCGACAAGAGCGCCAGTCGCAGCAGTCACAACTCTGGAGAAGTCGACATTGCCTGACATCCAAAGCGCAACGACAGATGCCAATGCGCGGGCTGCTTGACCGCCTTTTTCGTCAGGGACCATGCCGCTCATTCTGTCGGAAGCCAGGCTCGCGAAGAAGAACGTGATCGACTTAGCCTCACCCACACTGCCGGTCACGGGGTAACGAGCCAGCAGGCCCAGCGCCATTCGTCATCGTCAGGGCTGTCTTTCATTCACGACTGCGTTCTTGCGCGCACTACGTCCATCGGCTCATCTTGATCTAGTAGGGGAAATTTCGGGAGAGGCTGGTTCGGCTCACTCAGCTGAGGGTGCCTCGACCACCCACTGAAACTTCTCCCTGAAGTCGGAAAAGCACGGATCACACACCCAGTGATATGAATCGTCGCTGGAAACCCAACCCTCGTTGTAGTCAGCGTGCCCTGTCTGGTCTTCGGATATTTCGGCCCAGCAGAACTCACAATGATCGTGGTCCCACCCGTCGCGGTACGGCCACCACGATGCGTGGCGCATCGTGATGCCGAACAGGTAGTCCTCTTGGCCGCGCAGCCGCCAGTCGTCCCTCACGCTGCCACTCTAGTGATGGGCGAATCCCCACTGTCGGTGCTGCCCGTCTACGCTGTAGTCCAGAGTTCCAGACTAGAGATTACGGACTATGGCCGACTTCCGATCCGAGCGGATGCCCACTCCCGAGGGTGAGGGCAACGCTCGTGATGCCTGGGACGAGGCTTGGACGTCGAGCTATCGGTTTAACAAGGCGGTCAACGAGCGACTGTTTGCTATCGCGCCGTGGATACGCAAAGTGGTGCAACCGCAAGCGGGTCGGGCAATGATTGATCTGCTCGGTTTTTGGCTGATATGGCACGTTTCAGGTGGGTTCGAGGGCGTCCAAAAAGCGACAGGCATGAGCAGGGCCGCCATGTATCGCCGAATCGCTCTGTTCCGTGAGGTCTTTGGCGAGCACCCAGACGTGCTTGAGTTCCCCGGAATCACGATTGACTTGGCGGTCATGGCGAAGGCCGCGCAAGAGGCTGCAGAAAAGATGAAGAAGTCGAAGGCTGAATAGCTAGTCTCAAAAGCTGGACTAACTATCGAGTTAGCCCTAGTCTCACTTTATGAGACTAGGTGAGGCAAAGCGCATGCCCACCGTTGGCGAGCTGTTCGAGGAGTACCAAGAGGTAGTGCTCGGTCGTGTGTCAGTGGGCACGGCTCGTGGCTATCTTTCAGCATGGCGTCAGCGCGTGCGGCCCACCTTCGGGGCAACGCCCATCGGCGACCTGACCACGCTCGATATAGAGCTGGCATTTCGTAGGTGGAGCGGTGAACATTCCACCCGAATCGACGCGCTCAGCCTGCTCTCCTCCATCTGTCGGGTCGCGATCAAGGGCAAGCTGATCGACAGCAATCCGTGCATCGGTGTCGAGCATCCGCGCATCCAAGGCAGGAACCCCGCCGCCCGCGCACTGAGCATCGAAGGTGTGCACAAGCTACTGGCTCTCCTACCGCAGGAGGGACCGTACCGGCGCTTCGTGCTCGCGATGCTCTACACCGGTTGCCGCCTGGGGGAGGTCGCCGGGATGCGCGTCGGCGACGTGGACTGGACTACGGGCACCATCCTGGTTGCGCGGACGGCCTCGCCCGGCCTGCACGGTGAGCGGGTCATTGGGGCAACCAAGGGGCGGCGCGTTCGTATCGTGCCCATGCCGAGTCCGCTAGTGGAGCTGGTGCGAGAGGCAAGCGACGGGCGCTCGGCAGATGACATTCTTTTCCCGGGGCCGCGCGGCGGGTATGTGACCTCGGGGAACCTGAGTCGCGGGATTCGCTGGGATCGCATCCGCGAACGGGTCAAGGCGTTCCCGCCCGAGGAACCGCCGCTGCATTGGCATGACCTTCGGCACACGGCGGCGGTCATGCTCTTTCTCGCCGGCTTATCAGCTCCCGACGTGCAGGCGGTGCTTGGCCATTCGAGCTTGCAGGTCACACAGCTCTACGCGGATACCCGCAAGGATGCTGCGCGGCGAGCGGTCAGCGCCCTTTCGCACTTCTATGCCCCACTCGAACGCTCAACTTCGGGAGGGGGTGAAGCGGAGAAAAGTGGCCAATAATCAGGCTTTTTCGAGGTGGCTCCGACCGGCGTCGATCCGGTGACCTTTCGATTTTCAGTCGAACGCTCTACCAACTGAGCTACAGAGCCTTAAGCACCAGAGTACTTAATAAGGCACGGCCGCTGGCGAGAGCAGACCGTGCCTTGCGACCCTGACCGGACTTGAACCGGCGACCTCCGCCGTGACAGG
>JAZJYU010000183.1:0-3352 GCA_040390225.1 Actinomycetota bacterium | reverse complement strand
GATCGCGCAGCGTCGCGTCGGACGGGTCCGGGCGAAGATCGCGACCAAGACGCAGGAGTCGCTGAGTGACATGACGGCGATCACGCAGGAGACACTGTCGGTCTCCGGCATCCTGCTCGCCAAGAGCTTCAACCAGCAGCGGGCAGAGATCGGCCGGTACTCGGACGAGAACGACAACCAGGTGCGGCTGCAGGTGCGCGAGCAGATGAGCGGCCAGTGGTTCTTCGCGATGGTGCAGATCTTTCTGGCAATCATCCCCGCGGTGATCTACATCTGCGCGGCCTGGCTGCTGCTGAGCGGTGACAGCGCCGTGACCGCCGGCACCATCGTCGCCTTCACGACAGTGCAGGCGCGGCTCATGTGGCCGCTGCTCGGGCTCATGCGGGTCGCGCTCGATCTGCAGACCTCGCAGGCTCTGTTCGCCCGAATATTCGAGTACTTCGACCTGGTGCCCGCGATCGCGGATGCCCCCAACGCCCACCCTGTCGACGGCCGTGCCCTCGGGCGGGTCGAGTTCGATGACGTGGTCTTCTCCTACCCCGACGCGGGAAAGGCCACCCCACCGACGCTCAAGGGGGTGACCTTCGAGATCGAAGCCGGGCAGTTCGCCGCCTTCGTCGGTCCGTCGGGGGCCGGTAAGACGACCGTTTCGTACCTCATCCCCCGGTTCCACGACGTCACCGGCGGCCGCATCCTCTTCGCCGGCGACGACGTGCGGGAGCTCGAGCAGGAGTCGCTCGTCTCCAACATCGGCATCGTCAGCCAGGAGACGTACCTGTTCCATGCCTCGATCGCCGATAACCTCCGGTATGCGAAGCCGGATGCCACCGATGCCGAGCTGGAAGACGCCGCCCGGGCTGCGAATATCCACGACACCATCGTGTCGTTCCCCGACGGCTACGACACACTGGTCGGCGAGCGCGGCTACCGGCTGAGCGGAGGCGAGAAGCAGCGAATCGCCATCGCACGCGTGCTGCTGAAAGACCCCCGCGTGCTGATTCTCGACGAGGCCACGAGTGCCCTCGACTCCATCTCGGAGCGCGTGGTGCAGCATGCTCTGGACGCCGCGTCGCGGGGCCGCACCACCATCGCGTTCGCTCATCGGCTTTCCACCATCGTCGCGGCCGATGTGATCTTCGTCGTCGACGGAGGTCGCATCGTGGAGCGTGGAACTCATGAGGGACTGCTCGCGGCCGGCGGCACGTACGCCCAGCTGTACACCGAGCAGGTCGCTCAGCCGTAACGTGCACGATCATCGTCTGTCGCTGGGGCCGCGCGAGTGGATAAGGTGGCCACGTGCCAGACGCCGCAGCACTGCCGAGCGATCCCGCCGCCGCGCCGGGAGTCGCCGTGCCGGATGTCTCGGCACCTGACCCGAGACACCGGGGCGGCCTGAGCATCCAGTCGATTCTGCTGCTGATGTTCCTCTTCGTCAGTCTGCTGTCGACCGTGGTCGTCGGCCTGATCGGCTACACGAACGGCAACGACTCGCTGCGCAACGCTGCATTCGACCGCCTGATCGAGGTGCGCGACTCCCGGGCGCGCGAGATCAGCAGTCTGTTCACCCAGATCCACAACTCGGTGCTGCTGCAGGCGAGAGACACGACGACGGTCGACGCCGACGAGGCCTTCACCGGCGGATTCGACGCGCTGTCGAATACGAAACTGAGCGACGCGGAGAACGCCACGCTCAACTCGTACTTCACCGGCACCTTCGCCCCGGCACTATCGAAAGCCTCCGGCACCACGGTCGACCCACAGAGCTTCCTGCCGACCACCCCTGCCGAGAAGTACCTGCAGCTTCACTACACGGCCCCGTACAAGACCTTCGACGAGTCGATCGCAACGACCGACGCGGGTGACGGTTCCGACTGGTCGGCAGCCAACGCCCGTTTTCAGGACCAGTTCAGCCGCATCACGACCCTGAGCGACTATGAAGACGTGCTCCTGCTCGACACCAGGGGCAACGTGGTCTACACCGCGTATAAAGGGGTGGATCTCGGCACCAACCTCCGTACCGGCCCGTACAGCTCCACCAAGCTCGCCGCGGCATACAACAAGGTGATGGCGTCGAACATTCTCGACGAGGTGCAGTTCACCGACTTCGAGCAGTACACGCCGTCCCTCACCGATCCGGCAGGCTGGGCCGTCGCACCGATCGGCGACAACGGCACTGTGGTCGGTGCGTACGCGGTCGAGCTGCCGAACGACGCCATCAACACGGTGATGACCACGGCGAACACCTGGGACACCAGCGTGCTCGGCACGACCGGCGAGACCTACCTGGTGGGTGCGGACAGCACCATGCGCTCGCAGTCGCGCGAACTGGTGCAGCGGCCGAAGAGCTACGTGAAGGAGGCGGTCGCGGCCGGCACACCGCGCGCGGTCGCGCAGCGGGCGGTTGCCGACAAGAGCCCCATCTTGCTGCAGTCCGTGCAGACGGATGCCGTGGCGAACGCGCTCGCCGGAAAGTCAGGAACGATCGTCTCAACCTCCTACCTCGGCCAGGGGACCCTCGCCGCCTACGCGCCGCTCGAGGTGCAGGGACTCAAGTGGGTCGTCGTCGCGGAACTCGGGTCGGGGGAGGCCTTCAGCCCGGTCAACGATTTCACGCGCAACCTGGTGCTCTCGTCACTCGCGGTGTTCGTGCTCGTGGCGCTGCTGTCGCTCATCCTGGCCAGGGTCATCATCCGTCCGCTCCGCCGCCTCCAGTCGGCCGCCACCCGCATCGCCGCGGGCGAGGAGGGCGTGATCGTCGACGAGGGGTCGAGCGACGAGTTCGCCGACGTCGGCAAGGCCTTCAACGACATGAGCCGCAGCCTCAGCGTGAAGGCGAATCTGCTCGAGGCCCAGGAGGCGGAGAACGAGCGCCTGCTGCTCACCCTCATGCCGGAGGCGGTCGCGAAGCGGTACAAGGGCGGCGACCAGGACATCGCCGAGGACCATCAGCAGGTCACCGTGCTGTACGCCGACATCGTCGGATTCGACGAGGCCACTCGCGACCTGCCGTCGGACAAGGCGCTCGGGGCACTCAACGAGCTCGTGCACAGCTTCGATGACGCGGCGGACGAGCACGGGGTCGAGCGCGTTCGCACCACCCGCAACGGCTACCTGGCAAGCTGCGGCCTCACGGTTCCGCGGGTTGACAACGCCCGTCGCATGGTGGACTTCGCGATCGAGATGCAGGAGATCCTGGACCGCTTCGGCGCCCAGAAGGGAACCAAGCTGTCATTGCGGGCCGGCATCGACACCGGCACCGTGACCAGCGGTCTGGTCGGCCGGTCGCACATCATCTACGACCTCTGGGGCGAGACGGTGATCCACGAGAAGGGCTACCGCGCGCAGTTCGCCA
>JAZJYU010000182.1:0-10763 GCA_040390225.1 Actinomycetota bacterium | reverse complement strand
GCGTGCGCTCTCGATCGCGGCGAGCATCCACTCGGAATACCGGTCCATCGCTCAGCTCCCGTCTTCGATAGATTGACCCTATGCGAGTCCACGTTGCCGACCACCCGCTCGTCACCCACAAGCTCACGGTGCTTCGCGACAAGAACACGCCATCGCCGACCTTCCGCGCCCTCGCCGAAGAACTCGTGACCCTACTGGCCTACGAAGCGACCAGGGATGTGCGCACCGAGCCGGTCGACATCGTCACGCCGGTCGGCCCAACGACCGGCCTCGCCATCAGCGAGCCGCGACCGCTGGTCGTACCGATCCTGCGCGCCGGGCTCGGGATGCTGGGCGGCATGGTCAAGCTCGTCCCGACCGCGGAGGTCGGCTTCCTCGGCATGGTGCGCAACGAAGAGACACTGCAGCCCGACATCTATGCCGAACGCCTGCCGACCGATCTCTCCGGCCGCCAGTGCTTCGTGCTCGACCCGATGCTCGCCACTGGCGGTTCGCTGATCGCGGCCATCGAGTACCTGTTCGCCCGTGGCGCTGATGATGTGACCGCGATCTGCCTCATCGCCGCACCGGAGGGCCTGGCAGCGGTCGAAAAGGCCACCGAGGGTCGTGAGGTGCACATCGTCGTCGGCGCGCTCGACGAGAAGCTGAACGAGATCGGGTACATCGTGCCCGGCCTGGGCGATGCCGGTGACCGCTTGTATGGAACGGTCTGATCCCCGTACACTTACACCCATGACTATGACGACGTTCGACCTGACCACCCGCGAGGTGTCTGGTTCTGCCGTCATGTGTTGTCGAATGTGTGCCTAGTTCAGCCGGGTTCAAACGGCGTCGATCAGACGCTTGAACTCCAGGGTCTGCTCCCCTCATAACGGGAGCCTCCCTCTAACGCACGCCCTGTTTCATCCCGAAGGATCACACCCTCATCATTAGAGGCCCTTCACCTTTCCCAAGGAATTCGACCCATGTCACTCGCAACCCTCGATCTCACCCGTCCCACCGCGCCGGCTCCGCTGCATGCCGCCCCACCCGCGCCGTCGGCGTCGGCATCCGCCCCCAAGATCCGCGCGGTACCCACCGGTACCGAGGCTCGCGGCTTCGTTCTCTATGTCGGACTCAATGAGGCGAAAGCGCTCGAGGCCGGCACCGACCTCGGCGCGGTCGTCGAGGCGCTCAAGAGCCTGACCGCGCAACTCGTGCCCACCGCGGAGACCTACGCGGCCGTCGCGCTCGCACCGGTCGGCGCCGGCGGACGGGACGTGGATGTCGTGCGCCTCGCACTGCAGGACCCATCGGCCCTGGCCAAACACCGCCAGGTCGCCGATACCGAACCCGCCGTGCGCGCGGGCATCGTCGTCGATCTCTCGCGCAAGCGGGTCACCCTCGACGAGGAGGTGGCTCCCCTCACATACAAGGAGTTCGAGCTGCTGCAGTACCTCGTGCTGCGCGAGGGTCGCACGATCGACCGGGCCGAGCTGATCTCGTCCCTCTGGTCGGCCGGCGACGACGATGTACCCAACGAACGCACGATCGACGTTCACGTACGCCGCCTGCGCTCGAAGCTTGGAGCCTACGAGGAGATCGTGCGCACGGTTCGCGGCGTCGGATATCGGTTCGACCGCCATGCGGACGTGTCGATCCGCCACACCTCGACGCCGAGTCCCGACGTGTTCTAGGCTGCCCGGTCGAGTTCGGCCGCATGAATCAGCGGCAGTGCGTTCGTGTCGGACGCGCGGTCGACCGCTCGGCATGAGCCCTGAGCTCGCGCGAGGCGACCACGTGACGCTCGCGAGTGGTCTCCCCACCCGTCTGCGTCATGCGCAGTTCGAGAATGCACTGAAACTCGTTGCCACCGAATTCGTAGCCCTCTGCAGCAGCGCGCCAGGCGGCGTCGAGAATCTCGTCGAGTTGCTCGTCAGACCAACCGGACTCGACGGCGACCGCCGCCTTCTCGACATCCCGCGCCAATGCCGCGAACCTCGCGAGCTGCCGCTCGACGAGTTCGACGCAATACTGTTCGTCGTCATCGAACGGCCAGTCGGCGGTTCGGATCTCGAAGGTGCGCTCAGCGAGCGTGACCTGTCTCTTCATTTCTGTTCCCACCCTGTGTCTCTCGATTGGCTGCTAGTTGCCAGGCCGACGCGGCAGGATCAGGGCCGCGAGCGACTTCACTGAATGAAATGCCGGCCCGATTCGGGTAAGGCCGACCGTGTTATCGTGTGCAACTTAGAATACGCAGCGTGTCATAAATGAGCAGCCCCCCAATGGGGGTACCCCCACCTTGGGGTAGACCACCACGCATGGCTTTTCCTTATGCTGCTCACAGCAAAATAACGGTTTGATAACTAGCGCGGCGTTACCGGACCGTTATATAGTCCTTATCAGCAGAAGTTGTTTGCTGTGGCAGCTGCTGCGGAATGTGATTGCAGGACACTCTTGGTGCAAGGGAGAGGGTCGGTCTCAAGCCTCTGAGACCGACCCTCAATCCTGTTAATGTGCCGCGACGCCGCGCCTAGATCGCGGCGAGCTTCGGCAGCACCCGCTCTACCAGGCGAGCGGTCCACGAAGGCGGGTCATCCGTCTTCGCGCTCATCTTGACCTCGGAGATTCCGAGCCTCGAGTACTGCTCCATCATGGGCAGAAACTCGGCTCCGAAGGGGTCGCCGTTGAAGATGATCGTGTTCTCGATCTCCGAGAAGTCGCGGCCCTCGGCATCGCAGTGCTCGCGCAGCACGTCGAGCTTGTGTGCGACCTCGTCGGGCGATGCCGCGAAGAGGTTGGTCTGGTCCGCGTACTTCGCGACCAGCTTCAGGGTCTTCTTCTCCCCACTGCCGCCGATCATGATCGTCGGGCCGCCGGCCTGGATCGGTTTCGGCGAACAGATCGTCTCGGCCAGGTGATAGTGCTTGCCGTCATACGGTCCCTCGTCGTCGCTCCACATCTGCTTGCAGATCTGAAGCGTCTCTTCGAGCCGCTCGAAGCGCTCCTTCATCGACGGGTAGGGCACCCCGAGCGCGTGATGCTCACGCTCGTACCAGGCCGCCCCGAGTCCAAGAACTGCACGGCCGGATGAAAGCACGTCGAGCGTCGTCACCGTCTGGGCGAGGAGGCCGGGATGCCGGTAGGTGACGCCCGTGACCAGCAGCCCCAGCTTCATCCGGCTGGTCTGCCCTGCCACGAAACCAAGCGAGGTGTATCCCTCGAGCATCGGGTCGTGTGCGTCGCCGAAGCTCTCCATCTGAAACCAATGGTCCATGAACGTGAAAGAGTTCACACCTCCCTCGTCGGCGGCCTTCGCCGTACCCGAGATCAGCCCGGCGAGCGTCTGCGGCTCCCCGGGCAGCGTGAAGTTCATGAAATGGATACCCAGTTTCATCGTTCCCCCATTCGTCAGTTCTCCCATTCCCGGCGAAGCACCGGAAGCACCTCGGACCCCAGGATCTCGAGTTGCTCGAGAACGATGTCGATCGGGATGCCGCCGTTGTCCACCAGGAACAGCTGGCGGCTGTAGCGGCCGTAGTACTGCTTCATCGACAGGTAACGGTCGATCACCTGCTGCGGGCTGCCCACGGTGAGCGACGTGTTCGCCATCACCTCATCGAGCGTGCCGTGGCCCTGATAGATCGTGGTGTTGTCGAAGTACGGTCGGTACTCCGCAACAGCGGCCTGCGAGTCTTTGCGTACGAAGGTCTGGCCGCCGGCACCGACGATCGCGGCATCCGCCGGACCGTGCCCGTGGTGCTCGAACCGTTCACGATAGAACCGCACCAGCCGTTCGAAGTGCAGCATGGGCATGAACAGGTTGTTCGCGAAGAACCCGTCGCCGTAGAGTGCGGCCTGCTCCGCGATCTCCGGGCTGCGGATGCTGCCGTGCCAGACGAAGGGCGGCGTGCCGTCGAGCGGTCGCGGCACCGAGGTGAACCCGGTGAGCGGGGTGCGGAAGCGTCCGTTCCAGTCGATGTTCTCCTCTCGCCAAAGCCGATGCAAGAGCGCATAGTTCTCGATAGCGAGGGCGATGCCATCGCGGAGGTCTTTTCCGAACCACGGGTAGACCTCGGCTGTGTTGCCACGGCCCAGCATCAGGTCCATTCGGCCGCCGCAGAGATGCTGAAGGGTCGCGTAGTCCTCGGCGATCTTGACCGGGTCATTCGTCGTGATGAGGGTGGTGGACGTGCTGAGGGTGAGCGTCGAGGTCTGGCCCGCGACGTAACCGAGGATGGTGGTCGGTGACGAGGGCACGAACGGCGGATTGTGATGCTCGCCGATCGCGAAGACGTCGAAGCCGCACTCCTCCGCCTTCTTCGCGATTCGCGTTATGTCGATGAGCCGGTCGTGCTCGCTGCGGATGGTGCGCGTGTGCGGATCGGAGTTGAGGTCACCGACCGAGAAGATGCCGAATTCGACTGCCATGGGTTCCGTAGAGTTATCGCAGGCTGAGAGGAGTCAGGGTGAGCGACAGAAGGATCGCGGTGGACGCCTGGGAGGCACTGTTCCGCGCGCAGGTGTCGGTGATGCGGTACCTCAATTCGGAATTTCCCAGCGGTGAGCTCTCGCTCAACGAATACGACGTGCTCTTCAATCTATCCCGCCTTCCGGATCGCCGCACTCGCATCCGGGGCCTGACGGAGCACCTTCTGGTCACCCAGCCGAGCATCAGCCGCATGGTCGACCGCCTGGCATCGCGCGGTTTCGTCGAGAAGATCGACGACCCGACTGATGCCCGCGGGGTGATCGTGCACCTCACCGACCTGGGATATGACACCTTCGTGCACGTCGCCCGAGGACACATGGGGTCCATCTACGACCGGGTCGGCACGTCGCTGAACGATGAGGAGCTGCTGCAGCTGACGGCGCTGTGCGACAAGCTGCGGGTTGGTACCTCGGTTTCGTGACAACCGGTCCGAGCATCGTCTGGTTGCGCGACGACCTGCGACTCGCTGACAACCCGGCCCTCACCGCTGCCGCCGAGCGGGGGGAACCGGTCGCGATTCTCTACCTGCTCGACGACACGAGCGACGGCATCCGCCCGCTGGGCGCGGCGACGAAGTGGTGGCTCGACCAGAGTCTGCGTTCGATGGATGCGCCGGTCATCCTGCGACGCGGCGCAGCCGGCGTGGAGCTGCCGAAGCTGGTCGGCGAGCTGGGCGCGGGTGCCGTGTTCTGGAACCGGCGCTATGGGGGTCCGCAACGAGCGGTGGATGCCGCACTCAAGACTGCGCTGCGCGACAGCGGCCTCGAGGTGCGCAGCTTCCAGGGCAGCCTGCTGCACGAACCCTGGACCGTGAGCACCGGGTCCGGCACGCCATTCCGGGTGTTCACGCCGTTCTGGCGAGCCTGCCTCGAGGCGGGCGGGCCACGCCGGCCGCTGCCCGTGCCCGACTTCGAGTCGATCACCGCTCCCGGCGTCGATCTGGAACTGACGCAGCACTGGCCGAATGATCTCCCGGCACACTGGACCCCCGGCGAAGTGGGAGCGCAAGCGCAGCTCGAGCGGTTCGTGCGGGAGTCGGATGACTATGCTCGCGCTCGCGACGAACCGGCCCGTGACGCCACCTCGCACCTCTCCCCCCATCTTCGCTTCGGGGAGATCAGCCCGTTCCAGGTGTGGCATCACGTGCCCTCGGCAGACTTCCGGCGCGAACTCGGCTGGCGCGAGTTCAACTGGAACGTGCTGTACCACTTCCCTGAACTCGCCACCGAGAACTTCCGGCCGGAGTTCGACGCGTTCCCGTGGTCGGCACCCGACCCGGCGGTCCTGCAGGCCTGGCAGCAGGGCCGCACCGGCATCCCGCTGGTCGATGCCGGTATGCGCGAGCTCTGGAACACCGGCTTCATGCACAACCGGGTGCGGATGATCGTGGCGTCGTTCCTGGTGAAGAACCTGCTCGTCGACTGGCGGGTGGGCGAGGCGTGGTTCTGGGACACGCTGCTCGACGCTGACGAGGCGAACAACCCGGCCAACTGGCAGTGGGTGGCCGGTTCGGGCGCGGATGCCGCCCCCTATTTCCGAGTGTTCAATCCGGTGCTGCAGGCACAGAAGTTCGATCCGCATGGTGAGTACCAGCGACGGTGGATCCCCGAGCTGGACACCGACGCCTATCCCGAACCCATCGTCGACCTCAGGTCGTCGCGCGCGGAGGCCCTGGAGGCGTTCGGGCACCTGAAGCGGGCGTCACGCGACTGAGCCGCGGGGTCAGAAGCCGTCGAGCGAGGGCGTACAGCCGTTCGTCGACGAGAAGGCTGTACAGCACGCCGGCCGCCACGCACGCGACCAGGCTGATCGTGAACATGACCGGCGCCAGCTCACCGCCGACGTGAAGCGCGGCGACAAGGGCCACCGTTACGGGGATCGTGAACCACTGCAATAGGTACGTGCCGTATGACGCGAAACCAAGCCGTTTGAGAAACGGATGCCGCGCCTGCGGCAGCAGCAGCACGCCGAGAACAATCAGGAGCGCCGGCACCCCGAACGCGAGCCACCGATCCTGCGCGCCCGTGAGACCGACCTGCCAGGCGGCAACCCCCAACACTCCGACCACGATCAATGCGCATCCGACGAGGCGGCCGGGCTCGACCAGTTTCATGAAACCGAATGCCGCGAAACCCAGTCCGAATTCGTACATGATGTGGTCCTGATGCGCCAACTCGACGTAGGCGACCAGGCCCGAAACCACGAGAACGAGCACGAGGTATCGGGGAGCGGCTCGTGGCAGCAGAAACAGGCAGAGCGTGACGATCAGGTAGAACCTGATCTCGAGGTCCAGAGTCCACCCCATCGATATGAGCGGCTCGGGGTACCCCGCCTCCACATCGACGAAGAAGAGCGAACTGATGAATCGCCCGAGACTGAACGGCTGTGCGAACTGTCCAGGAAGGGCGATCGTGGTGAGCGCCGCCACCGCCGTCAGAAGCCAGTAGCTCGGCAGGATGCGGCTCGCGCGGGCGACGGCGAACCGGCCCGCACGGTCACCCCTGAACACGTTGAGCGCCATCACGAACCCCGAGATGACGAAGAACAGGTCGACGCCGATCGAGCCGAGTGTGCCGAGCGCTGTGTTGAATCCCTGCATCAATCCCAGCTCGAGCGCGAAGCGTTGCTGCAGGTGGAAGAAGATCACGAGCGCTGCGGCAAGTATTCGAACGATTTCGAGGTTCGTGTACCGGCGATCGCTCGCCACGCCCGGTGCGGACGGGCTGCTCGGACCGACCACAGGGCGGGCATCCGTAAGCACAGTTGATCCTACGGCAGATTAGTATCAGAGAGTCATTTATTTAACTACTCGTTAGTTAGCGCCGCCGGATTGGCGGACGCTGACTGGGTCGCACGGGTCCGCGTTCCCGCCCACGACGGGGTCGACCTGCAGGAACCGGCCGAGTGCTGCCGAAACGGGCCAGAGTCATCCTGATTTTGATACCAACTCTTTCTCGATCACGGCTCGATCGAGCGCTCCCGAAGCCAGTGCGCGGCTGCCTCGTCGCCTCCCGCTGCAGCCAATGAGAACATTTCAGTTGCTTCGCTTGTGCGTGCCAATCGATCGAGCATCAGCCCTAGGTTGAAGGCTGAAAACGCATCTCCGCGTTCAATCCCAATCCGATACATTTCCTCGGCGCCCTGATCATCGCCGAATTGCGCCAGCAAATTGCCTAGGACAATAGGCGCGGCTACGCTCCCCGAACGAACTTCCCGACGAAGCATCCTTCGACCCCGCGAGACATGGCCACTCGCGGCGATTGCTCGTGCTCGAATCGTCCTTTGATCCTCGTCGAGGTTCCTGGAATCGGTTGCTAGGAGTCGTGCGATCTCCTCCATCGACCCAGATTTCGTCTCGTAGAGCGCCACGGCCAGGGCAGCAGCAGCGTGCCTCCAACCAGGAAGCTTGCCTCGAATAACACTACGTATCAATGCGAAACCTTCTTCGTCCTCACCAATGAAGGTCAGCACCTCACCCAAGGCCGCTGGTGCTTGGCGCGATCCTTGCTGGATTGCTTCGCGAAAAGCCGCCACCGCTACGGCCTCGTGACCGCCTCGCTCCCACATGGCTGCCGCGAAGTTATACAGTGCTGCCGACCACCTACTGACGGTTGCTATGAGCACCCAGTCATCCGCGGAAATGAAACCTCGCTCAGATTCCGAAAGCACAGTCATGGCGTTTTCCAGGACCACCTGGGGGTGATCGCGAGCGGCTTCCCTCAAGCCTTCCAGCGCAGCTAGATAGGCCTCAGGCCGGAGATTGACTAACAGTGCTGCAATTCGGAATCGAAGCTCATCTATCAGGATCACCGAATCCCCTGGCGTATCTTGGTCCAAAGAACTCACCTACCCCTCTTTTTTGGCGGGTTGTATCTTGTCACCTTTGGATTAGTCCGCCCACTGTGGCTCTTTGCGTTTTCATGGTTCTCGGGAGGCTTGCCAGTCTTATTCTCACCGTGGCCCTTGCGATCGGCGTTCTTGGAGGGCCGCTTTCCCATGTCCAGGATCAGCCCAACGACTGCCGCCGCCGAGATGGTGACCTGCCGTTGAATTTGTGTTGCGACCGCTGCTCCGATTAGCGCGCCGCCGACAACGACCGCTGCGACAGCAACCGCGTCCGCGCCCCACCCGATGGGACTCCAGTCCAATGGAATGCCCGCCAATGCTGCGGCCCCTGCGAAGGCAAGGATTCCCCCGCCGATCGCGATCGCCCCCGCCTCAAAATCGGACGAAGAATCGTTGCCGGTCAGGTCGTTCCCGTTGATGGGGTCGCCCGGATACGCATACGCGTTCGCGTTCCCGCCCACGACGGGGTCGACTTGCAGGAAACGTCCGAGGGCGGCGGAGTAGAGGCGTGCCCCCATCTCGATCAGCGCGATGCTGTCGGCGTGCTCGTACTCTTTGCCTGCGGTGCCGGCCCATCCGTAGTCGGAGTCGCCGGGTTGGGTGTTCGGGACTGCATCATCTGCTGTTGTGGTGCCGATGTTCCCGGTGGCCAGGTCGATCGGTTGCCCGAACGGGTCATAGGCGGCCACGGAACCGGTGCGCCATCCGGTGCTGCTGGTGGTGATGATGTCGTCTCCGTGCAGGTTCGGGTACGCCCACGTCGCCGTGCCCTTGCCCGGCACCGTGACCGACACACCACCGGGCAAGGAGACCGTGCGGGTCAGGAGGGTGTTGTTCGTGTCGAGAACCGCATACAGGCCCGACGGGCCGTAGGTGTACCGCTCGGTGTCGGTCTTCCCACCGATGGTCGCATCACGTTCAACGATCCGGTCGGTGGCGTCACGACGGTACGTGATCGTCGTACTGGCGGACACAGTTTGGATGTTCTGATCGCCGATGTCGTAGCTGAACGACTCGTTCGCCAACGACACTGTGTTGCCGTGCGCGTCATATGTGGGTGCCAGGTTCGTGCCTGCCACCGGGTCAGCACCCGCCGGAGGGTTCGACACCGTTGTGCCGGTAAGCCGGTCGGTGAAGTCGTAACAGTAGGAGGTCGAGGACACAACACCGTTGTGGGTGTCGGTGGCACTCGTGCGATCCCCATCCGCACCCGCGTTCACGTTGACCCCGCACGACGCCGCACCGAACCCATAGCTGAGGGTGTGACCCGGGATCACCGCCGTCGTCAACCGGCCCTGCGCGTCATACGCGTAGGCAGACGAACTTGTCGTGTTCCCGTCGGTGAGGGTGTCCGCCACGATCCGGCCCGACTGGGACCGCACCACCTTGTCGGCCACCGGATTCTGTTTGCTGTCAATACCGCCCGGGAACGCCCACCCGATCGCCGACGTCGCACCCGTGTTCGGATCCAACGTCACCGACGACAAGCTGGACCCGTTCCCGTACTTGACCTGTGACAACCGCCCTGTCATATAGGACGCGGTAGCGAGAACACCGGTGAGGCCGATCGCACCATTGTGGGTCGAGTCGATGATCCCCTCCGCCACCGTGGTGACCTGCCCATCCAGGTTGTAGGAATACGCCTCCACCTGCGGTGTGCCACCCGGAACCGTGGTGATCACATCGGTGATCTGGCCGACATGGTTGTACACGGTCTTCGTCACCGTGCCCCACACATCCATGTAGCTCACCGTGCGGCCAAGGAGGTCGACGGTGGTGGTCAGCACACCGGGCAGGGTCGGCTGACCGGCCGTCACGATCGGCTGCGTCACCGTGCTCGTCAGCGGATCACCACCCGACGCAAAGTCAGTGGTCGCCGTGGTCGCCGGCGAACCGCTGAAGCCCGGCGATGCCACCCGAGCGACCCGACCCCGCGCGTCGTAACTGGTGCAGGTCCAGTCCGGATCCCCGGTGCGCTTCGTCCCCACCACCCGACCGAGCGCGTCATAGACGTAACTCGTCACGATCGGCGACCCGGTCGCGGGGGCCGCGGTGGTCGCGGTTTGCAGCATCCCGTACTCGATCGTCGACGCCGGCAGCCCACACACCGTGGTTCCTATGGTCGCGGTGTCGCCGTAGTAGCTGTTCTGCGTCGCCGTGCCTGAACCTGCGGGGAGGGTGGTGGACAGTTGCCGCAACCACCCGGTACCGGGGGTCTCATACGACGACTTCGTGGTGAGACCGTTCACCGTGGTCGACTGCGCGACCCCCAACCACGGCGAGGACCCGTAATCCGTCGAGCTCGTCGACGGTGACACCGGGGTCGCGCTGGCCGCGTTCACCGGCGCGCTGTCATCGGTGCTGGTGGAGGTGACAAGTCCATAGTCGGGCGCGAGTGCGCTGCCAGGAACGACCGTTTCGGCGGCACCGTTGGCCACCCATTCCA
>JAZJYU010000181.1:0-11482 GCA_040390225.1 Actinomycetota bacterium | reverse complement strand
TGCCTTTCGCGTCGGCGTCGGCCTGCGTGCTTGTGACGTTCGCCTGAAGGCTCGATGATGGCGTCGTAGGTGCCCATGACGTGTACTCCTTGTTCGGCGAGCGGCTGCAATAACGTTAGCGGATGACCACCCGGCGCCGACTGACACCCGCGATCGCGGACGTCCGTCGCGCGGTCCGCACCGCCCTCCCCCCTTCCCGAACTCCCCGCCCCCCCTTCCCACCTGATCTCCCCCCTTTCCGAAATGACGGAGATTCCGCACGGGACCCGCGTTCCGCCCCGGAAGCGGGTGCGTCATCCACGGAATCTCCGTCATTTCGGAAGAGGGCAGCTCGGAACGGGACAGATGGGGATGGCACGGGCGGGGGGCTGGTGCTCGTGGCGCTGAGCGGCGGGCCCGACTCGCTCGCGCTCGCCGCGGCGACCGCGTTCGAGGCGAAGCGAGCCGGTGCCGTGATCGTCGATCACGGGCTGCAGGTGGGGTCGGCGGATGCCGCGGCGCGGGCGGCACAGCAGGCCCGCGACCTGGGCCTCAACCCGGTCATCACGAAGCACGCCAATATCGTCACGTACGGTGTCGCCGGAACGGGTGGTCCGGAGGCCGCCGCGCGCGACGCGCGCTACGTAGCACTCGCCGAGGCCGCGGCCGAGGCCGGTGCGACGCACGTGCTCCTCGGCCACACCCTCGACGACCAGGCCGAGACGGTGCTGCTCGGGCTGGCCCGCGGCAGCGGTGCCGGCAGCCTGAAGGGCATGGCGCCGGAGTCGGGACTGTTCCTGCGTCCGCTGCTCGGCATCCGCCGGGCCACCACCGTGCAGTTCTGTGCCGATGCGGGCCTGGAAGCGTGGCACGACCCGCAGAACGACGACCCGGCGTTCACCCGGGTGCGCGTGCGCTCCACGGTGCTACCGATGCTGGAGAGGGAGCTCGGTCCCGGAGTCGCCGAAGCCCTCGCGCGCACGGCCACGATGCTGCGCGAAGACACCGAGGCTCTTGACGGCTTCGCCGAGGAGCAGCTCGAGGAGCTGGCGGCACCTGCCGAAGCCGGCATCTCGCTGCCGGTGAAAGCCCTGGAGGCGAATCCACCGGCTCTGCGTCAGCGCATCATCCGGGCGACCGTGCTGGCCGAGTTCGGGGTGAGTCTCAGTCGGGCGCACACCCTGGAGGTTTCGCGGCTGGTCACCGACTGGTCCGGGCAGCAGGCACTCGACCTGCCCGGTATTAAGGTGGAACGGCACGGCGGCCGGATCATCTTCAGCGCAAGGAGCGACACCACGTGGACCACAGCGACATCGCCGACGACCTGACCGAGGTTCTTCTCACCGAACAGCAGATCCACGACAAGATCGAGCAACTGGCCCGGCGCATCGAGGCCGACTACGCCGGCGACAGGCTTCTGCTCGTCGGAGTGCTCAAGGGCGCCGTCATGGTGATGGCCGATCTGGCCCGGGCGTTGCGCATCCCCGTCGAGATGGACTGGATGGCGGTGTCGTCATACGGGTCGGGCACGCAGTCATCGGGTGTGGTCCGCATCCTGAAAGACCTGGACACCGACCTGCACGGTCGCAAGGTACTGATCGTCGAGGACATCATCGACTCCGGCCTCACCCTGTCGTGGCTGCGCACGAACCTCGAGAGCCGCGGTGCCGACTCGGTGGAGATCTGCGCGCTGCTGCGCAAACCGGATGCCGCCAAGGTGGTCGTCGACGTCAAGTACGAGGGCTTCGAGATTCCGAACGCGTTCGTGGTCGGCTACGGACTGGACTACGCGGAGAAGTACCGCAACTACCGCGACATCGGCGTGCTCGCCCCGCACGTCTATCAGTAGTTACGCCCACGGCAAACATGCAGTGGGCGCCCAGCGCCCAGCAGGTAACGTTGCACGCATATTCTTCGGCAGAAAGGTGCCGGGCTGACAAGCCCGCAACACTATGGACTTCAAGCGCTTACTCCGTGGCCCGATCATCTACATCATCCTCGCCGTGGCCGTCATCGCGGTCGCGTTCAGCCTGCTCAGCGGGTCGGGATTCAAAGAGATCACGACCAAGCAGGGCCTCGCGCTGCTGAAGGATGACAAGGTCGCCTCGGCGAAGATCGTCGACAGCGAACAGCGGGTCGACCTGGTGCTCACCACCGCAGGCGCCGACGGCAAAGACGTTCAGTTCTACTACGCGTCGCCGCGTGGCTCCGAGATAGTGAAGGCCGTCACCGACGCCAACCCGAAGTCCTTCGACGATGTGGTCGACAAGGGCAACTGGTTCTCGTCGCTGCTCGGTCTCGTCGTGCCGTTCCTCATCATCGGTGTGATCTTCTGGTTCCTGCTCTCCAGCATGCAGGGCGGCGGATCCAAGGTCATGCAGTTCGGCAAGTCGAAGGCAAAGCTCGTCTCCAAGGAGAGCCCGAAGGTGACGTTCCAGGATGTCGCTGGAGCCGACGAGGCGATCGAGGAACTCGAAGAGATCAAGGACTTCCTCGTCGCCCCGGCCAAGTTCCAGGCCGTCGGAGCCCGCATCCCGAAGGGCGTGCTGCTCTACGGCCCTCCCGGCACCGGTAAGACCCTGCTCGCCCGCGCCGTCGCAGGCGAGGCGAACGTGCCGTTTTATTCGATCTCCGGCTCGGACTTCGTCGAGATGTTCGTCGGTGTCGGCGCCAGCCGCGTGCGCGACCTGTTCGCCCAGGCGAAGGAGAATTCGCCGGCCATCATCTTCGTCGATGAGATCGACGCCGTCGGCCGTCACCGCGGTTCCGGCATGGGCGGCGGTCACGACGAGCGCGAGCAGACCCTCAACCAGCTGCTGGTCGAGATGGATGGCTTCGATGTGAAGACCAACGTCATCCTGATCGCGGCGACGAACCGCCCGGACATCCTCGACCCGGCACTGCTGCGCCCGGGCCGGTTCGACCGCCAGATCGGCGTGGACGCCCCCGACCTGCAGGGCCGCAAGAAGATCCTCGAGGTGCACGGCAAGGGCAAGCCGCTCGCCGCCGGCGTCGACCTCGAGGTGCTCGCCCGCAAGACCCCAGGGTTCACCGGTGCCGACCTCGCCAACGTGCTCAACGAGGCAGCGCTGCTGACGGCCCGCTCGAACGCCCAGTTGATCGACAACCGCGCCCTCGACGAGGCAGTCGACCGCGTGATGGCGGGCCCGCAGCGCCGCACCCGTGTGATGCGCGATCAGGAGAAGCTGATCACCGCGTACCACGAGGGCGGCCACGCGCTCGTGGCGTCGGCCATGAACAACACCGACCCGGTGACCAAGATCACGATCCTCCCGCGCGGTCGGGCCCTCGGGTACACGATGGTGATGCCCGTCGAGGATCGCTACTCGGTCAGCCGCAACGAGCTGCTCGATCAGCTGGCCTACGCGATGGGCGGTCGCGTGGCGGAGGAGATCGTGTTCCACGACCCCACCACCGGTGCGTCGAACGATATCGAGAAGGCGACGCAGACGGCGCGCAAGATGGTGACCGAGTTCGGCATGTCGTCGAACATCGGCTCCGTCAAGCTCGGTTCCGGCCAGGGCGAGATGTGGCTCGGTCGCGACATGGGCAGCCAGCGCGACTACTCCGAGCGGGTTTCCGAGCAGGTCGACGATGAGGTGAAGGCGCTCATCGAGAACGCCCACAACGAGGCCTGGCAGGTTCTGAACGACAACCGGGACATCCTCGACAAGCTCGCAAGCGCGCTGCTCGAGAAGGAGACGCTCGACCACACCGAGCTCGCCGCGATCTTCAAGGACGTCAAGCACCTCCCGCCGCGGCCGCAGTGGCTGTCGAGCAAGAAGCGCCCCGTCTCCGACCTGCCCGCCGTCGGCATGCCCCTCAAGGGTGCGATCGACGCCGGCGTGGTCGACGGCGGAGTGACCTCGGACGACCCGCCCGCCAAGAAGGCCCGCGCTCCGCGTCCGCGCAAGAGCCCGGGCATCGCGACCGCCTGAGCTTGCCAAAGCTGAGCTTGTCAAAGACGAGGGCTTGTCAGAGACGCGACCGCCGGTGACCGCGCCGACCCCCGCTGCTTCAGGCATCGACACGGCCCGCATCGAGGCGGCCGTGCGCGAGATCCTCGCCGCCATCGGCGAGGATCCTTCGCGTGAAGGCCTGGAGGCGACGCCGCGCCGTGTCGCCGAGGCGTACGCGGAGTTCTTCGCCGGTATGGGGGTGTCGACGGATGCCCTCCTGGCCGACAGCGTCATCTCCGGTCAGTCGGGTGAGCTGGTCGTCATCCGCGACATCGAGTTCCGTTCCGTCTGCGAGCATCACCTGCTGCCGTTTCTCGGCGTCGCACACGTCGCATACCTTCCGGATGCGAAGGTCGTTGGGCTGGGAACGATCGCGAAACTGGTGGACGTCATCGCGACCCGCCCCCAGCTGCAGGAGCGCCTCACCGAGGAGATCGCCGACGCGCTCGAGGTCGGGTTGGAGCCGCTCGGCGTACTCGTGGTGCTCGACGCGGTGCACGGCTGCGTCACCTCGCGTGGACCGCGCCAGGCGCACAGCTCGACGGTCACACTGGCGGGCCGGGGAACGCTGGCCGATGCGTCTGCTCGTCAAGAGGCGCTGGCAATGATTGGATTCCCTCATGAGTGAAGTGGTCTCGCTGCGCCCGCACAGCCCGGTGAGCCTCTCCCGCCCGCGCATCATGGGCATCGTGAACATCACCCCGGACTCGTTCAGCGACGGAGGCGAGTTCCTCAACCTCGACGACGCGATCATCAAGGGCGTTGAGCTCTCCCGGGCCGGCGCGCAGCTGATCGACGTCGGCGGCGAATCGACCCGCCCAGGCGCGGAGCGGGTCCCGATCGAACAGGAGCAGTTGCGCGTGCTGCCCGTTATCCAGGGTCTCATCGACCGCGGCATCGCGGTGAGCATCGACACCATGAACGCGGCGACCGCTCTCGCGGCGGCCGAGATCGGCGCCACGGTCATCAACGACGTCTCGGGCGGACTGGCCGACGAGGGCATGCCTCGGGTGGCCGCCGAAACCGGTCTGCACTTCGTGGCCATGCACTGGCGTGGTCCGAGTAAAGACATGGCTGCTAATAACCAGTACAAGAACGTTCTGAAGGATGTGCGCGACGAGCTGAAGAACAGGGTGGCCGAATTGATCGTCAACGGCGTGCAGCCTGACCGCATCATCCTCGACCCGGGAATAGGGTTCGCCAAGGACTCCGCGCAGAACTGGAAGCTGCTCTCGAATCTTCCGGCTCTCGGCACCATCGGTTACCCGATTCTGATCGGGGCGTCGCGCAAGCGGTTTCTCGGCGAACTGCTGCCGGACGACGCGTCGACGAAGGACCGGGATCCGGCGACAGCGACCATCAGCGCACTTGCGGCGCAGGCCGGGGTGTGGGGTGTGCGCGTGCACGATGTCGCCGGCACGAAGGCCGCGCTCGATGTATGGGAGGCGATGCAGTCGTGAACCCGGTAGACGAGATCGCCCTGGTCGGACTGCGCGCGTTCGCGCATCACGGCGTTTTCGAGCACGAGCGCAGAGACGGGCAGGAGTTCGTCATCGACGTGCGAGTGATGATCTCGCTCGATGAGGCTGCCGAGTCGGACGATCTCGACAAGACGATCCACTACGGTGTGCTCGCCGAGCAGGTGGTCGCCGCGGTCGAATCCAGCCCGGTCGACCTCATCGAGACGGTCGCCCAGCGCGTGGTCGATGTGGTCTTCACCCACGACGCAGCCCAATGGGCGCGCGTCACAGTGCACAAGCCGAACGCACCGATCACCGTGCCATTCGAGGATGTCTCGGTCACCCTGAACAGAAAGCGGCCGTCATGAGAGACCGGCTCTGGCTACCCGCGGTGATCGCCCTCGGAGCCAACCTGGGTGATCGCGAGACGACCCTGCGCGCGGCGGTCGCCGAGATCGGCGCGATCGACGGGGTGCGATCCGTTCATGCGTCGGGGATCGTCGAGTCCCACGCCGTGAAGCTCGACGGCGTCGACGAGCTCGCACCCGACTACCTCAATGCGGTGGTGACGGTCAGCTGCGGGCTGTCGCCCGAGCAGCTGCTCGACGAACTGAACCGCATCGAGGCCGAGCACGGGCGGGTGCGAGTAGAACGCTGGGGCGACCGTACGCTCGACCTCGACATCGTGACCTTCGCGTTGTTCACCCAGCACGACGAGCGGCTGACGCTTCCGCATCCGCGCGCGTGGGAGCGACCGTTCGTGATCGTGCCATGGCTGCAGGTGCAGCCCGACGCTGTGCTGCCCGGCCGCGGACCCATCGCAGATCTCGCCGCCGCTCACTCCGACCAGGTCTGGGGCTACGCCGCCTCGCCGCTGGTGACCGCATGAAGCGCACGAACATCGGAGTGCTCGTGCTCCTGGCAGCGGTCGGCGGTGTGGGAGGCGCGTTTCTCGAGACGGCGCTCACCTCGGCGGGCCGCCCGATCATCCTTCCCCCGCTCACCCTGGCGCTGGCGCTCGCCGCGATCGGCGGTATCGTCGTCTCCCTGGCGGTGCCGATCCGCAGGCTGACCCGCGGAAGGGCGACCGGGCCGGTCGACCCCTATTACGCGACCCGGGTGCTCGTGCTGGCCAAAGCCAGCGCGCTCACCGGTGCGCTGCTCACCGGTTTCGGCATCGGCGTGACGTTCTACCTGTCCACCCGGTCGGTCGTGGCGGGAGGCTCGGTAGTGCAGTCCGTCGTCACCATCGTGGGAGCGGGTGTATTGCTCGCAGGCGGCCTGATCGCGGAGTACATGTGCACCGTTCCGCCGAGCGACGACGACAAGGGTGGCAAGACCGTGCGAGTCGAGCCATGAGGCGCATCGAGCTCGCCGATGCGGAGTGGACGCGGGTATCGCCGAAGCTGGTGGCCGTAGACCTGCTCGGCGCGGGAATCTTCTTCGTCATCGCGGCGGGTGCCGGCGCGGCAGCGTTGCTGCTGCTGCATGTGCTGTGGCTTGCCATCGCGCTCGCCGCCATCGCCGTCGGGGCGCTCGTCAACCTCGTCCTGGTGCCGCGACGAGTGCGCGCGATCGGCTACCAGCTGCGCGAAGACGACCTGCTCTTCACGCGGGGCATCATGTGGCAGCGTTTCGTGGCGGTGCCGTACGGGCGAATGCAGCTCGTCGACATCAACCGCGGCCCGATTGCCCGCGGGCTCGGGCTCAGCGAACTCAAGTTCGTCACGGCGGCCGCGTCGGCAGGCGTGACGATCCCCGGCCTGCTCGAGGCGGACGCCGAGAAGCTGCGCGACCACCTGGTGAGCGTGGCGGAAAGCAGGCGAGCGGGACTGTGAACGCCGGTGCTTCTCAACTGAGCGACGGCGAGTGGCATCGTCTTCACCCCGCGTCCCCGCTGCTGAAGGGCGGGATCGTGTTCATCGCGATCCTCGGTGCGGTGGTCGCCAACCTGCGAGAACGCCTGCTCGGGCTGTTCGTTCCGCGACTCGACGACCAGGGCAACCCGATCGACTACATCCTCGGTCACGGCTACGTCATCCAGGCGCTCCTGGTGATCATCGTGGTGCTGCTGGTGCTCATCGGCGGGTTCTACGTGTCGTGGCGGATGCACAGTTTCCGCATCACGCACGAGGTGGTCGAGGTGCGGTCGGGGGTGTTCATCCGCACCAATCGCAAGGCGCGACTGGATCGCATCCAGGGCGTCAACATCGTGCGCCCGCTGCTCGCGCGCGTGTTCGGCGCCGCGAAGCTCGAGATCGACCAGGCCGGGCACGACGCGAACCTCCAGCTGTCGTACCTCGATACGCGCGCGGCGGATCAGCTGCGGAAAGAGATTCTTCGGCTGGCGTCGGGAAGTCGCGCGGCGGACGCTTCGGCGAACTCGGCGGGCGTGGCACCCGGGTCTTTGATCGACAGGAGACTGGAGGAGTTCACCGCACCGCATCACGACGCCGACACCCCGCCGGAGTCGATCGTGACCATGCATCTCGGGCGGCTGCTCGGCTCGATGATCCTCGGCACCGGATCCGTCATCGCGATACTGCTGATCGCGGGAGCCGCGGTGTGGATCTCGCTGACCGGCGACCTGTTCATCCTGTTCCTCGCCTTCCCCAGCGTCATCGGCTTCGGCAGCTACTATGTTCGGCGGTTCACCCGGTCGTTGCGATACAGCATCTCCGGCACTCCGGACGGCGTGCGGGTGGGCTGGGGTCTGCTGTCGACCACCAATGAGACCTTGCCGCCTGGCCGCATCCACTCGATCGAGGTCAGCCAGCCGCTGTTCTGGCGACCGTTCGGCTGGTGGGAGGTGCGGGTGAACCGCGCATCGCATTCGCGCACCCGCGGCGCGGACAACCAGGCGAACACGACCCTTCTGCCGGTCGGCAATCTCACCGAGGTGACAAAGGTGCTCGAGCTGATGCTGCCCGAGCTCGTCGGTGCCGAGTCGGTCTCGATGATCGAGCGCGGCCTGCGATCGCGCGGCGGCGACGACGGCTTCGAGAATTCACCGCGGCGGGCTGCCTGGCTGCGCCCGTTCTCCTGGCGGCGCAACGGGTTCCTCGTGACGCCGGGATCGTTCGTGATGCGCCGCGGGGCCGTGCTGCGTAGCTTCACCATCGTGCCGAAACCGAGGCTGCAGAGCGTCGCCATCGAGCAGGGGCCGGTGCTGCGGATGCTGCGGCTGGCCGACCTGCACTTGCACACGGTGCACGGCCCGATCCGTCCGCACCTCGACGTGGTCGATCTCGACGTCGCGACGCGCCTGTTCGGAACGGTCTCCGCAGCAGCCGTCGCCGCCGGTCAGATCGACACCAGCCACCGCTGGCGAGCGGGCGAGGCGGCCTCGTGAGCGGGCAGCAGCGGTCGGGCCGGCTCGGCATCGGCATCATCGGTGCCGGCCGGGTCGGTCCGGTGCTCGGTGCCGCGCTCGCCGGGGCCGGGCACGCGATCGTCGGCATCTCCGCGATCTCCGAGCGCAGTAGGGAGCGGGCCGAGGCCATGCTGCCGGGCGCGCCGCTGCTCGCCGTTCCCGACCTGGTCGAGAGGAGCGAGCTGGTGATCCTCGCGGTGCCGGCCGGGGAACTGGAGGCACTCGTCGCCGGGCTCGCGCTGACCGGAGCGTGGCAGGCCGGGCAGCTGGTGATGCACACCGCCGCGGAGTTCGGCACGGGCGTGCTCGGGCCGGCCACGGCATCCGGGGCCATACCGCTCGCGATTCACCCGGCGATGGTGTTCAGCGGCACGAGCATGGATGTCGCGCGCCTGTCCAGTGCATACTTCGCCGTCACCGCGCCCACGCCCGTGCAGCCGATCGGGCAGGCGCTCGTCGTGGAGATGGGTGGTGAGCCGATCCTCGTCGATGAGGCCGACCGCGCAGCGTACGCGGAGGCGATCGCCACGGCCACCAGTTTCTCCAGCGCGATCGTCGACCAGGCCACCGGCATCCTCGCCTCGATCGGCATCGACCAGCCGGGGCTCATGCTGGCGCCCCTGGTCCGCTCCTCGGTCGACGACGCTCTGCGCCGCGCCCCGCGCCCCGACTAGGCGCTACGAAATTCGCCGGCGAGGTCTCGACAAGCTCGACCCGCTCAGGCGCCGAGGAGGGGGCGGATGCGCGACGCCACGACGTGCGCGCCGCGGTCGCCCATCACGATCGTGTAGTGGTTGACATCGGGCACCTCGGTGATCGTCGCCAGCGGTAACTCGTGCTTCCAGCGGGCGATCGCGGCCGGTGAGTACAGCCCGGGGGTCTCATCGAGCAGCCCGCGCGGAGCGGTCAGCATGACGAACTCACGTACCTTCTCCAGCGCGCTCAGTATCTCGGGGCTGCCGTACAGTTCCTCGGAGTCCGCGGCCATGGCCTCGCACTTTGTCGCGGCATGGTTGCCGTCGAGGTCGTAGAGGGCGTACTGCTCGATGTCGTCGTTCCAGTCGGTGAGCGCGGGATGCTGTCGCCAGAATTCGAGATACGCCTTCGGCGTCTCGAACGTCATCGACAGTCGCGCCGCGGCCGGCCCGAGCGATGCCGTCACCGTCTCTTCGATCGTGGAACCCTCTGGCAGCGCGAGCGGCAACCCGCCATCGACGAGCAGCAGCCGCGGAAAGCGCGTCGAATGGCGCTGCGAGGCGACGAGGGCGACGAAGCCGCCCATCGAATGGCCGACGATCGGTGCGCTGGCGATGCCGAGGGCATCCATCATCGCCACCAGGTCGTCGGAGTGGCGGGCCATCCCATACGGAGCGCCCAGCTCGTTGCTCTTACCGCGACCGCGGAGGTCGGGGGCGACGACGCGCACCTCGGGCAGGGCGCGGGCGACGGCCACCCAGGCGCGGTGGGACGAGGTGATGCCGTGGACTGCGACCACCACCGGCCCATCCTCGGGTCCCCATTCGCCGACGTGGAGCAACCCGCCGTCGACGGGAACGTCGTACTCGCGCGGGTTCATCGCGCGCTCCATCCGCCGTCGATCAGGTACGAGGCGCCGGTGACCATGCTCGCGTGCGGGCCGGCCAGCCAGGTGGCCAGTGAGCCGATGTCTTCTGGGTCGGTCATCCGCTTGATCGCGCTGTTCACCAGCAGCACCTTCTCGGCGACCTCGTCGAGCGGGATGCCGTGGGCCTTCGACTGGTCCTCCAGCTGCTTCTGCACCAGCGGCGTGTTCACGTAGCCGGGGTTGATGCAGTTGCTGGTCACACCGTGCGGCGCACCTTCGAGCGCCGTCGTCTTCGAGAGTCCCTCGAGAGCGTGTTTGGCCGTGACGTAGGCCGACTTGAACTCCGATGCGCGGATGCCGTGAACTGACGAGATATTTATGACACGCCCGAACCCGGCCTGATACATGTGCGGCAGCGCGGCCCTGATGAGCAGGAACGGCGCCTCCACCATGAGAGTCAGGATCTGACGGAATTTCGCCGGGTCGAACTGCTCGATCGGAGAGACCTGCTGGATGCCCGCGTTGTTGACCAGGATGTCGCAGTCCAGCGAGAGCGACTCGAGTGCCGCCGTGTCGGTCAGGTCCACCTGCCACGCCTCGCCGCCCAGTTCGGTCGCCAGCGCACCGGCCGTGTCGCCGTTGAGGTCGGCGATGACGACGTGTGCCCCTTCGGCGGCGAAGGCGCGCGCGATGGCCTCGCCGATCCCGCTCGCGGCGCCGGTCACCAGGGCTTTGCGCCCCGTTAGTGATTTGCTCATTCCGTCAGGCTACGCTCGAAATGTTCGACGACGAATGGAGCACGCGATGCCGCTTTTCGATGGGATCTCCCAGGTCACGGTCACCACCCCCAAGCTGAAAGTGAACGTGCTCGTGCGCGACGGCGACCCCCAGGAGGGGCCCGCGATCGTGCTGATCCATGGCAATGTCTCGTCGGCGCTGTTTTGGCAGGAGCTGATGCTCGCCCTGCCGAAAGACCGGCGGGTATTCGCCATCGACCTGCGCGGTTTCGGCGGGGAGGGCAAGCAGGCGCTCGTTCTCCTGGACGGCCTGCGCGCCGTCGAACCCGTCGACAACTCGGTGACCTGGCAGCTCTACCCGGTCGACTTTCTCCGCCAGATCGAGGTCC
>JAZJYU010000180.1:7377-22949 GCA_040390225.1 Actinomycetota bacterium | reverse complement strand
GCACGTGCAGCCAGGGTCAGCTGCGAACTGACCGGCGCACCGAGGTTCACCCACGCGGTGAGGCCGCCGTCGATGCGCGGAACGCTCCACCCGGGGAACGCATCAGCCAGCCTCGCCGTGAGGTGATCGCGCCCGGCCCTGAGTTGGTCACGGCGGGTCGCCAGCACACTGTCGTACTGCTCGAGCAGCCGTGTGACGATCAGCTGCTCCAGCATCGGCGTGCCCAGGTCGCCGGCCATCCGCGCGCGGGTGAGCCGCTGAATAAGCGGCCGCTCCGCCCGGATCCAGCCGATCCTGAGCCCGCCCCACAGCGTCTTGCCGACCGAGCCGATGAGCACGGCCGGCCCGTACGCGGCGAGCGGCAGCGGATTGTCCGCACGGTCGATCGACAGCTCGGCCATGGTCTCGTCGCCGACGATGACGGTGCCCTGGGCTGCCGCTTGCGCGAGCATCCGCTCCCGCAACTCGGCGGACATCGATCGGCCGGTCGGGTTGTGGAAGTCTGGCATGACGTACCCCATGGCCGGGCTGGTGCGCTGCAGCGCCTGCTCGAGCGCCGGCTCATCCCAGCCGTGCTCGGTAGTCACGCTCACCGGCACCAGCCGCGCACCGGTCAGCTTGAGGGCCTCGAAGGCATGCGGGTAACTGGGTGACTCGACCAGCGCGCTGTCGCCGCGGCCGAGCAGGGTGCGCGCCAGCAAGGCGATCGCGTGCTGGGCGCCGATGGTCACCATCACCTGCCCAGGTTCGGTCGGCAGGCCACGCGATGTGTAGCGATCGGCGATCGCCGCACGCAGAGCCGGCTGCCCCACAGCATCGAACCCGCTCTCACCGAGGTAGGCGGGCAGGTCGAGCGCGGCTCGCCGGGCGGCCTCGACCACGAGCGGGATGGCGGGCAGCGCGGCCTTGCTGAAATCGAGGTAGCCGGCGCTGTCCGACTCGACCGGCACACTCGCACGCATGGGCAGCCGGGCCACGCTGCCTGAGCCGCGCACGCTGTGCAGGTATCCGGCATCCCGCAGCTCCGAGTAGGTCGCCGTCACCGTGGTGCGGCTCACGCCGAGTTGGGCGGCGAGTTCGCGCTCGGCCGGCAGGCGAGTGCCGAGCGGGATGCGGCCATCGAGCACCAGAAGACGGATGCGGTCGGCGAGCGCCGCGTACGCGGGCGCCGCGGTGGACTCACGCCAGCCCGCCACTAGTGAGGCCAATATGCGGCCCGAGACGGATGCCATGCGGCCACTGTAGCAAGATTGGCCCCTTGTGACAGGTCCAATAGTGTAATTGGCTTGCCCTCGTGACCAGCAGACTCATATTCGCCCGCCGAGTGGTGCAGCTACCAGCCGGACTCTTCCTCTACGGGATCGCGATCGCGATGATGGTCGAGGCCGGAATCGGCGTCGGGCCGTGGGATGTGCTGAGCCAGGGCATCTCCCGTCACACCGGGATCCCCTTCGGCTGGGTCACGAACATCGTCGGGGCACTGGTGCTGTTGCTCTGGATTCCGATCAGGCAGCGACCCGGCATCGGCACCCTCCTCAACGTTCTTCTCATCGGACCGAGTGCCCAGCTGGGCCTCTGGCTCATACCGCCGCAGCACCTGCTCGCGGTACAGGTGCTGCTCTTCGCCGGCGGCCTCTGCCTGCTGGCCGTCGCCACGGGGCTGTACATCGGCGCCCGTTTCGGGCCGGGCCCGCGCGACGGGCTGATGACCGGCATCCACCACCGCTTCGGCTGGCGGATCTGGATCGTGCGCACCTCGATCGAGGTGGTCGTGCTCGCGATCGGATGGCTGCTCGGCGGGAACGTCGGCATCGGAACGCTCGCGTTCGCCCTGCTCGTCGGACCGATGGTCGGTTTCACGCTGCCGCTCCTCCGGGTTCCAGACCCCGGACTCGAGGTCGCGACAGCGTGATCACAGACCGCTAGAGCTCGCGTTCGGCGTACGCGGCCATCGCGTCGCGCACGAACTCGGCGCCCTCCCGGCCGCCATAGTTCTTCGCGAAGCGGTCATCCGCGACATACAGGTCGCCGAGTCCGACGAACTGGTCGGCCGTCGGGCGCCTTCCCTGCCATCCCACGCTCACCCACTCGTAGTGGCGCTTCGCTATCGCGAGCACCGCCTCCGACGCCGCACTCTCACCGGCGGCGAGCGCGTTCGCGAACGCACGCTGGATGTCTGCCTGCTGCGCCGAGATCGCCGCCTTCTGGCCGTCGTCGAGCGAGCGGTACCAGGCGTCGCTCGTCGCGTACGCCTCGGCACCCCAGCGCTCGATCACCTCATCCCGGTAGCTGCTGTGATCGAACCCATCCAATGCTTCCTCCACCATGAGCCGTTCACCTCCTTTCAGTCTCTTGATGGTCCCTTCGACCGCGCCGATCTGGCGGTCGAGTCTCTGCTTCTCCTGCCGCAGCCAGCGCAGGTGGGCTGAGAGGGCATCCGTGTTCTCCTGCTCTCCGTCGACGACGGCGGCGATCGCCGGAAGTGCCAGCCCGAGATCGCGCAGCATGAGGATGCGTTGCAGCCGCACGAGGGCATCCTCGCCGTAATAGCGGTACCCGTTCGCACCGATGCGCGTCGGGGGCAGCAGACCGATGTCGTCATAGTGACGGAGCGTGCGCGAAGTCGTTCCCGAGAGTCGCGCGATCTCCTGGATCGGCCATTCGTTCGTCATGACCACCACGCTAGGCATTGACGTTACGTCAATGTCAATCCCCCCTTCCCGTTCACGGATCAGGAAAACCGGAGGACTCGCCGATCCGGCGTCGAGGCAACGCGGCGCGTCGTTGCGAACTCCTGATCCGCGAACCGGGCGTCGGGGTTGCGGAAGGGAGAATCGAGATATATCGTGTGCATACGCAAACGCGATATAGCTTGAAATGGGAAGGACCATCAATGGTTCAGGAGAAGTGGCTCGTCGATGGCGAGAAGGTCATCGACTTCGAGGTGGTGCGCTCGCTCAAGGTGAGCCTCATCGCCGGCAAGATCGACATCGTCGCTCACGACGAGCCCGGCGCACGGGTCGAGGTGCACTCCGTGCGCGGCAAGTCGCTCAAGATCTCGATCGACGGCGACCGGCTCGAGATCGACCACCCGCAGCTCAGCTGGGAGAACTTTCTCGACGTGTTCACGTCGTTCACCGGCCGGGCTTCGGCCGACGTCAGCGTGATGGTGCCCCGGGATGTCGCGTACAAGCTCGGTGTGGTCTCCGCGAGCGCACTGGTCAGCGGCCTTCACGGCGGCGGCTCGCTGTCCACGGTCAGCGGCGACATCGTGGTCGACGACGTGACCGGCGACATCCAGCTCAACGCGGTCAGCGGCGAGATCGCGGTTCGCGACCATCACGGTCAGGTCGGTGCCCGCACCGTCAGCGGGGATATCACCGCGAGCGGCGAGATCGCGAAGTTCACCGGCGAGACGGTGTCGGGCAGTGTCTTCCTCGATCTGAAGGGCGTGCCAGACTCGGCGAGAGTCAGCACCGTGAGCGGCAAGGTGACCGTGCGGCTCGAGCCGGGCGTTCCCGCCAAGTACACGGTCAACACCGTCAGCGGCAAGCTTCAGCTCGACGACTCCGAGATCCGTGGCATCAACGGCAGCTACACCGGCAGCTATGGCGAACTCGAGAAGCACTGGCTGGACTTCCGCGCCAACACGGTCGGGGGCAGCGTGTCGGTGCTGCACTCGGTGACGGCGTGACGCCGGTCTTCGCCCACGGTCACCTGCGGCTCTACCTGCTCAACCTGCTCGCCGAACGCCCGATGCACGGCTACGAGCTCATCCAGGAACTTGGCGACCGTTTCGGCGGCACGTATATTCCGAGTGCTGGGACCATCTACCCGCGCCTCGGCAAGCTGGAGGAGGACGGCCTCGTCACCAAGACGGCGGATGGCCGCAAGACCGTCTATGAGATCACCGACGCCGGCCGGGCGGAGCTCGAGTCCCGCCGCAGCGAACTCGACGGAATCGAGAACGACGTCAGCGACTCCGTACGCCGCCTCGCCGACGGTGTGCGGGCATCCGTCACCGATGCCATGAGGACCCTGCGGGCGGATCTCGCGGCAGCGGCCCGCGAGGCCACCGACGACGCGCGCCAGGCCGGTCGCAGCACGAAGGCCGAGCCGCAGCACGTAAGGGTCAGCGGCCAGCTGAATCAGGCCGAGTCGATCGTCGAGGATTTCCGGCACCAGTTGCGCACGGACCTGCGCACGATGGCCGCGAAGGGCGTTCTGTCCGACGGGACCGCCGAACTGCTGCGGACACAGCTCGCAGCGGTGCGGTCAGCGGTGCGATCGTTGTCCTCCAACTAGCCGCACAATCGTTATCCGAAAGTCTGCTGCTACCTCGGCGTCGAATTATTCCCACCTCGTTCAGCGGGTGTAATGTCGCTCCTCGTGACCAGCGAAGCCCGGTCGCCGAAGCGATGGCTGATCGGCGACCCGCTGCCCTCCGAAAAACTTGAGGGGCAGCTCCTCCCGAAGCACCTCGCTCTGCCGATTTTCGCCAGTGACGCGCTCTCGTCCGTGGCATACGCCCCGCAGGAACTGCTGCTCATCCTGACCCTCGGCGGACTCGCCTTCATCAGCTTCGCTCCCTGGATCGCCGCGGCCGTCGTTCTTCTGCTCATCGTCGTGGTCTCGTCGTACCGCCAGCTGATCAAGGCCTACCCGTCGGGCGGCGGCGACTACGAGGTCGCCCACAGAAACCTCGGGGAGAAGGCCGGACTGATCGTGGCGTCGGCGCTCCTCGTCGACTACATCCTCACCGTCGCCGTATCGGTGGCGAGCGGTGTCGACAACATCATCTCCGCGTTCCCCACTCTCAACCCCTATCGCGTCGAACTCGCGATCGGCTTCGTCGTCATCCTGGCGGCGGTGAATCTTCGCGGCGTCGCCGAGTCGAGCAAGGCCTTCGCTCTGCCGACCTACCTCTTCATCGGCAGCGTGCTCACGATGATCGTGGTCGGGCTGTTCCGCACCGCCGTCGGCGATGTTCCGGTCGCCGCGTCGTCGTCGCTGCTGATCAAGAACCCGGAGAGCCTCGGGCAGGTCGCGATCATCCTGCTCCTGCTGAGAGCGTTCGCGAGCGGATGCTCCGCCCTCACCGGCGTCGAAGCGGTTGCCAACGGCGTGCAGGCCTTCCGACGCCCGAAGATCAAGAACGCGCAGCGCACCCTCGTTCTGATGGGCAGTATCGCGATCGTGCTGTTCGTCGGCATCGTCACCCTGGCCCTCATCACGCACGTGCACTACGCCGAGTCCGCCTGCGACCTCAAGGGCTTCAAAGACTGTCTGACCGCCCCGCAGCACAGCGTCATCTCACAGATCGCCGCCGCCGTGTTCCCGGGCGCCGGGTACTTCATGTTCTACATCATCCAGGGCGCCACGGCTCTCGTGCTGCTCCTCGCCGCGAACACCGCGTTCAACGGGTTCCCCCTGCTCGGGTCCGTGCTGGCACGGGACTCGTATGCGCCGAAGTCGCTGTCGACCCGCGGGGACCGCCTGGTCTATTCGAACGGCGTACTGGTACTGAGCGGCGTGGCCATCGTGCTGCTGCTGGTGTACCGCGCGAACCCGACATCCCTCATCCAGCTCTATATCATCGGCGTCTTCGTCTCGTTCACCCTCGGCCAGACCGGCATGGTGGTGCACTGGACCAAGATGCTCCGCGCCGGCTGTGCGAACCGGGGGCAGGTCATCCGTTCCAGGATGATCAACGCCACCGGTGCGCTCTTCACTTTCACGGTGCTCGTGGTGGTCACGATCACCAAGTTCACGCACGGAGCATGGCTCGTGTTCGTGATCATGCCGATCCTGTTCTTCCTGATGTACAAGATCAACCGGTACTACGGCCAAGTGGCCCGCGGCATCGAGGTGGACCCGACCACGACGTTCGGAGCGATCGGCGACCATGCCGTGGTGCTCGTCGGCAAGATGCAGAAGCCGACGCTGAAGGCGCTCGACTACGCGATCGCCGCCCGCCACGAGAGCATCGAGGCGGTGCACGTGAACATCGACGAGGCGGCGTCGGAGGAGTTGTCGAAGCTCTGGGACACGATGAACATCAAGATCCCCCTGCGCATCGTGCCGTCCCCGTACCGTGACATCAGTACGCCGCTGATCAAGTACATCAAGGCACGTCGTGCTGAGTACGGCTCCGAGGTCATCACCGTCTACACGCCGCAGTACATCGTGGGTCACTGGTGGGAGAACCTGCTCCACAACCACAAGGCCCGCCGCATCCGCCAGAAGCTCATGCTCTGCCACGGTGTGACCATCGCACTGGTGCCCTGGCTGCTCGACTCGTCGAAACAGCTATACACCCGCGGCTCTCGCCCGCTCCCCGGCGCCGACCGGCGCGGTGAACCGCGACGCCCGATCATGCGCAAGCCGCTCCCGCCGGCCGCCGCGCCCGGCGCGAGACTCCCCGCCACCGTGGAGGGCACGAGCGAGAGCCTGGTCGATCGTGCCGCCCGCGAAGAGAAAGCGATGCGCGCAGCCCAGCGCAAGACGACGGCAAAGACCACCGTGAGCACGACGGCGACAGTTGCCTCGACCCTGGCGAAGAAGACCACCACTACGCCGAAGAGGGACTAGCGTGCCGGTCGGCTGGCGCGAGCTCGTGGCCGTCGGCGGCGGCGGCGTTCTCGGTACCGGAGCACGGCTCACTCTTGACGCCGTCATCCCGCACGGCGACACGACCTTTCCCTGGTCGACACTCATTATCAACGTTGTCGGGTCATTCGCTCTCGGTGCACTGGTGTCCACCCTCTGGAAGCGCCGCGACCTGCCCAACTGGCTCCGCGCGGGACTCGGAGCCGGGCTGATCGGGTCGTTCACCACGTTCTCTGCGGTGATGGTGTCGCTCGTCGCCGAAGGTGCCCATGGGGAGTGGATGCTCGCCATCGCGTACCTCGCCGCCACCCTGCTGCTCGGCTTCGCCGCCGCTGTCGCCGGCATCGCCCTCGGCGGCCGTCGAGGCACCGCACCGGATCTGGTGGACGAGTGACCGTCCCGATCGTGATCACGGTGCTCGTCGCCGGCGTGATCGGTGCCCTCCTGCGTTACGCCACATCACTCGCCTTCGCGCGACGCCCCTCGTTCCCATGGGCAGTGCTCGTGGTCAACGCGGTGGCCTCCACCCTCGGCGGGGTCGCACTCGGACTCGCCTATCGTGGCGCCATCTCGGCGGAGTGGCGCCTCATCCTGCTCACCGGTCTCTGTGGTGGACTGTCGACGTTCAGCACCTGGTCGGTCGAGACGGTGCAGCTGGTGCAGTCCGGCCGCTGGCGCACGGCACTGACGAGCGTGGCGCTCAACCTGGCCGTGTCGCTCGGCTTCGCGACGCTGGCGTTCGTGCTCGTTTAGGTGTCCAGGTTGGAGAGCATCGCGACGACCTGGCGGGCGATCGTGCGGCCGGCCCGGTTGGCGCCGATGGTCGACGCCTGCGGGCCGTAACCGGCGAAGAAGATGCGCGGGTCCTTCCAGGACGAGCCCTGGCCGACCGTCACTCCACCCTCCTTCTCACGCAGACGCAAGGGCGCGAGGTGCCTGAGCTCAGGGCGGAAGCCGGTCGACCAGACGATCGCGTCCGCGTGCTGGAAGCTTCCGTCTGGCCAGCGCACGCCGTCGGGTTCGATCGAGGAGAACATCGGCTTGGCGACCAGCAGACCGCGCTCGATACCAGCCTGGATGCGGCGGGTCTTCGCGATACCGGTACCGCTCACGATGCTGGGCAGGGCGCGCCCGGTGCGGGCCGCCTCATCCTGCATCGCCACCGCGGCGACCCCCGATTCGATGTCGAATTCACCGTCGTTGAAGTCGATCGGCCGGCGGCTCACCCAGGTGAGCTCCGAGGCGAACGTCTCGAGCTCGAGCAGGAACCCGACCGCGGAGGTTCCGCCGCCGACGACGACCACGCTCTTGCCCGCGAATTCAGCGGCCGAGTTGTAGTCGGTCGTGTGCACGTGCTTGCCCTGGAACTCGTTCATACCCGGGTACCACGGGATGAACGGCGAACCCCAGGTGCCGGTCGCGTTGACCACGATCTGGGTGACGATCTCGCCCGAGCCCCACAGGTCGGGTCCGGTCTCGACCACGAGGTCCATGCCCCGGTTGGTGACACGCTTCACGTCCACCGGGCGCACGACGCCGAAGCCGTAGTGCGCCTCGTACTTGGCGTAGTAGTCGGCCACGACATCCTTCGCCGGCGCCTGGCGGTCGGCGGTCTCGAAACTGAGGCCGAGCTCGTCCATGCCGGGGAGATCGTTGATTCGGTGCGCGGACCCGATTCGCAGCGCCTCCCAGCGCTTCTGCCACGCGCCCCCGGTGCCGGGCCCGCGATCGAGCACGACGAAGTCCATCCCGGGTTCGAGGCCCAGGCGCTTCAGGTAGTAGGAGACCGAAAGGCCCGCCTGCCCAGCGCCGATCACCACGACCGAGGTACGTGCTGGCACACTGGTCACGAGTTAACGTTAGCCGCCTGCACAGCACTTGGCCGCAAGCGAACCGGATGAGCGCCGCATGCTAAAGTTGGCCTTTAGTTTTCCAAAGATCCGTTGGTAACCTCGGGCACATTCAGTTGGTGCAGTGCAAGACTAATTTGGCCGGGCAGGAATCGTGAGGGGGTCAAGTCAATGGGACGCGGCCGTCAAAAAGCAAAGCACACCAAGGTGGCACGCGAGCTGAAGTACTTCAGCCCCGACACCAACTACAACGCGCTCGAGCGCGAGCTGACCCACCCCTCAGGCGCTCCGGTCGACCCCAAGCTCGAAGAAGACCTCGAGAAATGGCCGGAGTTCGCGACCGCGGCCGCCAACACCGACGACGTGGACGACTACGACGAAGACGACCAGTACATCCCGGGTCAGTCCGCGTAACTCCGACTTCGCCCGCTAGCGGGCGAACGAACCGGCCAGCCTCACCGCGCCGCCGTTGACACCTTTGGCGCCCTGCTCGAACCCGGTGAAGTCTTTGGCCGATGTCGAAATCTCTCCGACAACCCACGCCGGAATGCCATCGGTCGCCAGCTTCTCGACGATTCCGTCAACGGCGTGAGCAGCGACGATCGCGACCATGCCGATGCCGAGATTCCAGGTCCCCTCGGTCTCTTCGAGCGACATCCCGCCCCACTCGGCAAGCACGCGAAACACCGGCTGAGGGCTCCAGGTCGATCGATCGAGCTCGACCCAGCTGCCCACCGGCAGCACGCGAGCGACATTGGCGGCGATGCCCCCGCCGGTGATGTGGCTGAGCGCGTGAACGCTGGAGCCGAGGCGCGGGTCGGCGAGCAGCCGCAGCAGCGGCGCGGTGTACAGCCGGGTCGGCTCGAGCAGCACCTCCCCGACCGTGCCACCAAGCTCGTTCGACCGTTCCGTGTATCCGATCCTCTTTTCTGCCAGCACGTGCCGCACGAGCGAGTAGCCGTTGGAGTGCAGGCCGGATGACCCGAGCGCGATGACGACATCGCCGTCCGCCACGAGGTGGGCGCCCAGCAGCGCGTCCGACTCGACGGCCCCGACCGCTGCACCCGCCACGTCATAGTCGTCCGGCCCGAGAAGGCCCGGGTGCTCTGCGGTCTCACCGCCGACCAGGGCGGTGCGCGTCTCGGCGCAGGCACGTGCGATGCCGGCCACGATATCCGCGATGCGGGTGGGCACGACCTTGCCGCAGGCGATGTAGTCGGTCATGAACAGCGGCTTCGCGCCGACCACGACGATGTCGTCGACAACCATGCCGACCAGGTCGAACCCGATGGTGTCGTGCTTGTCGAGCGCCTGCGCGATCGCCACCTTGGTGCCGACCCCGTCCGTCGACGTGGCCAGCAGCGGCTTGCGGTACGACTTCAGAAAGGACACGTCGAACAGCCCGGCGAATCCGCCGACGCCGCCCAGCACTTCGGGGCCATGGGTCTTCGATACAGCCGACTTCATCAGCTCGACGGCGAGGTCGCCGGCCGCGGTGTCGACGCCCGCTTCGGCGTACTTGCTGGCCATAGGCGTTTCCGTTCCCGAAGCGTGAAAGACTGGTACCGAACCACCCCAACTCTACGGTCTGGAGTCCTTCCGCGAATGTGCGGCATCGTCGGCATCGTTTCTTCGGAACCCGCCAACCAACAGGTCTACGACAGCCTTCTCCTCCTTCAGCACCGCGGCCAGGACTCGACCGGCATCGCCACGGCGGAGGGTCGCACCTTTCACATCCGCAAGGCGAAGGGTCAGGTGCGCGAGGCGTTTCGTACGCGCGACATGCGCGCACTCCCCGGCAATATGGGACTCGGGCACGTTCGGTACGCGACGAAGGGCACCGCGAGCAATGAAGAGGAGAGCCAGCCGTTCTACGTGAATGCGCCGTACGGCATTGCCCTCGTGCACAACGGCAACCTCACTAATACGCGGGAGCTCACCGACGAACTGTTCCGTATCGACCGCAGGCACCTCAACACCACCTCCGACACCGAGTTGCTGGTGAATGTGCTCGCCCACGAGCTGCAGGAGCAGGTCACCGGCCCGAATCTCGATCCCGACCAGATCTTCGCCGCCGTCGAGCGCGTGCACCAGCGCGTCGAAGGGTCGTACGCGACCATCGCCCTCATCGCCGGCTACGGACTGCTCGCGTTCCGCGACCCGTTCGGCATCCGTCCGCTCGTGCTCGGCAGGCGAGCGCAGGGGTTCACCGGCACCGACTGGATCGTCGCATCCGAGTCCCTGGTGCTCGAGAGCGGCGGCTACGAGTTCGTGCGGGATGTCGCCCCGGGCGAGGCGGTCTTCATCGCGCTGGACGGCGAGATGATCTCGAAGCAGTGCGCGGCGAATCCGCGGCTGGTTCCCTGTTCGTTCGAGTACGTCTACCTGGCCCGCCCCGACTCGATCATGAACGGCATCTCGGTATACGAAGCCCGCCTGCGCCTCGGCAACCGGCTGGCCGACACGATCGCGCAGTACACGCCGCGCGGCGACATCGATGTGGTGATGCCGATCCCCGACTCCTCCCGCCCCGCCGCGATGCAGGTGGCCCAGAAGCTCGGTATCGAATACCGGGAGGGTTTCTACAAGAACCGCTATGTCGGCCGCACCTTCATCATGCCCGGGCAGGCGGAGCGCAAGAAGTCGGTGAAGCAGAAGCTCAACGCGATGGGCTCCGAGTTCCGCGGCAAGAACATCCTCATCGTCGACGACTCCATTGTGCGGGGCACCACATCCAAAGAGATCGTGCAGATGGCCCGCGAGGCCGGCGCGAATAAGGTGACCTTCACCTCGGCGGCGCCGCCGGTACGCTTCCCGCACGTCTACGGCATCAACATGCCGTCCCGCCAGGAGCTGGTGGCCCACGGGCGCAAGATCCCCGAGATCGCGACGGAACTCGGCACCGACTACCTGATCTACCAGGAGGTCGCCGATATGCAGGCCGCGATTCTGGAGGGGTCGACCGTCGAGTCGCTCGAGATGAGTTGCTTTACCGGCGACTACGTGACCGGCACGGTCACTCCCGAGTACCTGGCCTGGGTGGAGCGCACCCAGCTCAGCTAGCGCCGCCGCAGGCGCTTGTCTCTCAGCGCCGGCGGGTCGGCGTTGTAGTTGTCCGCGGGATTCACGTCGGTGCCCGGTGCGACGATCTCGTCGATGCGGTCGAGCACTTCCTGCGCAAGCTCGACATCGGCGCCGTCAAGCGAGTCCCGCAGTTGCTGCGGCGTACGCGGGCCGATGATCACGGAGGTGATCGCGGGATGAGCGAGCGGGAATGCGGTTGCCAGGTGTGCCAGCGAGAGCCCGGCATCGCCGGCGACGGTGGTGAGCTTCTCGACCGCATTCGCCTTCGCCTGGTTGCCGGGGATGCCGAGGTCGAAGGCCTGCGGGGCGCGCGCGACGCGGTGGCCGGCCGAGGGCTCCCGGCCGGAGAGCCAGCCGCTGCCGAGCGGACCGTAGCTGAGTACGCCCATCCGGTAGCGCTCCGCGACGGGCAGGATCGCCGTCTCGATGCTCCGGTTGAGGATCGAGTAGCGCGGCTGCTCGGTGAGATGGCGCCGATGACCGCCGCGCGCCGCCGCCCACTGCCCCTCGACGATGTAGTCGGCGGGCTGCGTCGATGACCCGAACGCACGGATCTTGCCCGCCGTCACCAGGTCGCTGAGCGCGGACAGGGTCTCATCGAGATCGGTGCCGTAGTCGGCGCGATGCAACTGGTAGAGGTCGATCCGGTCGGTGTCGAGCCTGCGCAGGCTGTTCTCGACCGCGGTGGCGATCCAGCGCCGCGAAGCACCACGGCGGTTCGGGTCGTCACCCATCGGCAGACCGAACTTGGTGGCGAGCACGACGTCGTCGCGCCGCCCGGCGAGGGCTTTGCCCACGATCTCCTCCGACTCGCCGCCCGAGTACACGTCCGCCGTATCGACGAAGTTGATGCCGGCATCGAGCGCGCTGTGAATCATCGCGACCGACTCATCGCGATCGGTGTTGCCCATGGCGCCGAGCATCATCGTGCCGAGCGCGAACTCGCTCACCGTGAAACCGGTGGCGCCGAGCGTCCTGTATTTCATGATCCGTCTCTTCTATAATGGAGGTGACCTCCACTTTAGCGGAGGATGCCTCCGTTTGTAAAGGACACAGTGACCCTCCTCGAGCAGCTGTCGCAGCGCCGTCCCCAGCGAGCGGATGCCGCCCGCAATTTCGACGCGCTGCTCACCGCGGCTCGCGCCGCTTTCGACGAGCTCGGTGCCGACGCCCCGCTGGAGGACATCGCGCGTCGCGCGCACGTCGGCATCGCCACCCTCTACCGCAACTTTCCGACGCGCGAAGAGCTCATCGATGCCGTGTACGCCGCCGAGGTCGATGGAATCTGCGCGGCGGCGGGTGAGCACGACGACCCCTGGTCTGAGCTGGTGCGCTGGGTCGAGCTGCTGGTCGACCGCCTCGGAAACGCGCAAGCACTCGCGCCTGGCCTCGCCACGTCATCCGCCAGCCGGGCCGCACTGTGGGCGGCCGGTGCGCAGTTGCTCGCCCGTGCGATCGCGGCGGGCGAGGTCTACCCGAAGGTCGAGGTCGACGACCTCATGCGCCTCGTGGTCGGGGTCGTCGCGATGTTCGCGACCGACCAGCAGCAACGCGACCGTGTGCTCGGCGTCATCCTCGACGGCATCCGCACCCCGCCCCCGCCCCTTCCGAAATGACGGAGAAACGGGCGTCCCGCACCAACCGTCGGGGCTGACCGACCCGTTCCCGCACAATCTCCGTCATTTCGGAAGGGGAACAGCGTTCGGAAGGGGAACAGCGGGCGGGCGGGCTCAGTCTTCGTCGGGAATGTCGATGAGGGTTCGCTCGACGACCACGTTCTTCGCGCGGCGGCTCGAGATGCGGTCGAGGACGATGCCGACGGTCGCACCGATCACGACGCCGGCCGGTACGCCGTAGAGCAGGAAGTACCCGAACGTCGCCGGGAATCCGAGCGTCGGATCGGTGGGGAACGACGCCGTGAGGATGAGCGTCACCACGAACCCGAGCAGTGCACCCAGCAGAAGGAAGACGGGGATGCGGGGCGCACGGCGAATGCGCATCTCGCTCTGGGTGCTGCTGCTGTCGGACCGGGTCGAACTCATTCTCCTATTCTCCTACGGGCGTCGGGCGGCCTCTACCCATCGGGTCGACCGCGCGGGCATCCATCAGGCTCACGCCTCCGATCGGCGCGTCGCCCCAGTCGACGAGATGCCATCCGCGGTGCGTCGAGCGCAGGATGACGAGCGCCGTGTTGGCCAGCACGTGATCGCCCGCGAATGCGCCCGAGGTGTTGTCGCAGCGCGACGCCACCCAGGTGCGGATCGCCGCGCCGTGGCTGATGACGAGCGCCGTCTCGCCCGTGACGGATGTGATGCCCGCGTCGAATCGCGCGAGGAATTCCTGCCCGGTTTCGCCCCCCGGCATCCGCAGGTCGAGATCACCCAGAGCCCACGCGTATGCGGTGGCGTTGTACTGGCCCTGTGACTCGTGATCCGATCTCATCTCGAGGGCGCCGGCCTGGATCTCCTTGAATCCGTCGACGATCGTGGGGACGAGTGCACGCTCGGCTGCGAGCGGTGCCGCGGTCTGCTGGGTGCGCAGCAGTGTCGACACGTACACGGAGTCGATCTGCGGCAACGCACTGGGAACTGAATCGGCCTGTCGCTCGCCCAGGCTGGTGAGCGGAGCGCCGGGTATCGCCGTGTCGAGCGCTCCTAGCACGTTCGACTCGGTCTGGCCGTGGCGCAGGAAGAGCAGGCGCATCAGTCCGACGCCGCCTTCTGACGCGCAAGATGCTCCCAATCGTGCTCGAAGAGCGAATCGAAGTAGCCTGCGGCTTTCGCGTTGTGGATGATGACTCCCGCGTCCCGGTTGTAGAGGGTGCCGTCGGTCGACCAGTTCTGGCTGCTCACGAGCACGGACGTGCCGTCGACGACGATGCCCTTGTTGTGCACGTTGTTCTGGATGCGCACGCTGTTCACGACATCCAGCCCGGCCGCCTGCAACTGCTCGAGGTAGCCCGCGGTCTCGTACTCGCTCATGATGACCTTCACGTCGACCCCGGCCTTCTGCCGGTCGATCACCGCCTGCACCAGTTCGGCGAAATGCGCGGAGACCGCGCTCGCCGTCTTCGGCAGCTCGATGTACTGGAATTGCAGGTGAAGCGTTGTGGTCGCGCTCTCGATGAGCTTCTTGACGGCGCCCGTGTAGACACCGGGGTCGGGGGTGAGCAGCGGTGAGATCCAGCTGGTCGCCGTGACCGTGGTCGCCGGCGCGAACGACGCGTATGGCGGGGTCACGGTCTTCTGCATGCCCTGTGCGACCGGGGTCGGTGCGGATGCCGCCCCCGACGCATTGTGCGCCCGCGCGACCTCGAGGTCGTTCAGCAGGTACGCCTCGAACGTGGACGCGAGTTCCACGCTTTCGATCACCACGTGCCAGTCCCGGTCGCCGTGTCGTGCGGCATCGGCGTCGCCGGGAGTGGTCACCGGGTCGATGTCGGGCTGGTTCGAGTTGTTCCAGTTGCCGCTCGAAAGCCAGACGGCCGAGCCATCCCGCACGGCGGCCTTGATGTGGTAAGCCGTGGGGAAGGTCCAGGCGGTGGCGAGCGGGTCCATCCGGTCGAGCGCCCAGGCCTGTTCGAAGTGCGTGCCCAGCGCGGTCGCCAGTGCGGTGGCGGTCTGCTCGTCCGTCTGGTCCGCGGTGGGGTTGCGTGGCGGGTGATCGAGCACGAATTTCACCTGTTTGCCCGCCAGGGAGGTCTCCACCGCCGTCAGCACGTGCTGCGAGGTGAAGTCGTACAGGCCGACGGTGAGCGAGTGCCGAGTGCCCGCGAGAAAGGCCCTGAGCGTCGGCCAGCCCGAATCGGGACTGGCGCTCAGGGTGATCGTGGCCTTCGCCGAGACCGGGGCGAGGGTGAACCCGGCGGGGCCGGCGTATGGCACGTTCGGCTTGGCCGGCTTCGCGGCCAGCGCCGAGTAGACGTGCTCGGTCACCCCGGTGGCACTGGGCAGCGTCACCTCGTTGGGGAAGACCGGAACGGCGCCGTGGTCGGGGTACGGAAGGCGGTCGTCGGCATAGGCCTGGGGG
>JAZJYU010000180.1:0-7367 GCA_040390225.1 Actinomycetota bacterium | reverse complement strand
CATCGGGTACTGGGGAATGAGGCTGCGTGGTTCTGGCGCTTGGCCGGGGATGCCTGGCGTACATCCACCGGCACGCTCCCGACCTGATCGGGAAGCGCGTCGCCGGGCGGCGGCGTGTGCTTGCGCCGCACCGTCGCGACGATGGCCTGCCTACCGGTGAGCCAGCCGCCGGACACCTCGTAGCCGGGGCGTACGCTGAGCACCCCGGGCTTGTCCAGCTCGTGAAGATGACCCGCGATAAGGGCGTCGATGTGCGTCTGATCCGTCGCCATGTCTCCCAGTCCAGGCTCGAGTTCTCGAACAGGACGCTATGCCAGCGGGAGAGGCGCCGATAGGGGTGGACGGGTTATTCCACGTCGCGTCGCCAAGCCAGGGGCAGGTATGCGGCGAGGTCCGCACGGGAACCGGATGCCGAGATGCGCCCCTCGGCGAGCGCGGTCGCCCATTCGATCGAGCCGGCCGCGATCTCGAGCCAGGTGAGGGCATCCGTCTCCACCACGTTCGGCGGTGTTCCGCGTGTGTGGCCCGGCCCATCGATCACCTGCACGGCGCCGAACGGCGGCACGCGCACCTCAACCGAGTTGCCCGGTGCGATGTCGGCCAGCACCTGCAGCAGATAGCGCACGGCCGTCGCGACGATCTCGCGCTCCTCCTGTGTGGCGAGCGCGCGCAGCACGGCGTCCTGCCCGTCGGCGTCGGGGATGCGGGGCTTCGGCACGCAACCAGATTAGACACTCGGCGGGGTTCGCTACGCTTGCCGGGTGAGAATCCTCGTCCTCGGGTCTGGCGCACGCGAGCACGCCATCGTCACGGCACTCCTGCGCGAGAACGCCGGGCACGAGATCACCGCGGCGCCCGGCAATGCCGGAATCGCACTGGCCGTGCCCGTCATCCATCTCGACCCGGCCAACCCCGAGGTCGTCACGGAGTTCGCGCTCGAGAACGATATCCAGCTGGTCGTGGTCGGGCCGGAAGCGCCCCTGGTGGCCGGCGTCGCGGACTCACTGCGGCGGCGCGGCATCCCGGTGTTCGGTCCGGGCAAGGCGGCCGCGCAGCTGGAGGGCAGCAAGACCTTCGCGAAGCGGATCATGGATGAGGCAGGCATTCCGACAGGGCGCGCCGAGCGTGCGGGCGACCTGGCGGCCGCCGTCGCGGCGATCGACGAATTCGGTGCGCCGTATGTGGTCAAGGCGGACGGGCTGGCTGCCGGCAAGGGCGTTCTGGTCACCAGCGACCGAGAGGCGGCGATCGCCCACGCGGAGTTCTGGCTCGGGCACGGCAGCATTCTGGTCGAGGAGTTTCTCGACGGGCAGGAGGTGTCGCTGTTCCTGCTGAGCGACGGCCACTCCGTGCTGCCGCTCTCGCCGGCTCAGGACTACAAGCTGCTGCTCGACGGCGACGAAGGCCCGAACACCGGGGGCATGGGCGCGTACTCGCCGCTGCCGTGGCTGCCCGCCGGATTCGTCGACGAAGTGATCGACACGATAGCTCTGCCCACCGTGCACCAGCTCGCGAAGGAACAGACGCCGTTCATCGGGCTGCTCTACTGCGGCCTGATCATTACGAAGACCGGCACGCGAGTGATCGAGTTCAACGCCCGCTTCGGCGATCCGGAGACGCAGGTGGTGCTGCCGCGCCTGATCACCCCATTGAGCGGACTGCTGCTCGCGGCGGCCAGCGGTGAGCTCGGTGGCATGCCGAGACCGGAGTTCACGGATGACGTGGCCGTGACGGTCGTGCTCGCCAGCGAGGGCTACCCCGAGACGCCCGTAACAGGTCGCCCGATCACCGGACTCGAAACCGCCGAGGCCATTCACGGCGTGAGCATCGCGCACGCCGCGACCGCACTCGCCGACGGCACTCTGGTGGCGACCGGCGGCCGGGTGCTGAGCGTCGTGGCGACTGGCACCGATTTCGCGGAGGCGCGATCGCGCGCCTACCTCGCGCTCGAGGCGATCGAGCTCGAGGGCGGCCAGTACAGAACCGACATCGCAGCGAGGGTGGCCGAATGACAGGCTGGACGAAGATCTATTCGGGCAAGGTGCGCGACCTCTACGTTGAGCATGGTTCACTCGACTCGGCGAAGCGGGTGCTGATGGTGGCCAGCGACCGGGTGAGCGCCTTCGACGTCGCGCTCTCGCCCGGCATCCCCGGCAAGGGTGAGCTGCTCACCACCCTCAGCCTGTGGTGGTTCGACCAGCTCGACGTGCCCAACCACCTGCTCGCGCCCGGCGACGCCGGGATACCGGCCGAGTTCGCCGGCCGGTCGATGCTGGTGCGCACCCTCGACATGTACCCGATCGAGTGCGTCGTGCGCGGATACCTCTCCGGCGGAGGCTGGGTCGAATACCAGGCCACCGGGAGCGTCTGCGGCGTGCCGCTGCCGGCCGGTCTGCGCGACGGCGACCGACTACCCGAACCGATCTTCACCCCCGCGTACAAGGCGGAGCTGGGGGAGCACGACGAGAACATCACGTTCCAGCGCGTGGTAGAGCTGGTCGGCGAGGAGGTCGCCGCGCAGCTGCGCGACACCAGCCTCGCGATCTTCGGCACAGCATCCGCCATCGCCGAGAAGCGTGGCGTGATTCTCGCCGACACCAAGTTCGAGTTCGGCGCGAACCGCGAGACGGGCCAGCTGACCCTCGCCGATGAGGTGCTTACGAGCGACAGTTCACGCTACTGGGATGCCGCGCTGTATGCGGCTGGCGGCCCCGGGAGGCTGGCGAGTTTCGACAAGCAGATCGTGCGCGACTGGCTCAGCGCCAACTGGGACCGTTCCGGAACTCCGCCCGAGCTGCCTCACGACATCGTCGACCGTACTGCTGCCCGCTACGCCGAACTGCTCGAACGACTGACCGGCGAATGATCGTCCGCGAGGTCGACTGGGCGGATGCCGGTGGCGAGGCCCTGCGCGCCGCCCAGCGCGCCGAACTCACCATTCGCTACGGAACGCCGGACTCCGAGCCGGGGCCGGCTCCGACCGCCTCGGACATCACTGTCTTCTTCGTCGCGTACTCCGACGACGGGGAGCCGCTCGGCTGCGGTGGGCTGAGACGACTGGACGACTCGGAGGGCGAGATCAAGCGGATGTACGTGCGGCCAGAGAGCCGCGGCACCGGCGTTTCGACGGCCATCCTGCGCACTCTCGAGGACTACGCGCGCGGACTCGGCTGGCACCGACTCGTACTGGAGACCGGCGAGGAGCAGCCGGACGCGATCCGCTTCTATGAGCGCGAGGGCTACACGCGCATCCCGAACTTCGGCTACTACGTCGACTCGCCGATCTCGCTCTGCTTCGCGAAACTGTTGTGATTCTCAGCCCGTAGGCGCCCCCGGGGTGCTGTAATCCCCCTATGACGACAGCCCACATCCGACCCACCCGCCTGCTCAAGGACGGCCAGGTGCACCATCCTTCGGTCGCAGCGGAGGCGAAACGCCGCGCGGACAGCATCCAGCTCCGCATCGCGGACGCGATCACCGCCTTCGCCGGATCGATGCGTTTCGTGTACGTGCACATTGCACTGTTCGCGCTCTGGATGCTGTTCTTCGAGAAGAGTCCCTGGCCCACCCTGACGCTCGTGGTGTCGCTCGAGGCGATCTTCCTCTCCACCTTCGTGATGATCGGCCAGAACCGGCAGGCCGCGTTCCAGCAGGTCAAGGCCGATCACGACTTCGCTTCGACCGAGAAGGAGCTCGACGACAACACCGTCATGACGAAGCAGATCGCCGAACTCACGAAACGGATCGAGCAGCTGACGAACGAGATCCATCAGGAGGTCGTCGTCAACAAGAAGGCCTAGCCGAACTGCGGGTACAGCGCTGCGATCGGGCCGGCGAGACCCTGCTTCACCTGGCGACTGATCTCGTCGGACAGGATCTCGTGCTCGCCCGCCTCCAGGCCGTCGTAGGCGATCCGCACGATGTCGGCCGGGTCGTTCTTCGGCGCCGTGACGTTCTTCGTCATCGGGGTGTCGGTGTAGCCGAGGTGCAGGCCCACCACCTGGGTGCCCTGGTCGGCGAGGTCGATGCGCAGCGAATTGGTGGCAGACCACAGTGCGGCCTTCGTCGCACTGTACGAGCCGGCCAGCCCGATCCAACTGAGCACCGAGAGCACATTGACCAGCGCGCCGCCGCCGTTCGCCTTCAGGATGGGCGCGTAGTCGCGCGCGACGGCGAGCGCCCCGAAGAAGTTGGTCTCGAACACCGCTCGCACCTCGTCGAACGGTCCCGTCGTCATGGACGAATTCGAACTGATGCCGGCGTTGTTGATGACGATCGAGGTGTCTGACGTCAAGGCGGCCGCGCTCGCGATCGACTGCGGCGAGGTGACGTCGAGGGTGATCGGAACGATCCGCGCGTCATCCCAGTCTCGGGGCGTGCGCGCCGCCGCGTAGACCTTGGCAGCCCCGCGTTCGAGCGCCTGCCGGACGAACTGCGATCCGAGTCCGCCGTTCGCGCCCGTCACCAGCACCACCGAATTGTCGATCATCGTCATTGCGCTCTCCTTGCTAAGTTGTCTTTTCCAACTTAGCTGGACGGCCAGGAATTCCCCAACATGGCTGTCCCGACCAGATCGAGGTCGTGATCGCTCAGCGGGATGAGTCCGCGACGAAGCTGATAGCCCCAGTTCGGTACCGAGGTCAACTCGAGAGCGCCGCCGAAGTCGGCGATCGGCACCTCCCGCGCCGTCTCGTAGCTGACCCGACGGCGCCACGGTTCGAAGCCGCGCTCGCTCACCTGGAAGAGCTCGTCATCCGCGATCCGTCCGATCGCCGTGAAGGCCTTCAGCGGGAGGCCGTCGGGATACGCGGTCTTCGGCGAGTAGTAGACGAACCACTCGCCGGGTGACATGCGAGCGAGGCCCGCCTTCGCACCGTGATTGGTCTGCACGATGCCGAGCTCGACCCCGCGCTGCACGTGATTGTGGGAGACGACTCCGAGCCAGTTGGTCATAGCGGTAATCTCAGCGCATACCACCGGCATCCCTCCTAATCTTGACAGCGTGATTCCCTCGGACTGGCAGCCCGTCCACCGGGAGGACGGCGAGCTCGTCGGCTACCTCGCCGGCGGCGCGCCTGTCACTCGCGTGGGACTCCCTCTCACCAGCGGAACGCTCGAAGAGCGAGGCCTCGCCGAACTCGACGGCCGCTGGCAGTGTCGCCTGCCGAACCCTCTGCCGATGGAGGGACTGGATGCCGAGACACCGGCGCCCGACTGGGACTGGCGCTACGTGGTGATCACCGAAACCAGCCCGATGGAATGCCGGATCCGGCTGTACATGGCCTACCCCGAGGAAATGCGCTCCTGGGCGACCCTGCCCGTACCGGTCGGAACGCTACTGCGCCGCGAGCCGTAACGCGACCACAATCGCGTCGGAGCTGCGCTTGCGGTGAGACCAGCGGATGAAGCGGAACTGGAATCCGTACTTCTTGGTGAATGCGGCATCCCGAAGCGAAATCGCATCCGGGCCGGTCAGGATCGTCGCCATTGCATCGACCACCGGTGCGCCGACGAACGGCTTGCCACTGGCGGAACACTGCTGCAGTGTCACCCGTGATGTGTGCCGGATGCGCTTCGCCTTGCCGGTCGCACCCTGTGTCATGACGAGCAAGCGGTCGTCATCGGGTGCGACCCAGACCGGGGTGGACACGGGTTCTCCCGTCCCCGCGGCATTTTGTGCACGTCTGTACGTTGTAAGAAGCACGTATCTCGCTTCGGACAGCAGTTCGAGCGAGGTCTTCGACATGCGCCCATGCTACGGGTGGGCGCGGATAGGCGAACCATGACCCGCATCGGAAAATCCGACCTCGACGTCTTCCCCACCAACCTCGGCGGCAACACCTTCGGCTGGACCTCCGACAAGGCGGAGTCAGAGAAGGTGCTCGACGGCTTCGTCGCCGGCGGCGGCAACTTCATCGACACGGCGGACGGCTACTCGCAGTGGGTTCCCGGGCACAGCGGCGGCGAATCCGAGACGATCATCGGGAACTGGATGGCGGCGCGCGGTAACCGTTCGAGTGTGATCGTCGGCACCAAAGTGGGCCACCACCCTGAATTCACGGGGCTTTCAGCGGCGAACATCGCAAAAGCAGCCGACGCCTCCCTCGCGCGCCTGCAGACCGACTACATCGACCTCTACTACGCGCACTTCGACGACGACATCCCCATGGCTGAGATCGCGGGCGCGTTCGACGCACTCGTGAAGGCGGGCAAGGTGCGATACATCGGCATCTCGAACTTCAGCGGCGAGCGCGCGGAGGAGTGGATGACCGTGGCCGCACGCGAGGGATTCGCACTCCCGGTGGCACTCCAGCCGCACTACAACCTCGTGCACCGCGAGCCGTATGAGACCGAGCTGGCCCCCGTCGCGGCGAAGCACGGCCTTGGCGTGATGCCATACTTCTCGCTCGCCAGCGGCTTTCTCACGGGCAAGTACCGCTCGGAGTCGGATCTCGCGGGCAAGGCCCGCGGCCAGGGGGCCGGTCAGTACCTCAACGACCACGGGCTCGCGAAGCTCGCCGAACTCGAGAGCGTCGCGATCGAAAAGCGCGCGTCGATGGCATCCGTCGCCCTCGCCTGGCTGCGAGCGCAACCCGGCATCGTCGCGCCGATCGCGAGCGCCAGCACGCGCGAGCAATTGCCCGACCTGCTTAACATCGTCGAACTGGACGCCAACGACGTGACCATTCTCAGCAGTGCCGGAAATAGTTGACGTGTCATCAACGTTGATCTCAGCATGACCACACAGGATCTGCTCGCCGCCGACACCGCGATGGGGGCGGTGACCCTGCTCGTCGCCGACCTCGACGCGATGACCGCGTACTACCGTGACGCCGTGACCCTCTCGGTGCTCAGCGAGGGGGCGCACGAAGTGACGCTCGGCCGCGGCAGTACCCCGGTGATCGTGCTGAAGGCCGCGCCTGAGCTCGTGCACGCCTCCCCGCGTGATGCCGGGTTGTTCCACACCGCCATCCTGTTCGAAACCCAGGCGGCACTCGCCGCCGCGGTCTACTCGGTCGCCACCAAGGCACCCGGCACCTTCACCGGCAGCTCCGATCACCTCGTGAGCCAGGCCTTCTACTTCACCGACCCTGAAGGCAACGGCGTCGAGCTGTACTGGGACCGTGACCGCACCGACTGGAGCTGGACCCACGGCCAGGTCGAGATGGCAACGCTCTACCTCGACCCGAACACGTTCCTGCAAGAGCACCTGACCGAGGAGTCGGTCGAGCAGCCGCGAATCGGCGGCGCGACAGTCGGCCACGTGCACCTCGCGGTGGGCGACACCCGCACCGCGAAGGAGTTCTACGTCGACCGCCTCGGCTTCGAGACCACGCTCGCGATGGGAAGCTCCGCCCTGTTCGTCA
>JAZJYU010000179.1:43924-47274 GCA_040390225.1 Actinomycetota bacterium | reverse complement strand
AGGTACTGGCCTTGCTTTTCGGTGAAGCCTGGAGCGCTGAGGCTGCGAGCGGCGGCGGCGCGCGCCGCGCCCGTCTCGAGGATGCCGCGCAGGGCGAGCGCGTCATCCAGCTCGGCGAGGGTGGGCGGCGCCGTCGGCGCGATCCCCTCGATCACGCCGCGGGCCGGCAGCACGTCGACCACGAAGGTGCCACCATAGCGGCCCCGTCGGGAGACCAGGAACCCGGCGTCGGACAGCGATCGGATCGCCTCGCGCACCGTGTCACGGCTCACCGAGAAGCGGGCGGCGAGGTCGCGTTCGGGCGGCAGTGCATCCCCCGGGGCGACGATGCCGAGCCGCACGGTCTGCAGCAGGCGCCCGACCGTCTCTTCGAACGCGTTGCCCGCCCGCACCGGGCGGAACAGCGCCTCTCCTGCGAGGTCAGACATCTCTCGTCACAGTGGGGTGACGTAGGCCGCGCTGATCCCGCCGTCGACCAGGAAGGTCGAGCCGGTGATGAAGGAGGCGTCGTCGCTCGCGAGGAACGCGACGGCGGCGGCCAGCTCCTCCGGCTCAGCGAACCGGCCCTTCGGGATGTGCACGAGGCGGCGCTGCGCGCGCTCCTGATCCTTCGCGAACAGCTCCTGAAGCAACGGGGTGTTCACGGGCCCGGGGCAGAGAGCGTTGACGCGGATCCCCTGCCGTGCGAATTGCACGCCCAGCTCGCGACTCATCGCCAGCACTCCCCCCTTCGATGCGGTGTACGAGATCTGGCTGGTGGCGGAACCGAGCACCGCGACGAATGACGCCGCATTGATGATCGATCCCGACTGCTGCTTCACCATGTATCGAAGTGCAGCACGGCAGCACAGGTACACGGACTTCAGGTTCACGTCCTGCACCTTCTGCCAGGCAGGCAGCTCGGTGGTCTCGATCGAGTCGTCGTCCGGCGGGGAGATGCCCGCGTTGTTGAAGACGATGTCGACGGAACCGTAGGTCTCGTTCGTAGCATCGAACAGCGCGTCGACCTGTTTCTCGTCGGAAACGTCGACTTTCACGAAGAGCCCGTCGACCTCTTCTGCGGCGGCCATGCCGGCCTCGACGTTGAAGTCGCCGATGACGACCTTCGCCCCCTCGGCGGCGAGCCTTTTCGAGGTGGCGAGCCCTATGCCGCTCGCTCCCCCGGTGACGACTGCCACCTTCCCGGCGAGGCGCTGGGTGAGGTCGATCTTCGTGATGGGCATTGCTGTTCCTGTCAGTCGGTGAGGCTATTAGTCGGTACTGATGAAGACGTTCTTTGTCTCGGTGAATGCGGCAGCGGCATCCGGACCCAGTTCGCGCCCGAGACCGCTCTGCTTGAATCCGCCGAACGGGGTCGAGTAGCGCACGGACGAGTGCGAATTGACGGAGAGGTTGCCGCTCTCCACGCCCCGGGCGACGCGGATGGCGCGCCCGACATCCCTGGTCCAGATCGAGCCGCTGAGGCCGTAGATGCTGTCGTTCGCGAGCGCGATCGCGTCGGCCTCGTCGTCGAACGGGAGCACGCTCACCACCGGCCCGAAGATCTCGTCAGTGACGACCCGGTCGGTGCGGGACGCCGGCAGCAGAACCGTCGGCGCGAACCAGAATCCTTTACCGTCGGGCCTGCTGCCGCGGAATGCCACCTGCGAATCATCGGGCACGTACGACCGCACCGTGGCCAGGTGCGCGGCCGACACCAGAGGTCCCATCTCGGTGGCGTCGTCGAGCGGCGATCCCACGCGCACCCCCTTCACCGCCGGCTCGAGAAGATGAAGGAATTCGTCGAGCACGGACCGCTCGACGAGGATCCTGGACCGCGCACAGCAGTCCTGTCCCGCGTTTTCGAAAACCGCGGAAGGGGCCGTCGCCGCTGCCCTCTCGAGGTCCGAGTCGGCGAACACGATGTTCGCGCTCTTGCCGCCGAGTTCCAGGGTGACCGCCTTCACCTGGTCCGCGCAACCGGCCATCACCCTCTTGCCGGTGGCCGTCGACCCGGTGAAGACGATCTTGCGCACGTGGGGGTGGGTTACAAAGCGCTCGCCCACCACGCCGCCGCGACCGGGCAGCACCTGGAACAGTCCAGCGGGCAGTCCGGACTCGAGGGCGAGCTCGCCGAGACGGATGGCCGTCAGCGGAGTCCACTCCGCCGGTTTCAGCACCACGGCGTTGCCGGCGGCGAGCGCGGGCGCGAAACCCCAGCTCGCGATCGTCATCGGGAAGTTCCACGGCACGATCACGCCCACGACGCCGAGCGGTTCGAGGAAGGTCACGTCGAGACCCCCCGCGACCGGGATCTGCCTGCCGATCATCCGCTCCGGTGCCGCCGAATAGTAGTTCAGCACGTCGCGGACGTGACTCGCCTCCCAGCGGGCCTGCGAGACCGGATGCCCCGAGTTCGCAACCTCGAGCTGCGCCAGCTCCTCGACGTGGTCACCGACGACCGCCGCGAAACGACGCAGCGCCGCCGCGCGCTCCGCCGGTGCGAGTGCGGCCCACCTCCGCTGTGCGGCGACCGCGCGCGCGACCGCGTCATCCACCCCCTCGATGGACGTGTGCTCCACGGTCTGCAGAAAGGTCTCATCGGCCGGATTGATCAGCACGGTCGCCGAGCTCGTCGAAGCACTCACGATCCACCACCCGCTTCGACCGGCTCAGCGATCGTGCTGCGGTACTCGCGTGCCGCCTCGACCAGACCCTGGAACAGCCGCAGGTCTTCCGGGGTCTGCTCGGGATGCCACTGCACCCCGACCCCGAACGGCACGCTGTCGAGTTCCACCGCTTCGATCACGTCGTCCTGGCTTCGGGCGGTGACGCGCAGCCCCGGCGCCAAGAGGTCGATGGCCTGGTGGTGATAGACCTCGACGGTCACGTCGTCGCCCTGTACCATCCTGCCGACCGTGCTGTCTTCGTCGACCATGACACCGACCGTCGCGAAGTTGCCGTCACCCAACTGGTACCGGGAGTCGCCGATGACGTCGGGAAGGTGCTGGTGAAGGGTTCCGCCCAGGGCGACGTTCAGCACCTGGGCGCCACGGCAGATTCCGAGGAACGGCAGCTCGCGCGCGATGGCACCCTCGAGCAGCGCGATCTCCCACTCGTCGCGATCAGGGCCCGGCCGGTCCGTTTCGGGGTGAGGCGCCTGTCCGTAGCGTGCGGGGTCGACGTCGCGGCCGCCGGTGACGATCAGCCCGTCGATGGCGTCCAGCACGCGCGCCGTGATCCGGTCGTCGACGGGTTGCGGCGGCAGCAGCACGGCGATGCCGCCCGCACGGGTCACCGCGTCGAAGTAGACGTGCGGCAGGTACGCGGCCCTCGTGTCCCAGACGCCGGTCTTCGCTCGCTGCAGATAG
>JAZJYU010000179.1:35310-43914 GCA_040390225.1 Actinomycetota bacterium | reverse complement strand
TGAGCGTGACAAAGCGCGCGCTTCGACACGCTCAGCGACCGAGTCTTCAGAATCTCTCGAAGCCACGGACCCTCTCCCAGTCGGTGATCGCGGCGTCGTAGGCCTGCACCTCGATACGCGCGTTGTTCAGGTAGTGCTCGACCACATCGGCCCCGAACGCGTCTTTCGCGATCTCGGACGCGCCGAACAGGGCCGCAGCGTCGCGCAGCGTGGATGGCACCCGCGGGGCATCGCTGCCATACGCGTTGCCCTCGAGCATCGGTTCCAGCTCCAGTTCATGCTCGATGCCGTATAGCCCGCCGGCGATGAGCGCGGCGACGGCGAGGTACTGGTTGACGTCGCCCCCGGGAACGCGGTTCTCGAGGCCGCGCCGGTGGCCGTGCCCGACCACGCGCATCGCGCAGGTTCGGTTGTCCATTCCCCACGCGACAGCCGTCGGCGCGAAGCTGCCCTCGACGTAGCGCTTGTACGAGTTGATGTTGGGAGCGAAGAACAGGGTCAGCTCGCGCATCGTCTTGAGCTGACCGGCCAGGAAGTGCCTGAACATTGCCGACATCCCCTGCTCGTCAGCCTCATCGGCGAAGACCGCGCTGCCGTCCGTGCCACGGAACGAGATGTGGATGTGGCACGAGTTGCCCTCGCGCTCGTTGAACTTGGCCATGAAGGTGAGCGACTTGCCGTGCTTGTCCGCGATCTCCTTCGCGCCGTTCTTGTAGATCGAGTGGTTGTCGCAGGTGGTCAGTGCGTGCTCATACCGGAAGGCGATCTCCTGCTGGCCGAGGTTGCACTCCCCCTTCACGCCTTCGCAGTACATGCCGGCGCCATCCATGCTGAGGCGGATGTCGCGAAGCAGCGGCTCCATGCGGGTGGAGGCGAGCAGGGCGTAGTCGATGTTGTAGTCGGAGGCCGGAGTGAGGCCGGCGTAGCCCTTGCTCCAGGCCTCCCGGTAGCTGTTCTCGAACACGATGAACTCGAGTTCGGTGCCGACGTATGGCACGAGGCCCTTCTCGGCCAGCCGTGCCAGCTGCTTCTTGAGAATCTCCCTCGGCGAGACGGGCACCGGCGTCTCGTCGAGGTAGGTCAGGTCGGCCATCACGAGGGCCGTTCCGGGAATCCACGGCACCAGCCGCAGCGTGGAGAGATCGGGGATCATGGCCATGTCGCCGTAGCCCTTCTCCCACGAGGAGATCTCATAGCCCTCGACCGTGTTCATCTCCACGTCGACGGCGAGCAGGTAGTTGCAGCACTCGGCGCCGTTGCGGGCCACCTCGTCCTTGAACAGCCTGGCGGAAACCCGCTTGCCGACGAGCCGTCCCTGCATGTCGGTGAATGCGACGATCACGGTGTCGATCTCGCCGGCGTCGATGAGCGTGTCGAGCTGGTCGATGCTGAGCATCCCGGTGCGAGCAGCCATGCGTCTCTCCTGTCGTTCGGCGACCATTACATCACGCATCGGTGAGCAGCGATCCGTGTGAACGTAACACGCAATTTACATCCAAAGGTAGACACCAAGTACCAATAAACGCCATGCTCTGGATCACCCGTAATCCGCTACCTGGAGGACTGCATGTCAGAGAACAAAACAGCAGGTGTCACGTACAACAAGGTCGAACCGGGCTATTTCGAGAAGCGAACGCTCAAACGCAGTGCCGGAGTGTGGGGCATCTGGGGCCTCGGTGTCGCCGCCGTCATCTCCGGCGAGTTCTCCGGATGGAACCTCGGCATGTCTCAGGCCGGCTTCGGCGGCATGGCGATCGCCGTGGTGATCGTGGTCGTCATGTACTTCACCATGCTCTTCTCCATCGGCGAGATGTCGGCAGCGCTGCCGCACACCGGTGGCGCATACTCCTTCGCCCGCGCGGCGATGGGGCCGTGGGGCGGTTTCGTCACCGGCCTCGCTGAGACGATCGAATACGTGGTGACGACCGCGGTGGTCGTCTACTTCGCGGCCGACTACGCCAATGGCGCGCTCGACGCGTTCTTCGGCTTCCAGATCCCGTCCTGGGTGATGTGGATCATCCTCTACGCCATCTTCCTGGTGGTGAACGGACTCGGCGCGGCAATCGGCTTCCGCCTCGCGATCGTCGTCTCCTTCATCTCCCTCGCCATCCTCGCCGTCTTCGTGATCGTCGCCTTCGCGACCGGGTCGTTCCATCTCGACAAGCTCTGGGATGTCAAGCCGACCGCCGGGAACAGCACCTTCCTGCCAGGAGGGTTCGGCCCTGTCCTGCTCGTGGTCCCGTTCGCGATGTGGTTCTTCCTCGGCATCGAGGAGCTTCCGCTCGCGGCGGAGGAGACGAAGAACCCTCAGAAGGACATCCCCAAGGCGGGCATCATCGCCCTGGTGACGTTGCTCATCGCCGCGGTCGTGATCTTCGTGGTGAACACCGGGGTCATCGGCGCCAAGGAGATCGGCCCGTCGGGCCAGCCGCTGCTCGACGGGTTCGCGCTCATGGTGCCGAAGAGCCTCACCGGCCTACTGGCGATCTTCGCGCTCATCGGCCTGCTGGCATCACTGCAGGGCATCATGTACGCATACGGACGCAACGTGTACTCGCTCTCGCGGGCCGGGTACTACCCCAAGTGGCTGTCGATCACGGGCAAGCGCCAGACCCCGGTGCTCGCGCTCGTCGTGGGTGCGGTCATCGGCGTGCTGCTGCTGATCTTCGTGGATGCGACCGGCGGCTCGGGCGGTACGGCCGGCGCCACCGCCCTCAACATCGCCATCTGGGGCGCGGTGCTCTCGTACATCATGCAGATGATCTCGTTCGTCATCCTGCGGAAGAAGTTCCCGAACGCGAAGCGCCCGTACACGAGCCCGACCGGCATCGCCGGCGCGGTGATCGCGGGAGTGATCGCACTCGTGATCTTCGTCGCCTTCCTGTTCAACCCGGGCTACCTGATTGCCATCGGGGCGATCGCCGGCGTCTATGTGATCGGGCTGGTCCTGTTCGCGCTGATCAGCCGCAACCGCCTGGTGCTGTCACCGGAGGAGGAGTTCGCGCTGAGCCACGGCCTGCACGGCGACCCGCAGGTGGAGGGCTATGACGCCATGGAGAAGGAAGTCTTCGACAAGAAGGAGTAACGCCTCGCGTGTTGGCAGACGAATAGGGGGCTGGTCACTGACAATGGTCAGGTAGCCAGCCCCTCGTTCGTGAAAGGCCGTACCGTGCAGAATCCATTGCGACGTCGCACGAGAGGTCCGCGCGCGAGGGCCTTGACGGCCGAGCAGCACGACGAGGTGCAGAGGCTTGTGTTCGACCTGGTACGGGAACGACTGGTCGAGGCGTTCGGCCCGAATGGTCTCTGGACCGTCGGCATGAAGGGCGATCACGACTACGACGAGGTCTTCAGCGTGACGGTAGCCGAATCGCTGGCCTGGGATGTCGCCGCCGAGCTGGCGCCACCGGTCACCGTGCCGAGCCAAGCGCCGTCGACCCAGGCGCCGACGGCGCGGTTCGATGTCGACAGCCAGCGGGCCGAGCAGCTCGTGGCCTGAGCGGACTGATCGCCGCCGCTCCCTGGCTGTCGCGGCGGCGATCGGGTCCGGCCCCGAGCTACCCGACTCGCGGCGAACTGGAATACCCGCGTCTCGGCGCCCCCGCGCTCCGACCACGATCCAGTAGAACCCCGGAAGACTTGTGCCCCCCGGCTATCCACTTAGAAATTAGCAGCGCTAAGAAACCATGGCATGACCCCACTTCGGGGCGTTGTTTCACTGCCTCACGATGTCGGCGAGATCAGTCGACGAGTGATCGCGCAGTTCGGACAGAACGGGGGCGTACAGCGTGCGTTTGATCGTCCCCATGGTCGCGCCCGAGGCGGCGGCCAGTTCCGTCGCGACCGCGACCGCGCGAGGAAGCAGGTCGGTCTGCGCGGCCGTCTCGTCCACGATGCCGAGGGCCGCGGCATCCGGCCCGCTGAACCGCGTACCGAAGACCATCGCACGTGTAGACGCGGGTTTGCCGAGCTTCGAGGCGATCAGCGCGCTCATGCCGGGCGTGAACGGGATTCCGAGCGACACCTCGGGAAAGCACAGGAACCCGCGGTCTTCGCGCATGAACCGGAGGTCGAACGCCATCGCCATGATCGCGCCGCCGGCATAGCAATGGCCCTGGAGAGCCGCGATCGTCGGGTACGGCGCCTCGAGAATCGTCGCGTACAGATCGTGCAGCGCATCGAGCACCTCGCCGGCCTCATCGGGATTGGCGCGCAGCCAGTCGAGGTCCAGGCCGTTCGACCAGAACTTGCCATCGCCCACCATGACGAGCGAGCGCGGCCCCTCGATCGCGTTCACCTCGGCGACCAGCCGGGTGAGTTCACGAACGGAGTCGCCGTTATAGCGGTTCTCTCCGTCCCCGAGGTGGAGCACCTGTACGGTTCCGTGCTGTTCCAACTCCATGTTCGACCTCCGGATAGATCATAGACACGAAGGCACTAATCAAGCGCTTGCTTGTTTGGTTGGTTCGCGCTAACGTCAGAATGGCCGGATGGTGTCCTGAGTTGACGAAGAGGTTTCAGGTGGCGCGAGAGCTCACACGCTATGTCGTATGCAAGTCCGACGAACTGCAGCCGGGAGGCCGCCAGATCGTCACCGTGCGCGGCAGGGAGATCGGCGTGTTCAACGTCGGCGGAAAGTACCATGCGATCACGAACCGCTGCCCGCACCACCAGGCGCCGCTCTGCCTCGGACCTGTCACGACCGAAATGGCCGGGTCGGATGTCGGCGAGTACCGCCTGCAGGACGACGTGAAAGTCATCCGCTGCCCCTGGCACAGCTTCGAGTTCAACATGGACACCGGCAGGAACATCGCCGAGCCGGATCGCTTCCGCGTCGCGGTCTACAAGATCGACCGCGAAGACGAGGACATCGTCGTCTACATGTAGCGGCACGCGCGCGGAGCTGCCGGGCTACAGGTCGAGCACCAGCCGCGGAGTGAGCGAGCGGCCGACGCAGATCATCATCGTGTCGTTGTACGAGCGCTCCTCCTCGGAGAGGTAGCTGTCACGATGGTCGGGAATGCCCTCGATCACTCCGGTTTCACAGGTGCCGCATGTGCCCTCCCGGCAGGAGAACGGCAACGAGAGTCCCGCTCCCTCGAGCGCCTGGAGGATGCCCTGGTCAGCACCGACGGTCACGGTGATTCCTGATTCCTCGCAGACCACCTCGAACGACTTCTCCGACTCACCCTCGGGCAGCACGAACGGCACGGCGGTGAAGCGCTCGAAGTGCAGCGACCCGGGCGGCCATGCTTCGCACAGATCCACCACCGCTGTGAGCAGCGGACCGGGGCCGCACGCGTAGACCATCGTCCCCTCGACCGGGGTGGTGAGCCATGATGCCAGGTCGAGATGTCCGAACTCGTCCTGCGGGCGCACCAGCACCCGATCACCATATGCGGCCAGTTCGTCGAGGAATGCCATGCTCGACCGCGTGCGCCCGCCGTACATCAGCCTCCAGTTCGCACCCGCGCGCTCCGCCTCCTCGATCATCGGCAGGATCGGCGTGATACCGATGCCGCCGGCGATGAAGAAGTAATCGGCCGATTCGACGAACATGAAGTGGTTGCGGGGACCGTGCACCTCGACGACGTCGCCCTCGTGCACCTCGTTGTGCACCGCCACGGATCCGCCGCGACTTTCGGGCTCGAGCAGCACCGAGATGCGCCAGGTCGAGCGGTCGTAGGGGCTGCTGTTGAGGGAGTATTGGCGGGTGATCACGCCCGGCAGGTGCAGGTCGACGTGCGACCCGGGACCCCACTCCGGCAGGTCGCTGCCGTCCTGCGTCCTGAAGACAAGCGACACGACTCCGTCGGCCTCGGGCACGACCGCGGCGACCACAAGGTGCAGCTGCTGTTCATCCGCTCGCATGGCGCTCATCCGTGGGCGTGGGTCAGTGCGCCGACCACCCGGCGAACCGAGACGATGTGGCGCAGGAAGAAGTGCAGTTCGAGGTCCCACGTGAAACCGATACCGCCGAAGACCTGCAGGGTGCTCGAGGCGGCTCGCTGGCTGAGTTCGAGTGACATCGCCGACGCGTCGCGGTTCTGTCTGCCCGGAACGTCCTGCGCGGCCCAGACCGCGGCGCTGCGCGCGAGCTCGACATCTCGCTTGATGTTCGCGAGGCGGTGCTTGACCGCCTGGAAGCTGCCGATCGGCTGGCCGTAGGCCTCGCGGATCTTCGCGTAAGCGACGCCGAGCTCCATGGCTTTCTGCGCGGCACCGACGCCCTCCGCCGCAAGACAGGCACGCAGCTCCGCGGCCTGCCGCTCGGTCAGAGGCGACTGCCAGTCCACATCACGAAGCGGCAATGACGGCGCGAACGCGTCGACCGTGCCCTCCGCACCCACCGGCGCGAACGTCTCGTCTGCGGCGAGCACCAGCGTGCCGGGACGCTCCGAGTGAAGGATGACGCCGCGGCCGCCGGTCGCAGCGAGCGCGACTGTGAGCGGCGCGCGCGGTTCGGCATCCGCCAGCCCCCACCGCACGCAGAGCATCGTCGTCACGAAGGGCAGCGGCACGATCGCTCTGCCCCAGCCCTCTGAGAACTCGAGCAGATCCCGCAGGTCGAGGTCTGCTCCGGCGTCGTCTGTCGCGCCGATCGCGAACCAGCCACCGCCGACCAGTTCGCTCCAGAGGGCGTCGTGGCTGTCAGTGAAAAATTCGTCGGTGCGGCTCTCTGGAACGTGCCCGGAGAGAACCGAGCCGAAGCCGGTAAGCAGATCGAGACTGTTCTCGCTCGGCAGCAGCCTGATCGACTCGACCGCGCTCATCGGGGAAGCCCCAGCACCTGGTTGGCGACGACGTTCCGCTGGATCTCGATCGTGCCACCGTAGATCGTGGACGCCCGGGTGTCGAGAAAGCGATGCTGCCAGTACGCGCGATGCTCGGGGCAATCGAGCGCGAGGCCGGCTTCGGTGAGTTGCTGCATCAGTCTGCTCCAGAACACTTTGGTGATGGACACCGGCGGATACCAGTCGCCGCCGGTCGCGGTCAGTTCGGTCGCGCGCATCACATGCCAGCGCAGCATCTCGAGTTCGACGTCGAACCGGTCGGCATCCTCATCACTGGCGCCGACCTCGTGCTCGCATTCGCGAAGGCGCTCGGACCATTCCTTGAGCTCGCGGTAGTGCACGATCGCATCGACCAGGTGCCGTTCGGCCCGGAACCCGGTGAGCTTGCCGAGCGACCAGCCCTCATTGAGCTCGCCCAGGATGTCGGCGTCGGTCGCGATGGCGCCGTCGAAGAACACGGCGCTGAAGTGCTTCTCACCGGTGATCGTATTGAAGGGCGCGTTGATCGGAACGACCTCGACGCCAGGCTGGTGCATGTCGATCAGGAACACGGTGAGATTGTGCCCAGGACGAAGCTCGTTCGACGTCTTCACCAGCAGGTAGCACCGGTCGGCCCGGTCGGCGTTGGTGGTCCAGATCTTCTGCCCGTTGATGACCCAGTGGTCGCCCTCCCTGACCGCCGTCGTCGAGACCGCCGCCAGGTCGGAGCCGGCACCGGGTTCAGAGAAGCCTTCGCACCAGAGTTCCTCACCCTTGAGGATCGGCGGCAGGAACCGCTCCTTCTGCTCTTGGGTGCCGTAGGCGATGACGGCAGGGCCGGTGAGGAACTTGCCGATCCGGTCCAGCTCGTCAGGGGCGTGGGCGATGGCGAACTCCTCGTACAGCACGAACTGCTCGAGCAGCCCACGGCCCCCTCCTCCGAACTCCGCCGGCCAGTTGAGGCCGGCGTAGCCCGCACGCCAGAGCGTGCGGTCCCACTCGCGCCGAAGCGCCTTGCGCTCGTCTTCCTGCAGGGAATCGGAGTGCAGTCGCCAGGTCTCGGGAATGGCGGTGGCGAGCCAGGCCCGCACGTCGTTCCTGAAATCGTCGAGTCTGGGGTCGGAGAAGGAGTCCATCAGGGCTTTCTTGTTCGGTGCCGGCTGCTAGGTGAGCAGGGCGGCAGGGATGCGGTCGTAGAAGTCCCTCGAGTTCTCGAAGAAGATCTTGCGCTTCCAGTCCTCGGGGAACCCGGCGAACACCGCGAGCGGGTTGTCGAAGTTCCAGTGCGGATAGTCGGACGAATACAGCAGGATGTCCTGCGCATCGAAGGTGCCCAGCAGGTCGATGAGCTTCTGCCTGTCCCCCGGCGGCTCGTCGAGCGGCTGGGTGGTGAAGCGCACGTGCTTCTTGATGTAGTCCATCGGCGCCTGCTTCATCCACGGGACCTCGTCGCGAAGTGCGAGCCAGCCGGTGTGCAGCCGCCAGACGACCGACGGAATCCAGGTGACACCGCCCTCGATCAGCACGACCTTCAGCTCCGGGAACTTCTCGAACGTTCCCTCGGTGAGCACGCTGATCAGCTGGGCCTGGCTGACCTGGATGATCGAGGCGTTGTTCTCGATGTACGAGGTCGGCGCCGACATGGCGGTCATGTGGTCGTTGATGCCTGCCGTCTCTGAGCCGGGGTGCCAGCCGATCGGAAGCCCGACCTCCTGGGCCGCCTCGTAGATGGGATCGTAGAACCGGTGGCCGAGCCGTCGGTCGCCGGTCGGCATCCCGATCTGCACCATCTGCGGGTGGCCTCCGAGGCGACGGATCTCCGCTGCTGCCT
>JAZJYU010000179.1:0-35300 GCA_040390225.1 Actinomycetota bacterium | reverse complement strand
GATCGAGCCCAGCCAGCGCGGGTCGTGGGCGAGCCAGGTCTCGATGGTCCAGTCGTTGTACGCGCGCATGATCTCCGCCGCGATGTCGGGGGACGGCACGCCGCCGATCATGAGGTTCTCGGCACCCATCAGCACCCCGCAGGCCATCCCGTGACCGTCGAAGAGCTGCTTGGTCGCCCACGCCGGGTCGGACCCGGCGATGCCGCCGCCCGGCGGCAGGGAGTCGTGCCGCATTCCGCCGTGGGGATTCATGTATCCGACCCAGGGCAGGTGATAAGGGATCAGGCCGGCAGCCAGTCCGCCGTCGCCGATACCCAGCCGCTGCAGCCACGCCTTGCTGAGGTATGGCCTCAGCGTCTCGAGACCGTTCGGCATGATCTGGTGCACATCGGTGTCGATGATCGGGTAGTCCACACCGGTGACCGGCGCAGGACGACTCGTTGCTTCGATCGTCATGATCGTGTTCCTTTCTGCGTTGTGACCTTCTGGAGATGACCCGCGCCGCACGCGTGATCAGACGACATTGGTCGGCCGGCCTTCCCAGTACCGGGAGCGGAGCAGCCGCTTGTAGAGCTTGCCGGTCGGATGCCGGGGCAGGTTCTCCTCGAAATCGATCGAGCGCGGAACCTTGAATTTGGGGAGCCGTTCGAAGCAGAACCGCATGAGCTCGTCGGCGAGCGCATCGCCGGCGGCCGCCGGGTCCATCGGCTCGACGACCGCCTTGACCACCTCGCCGTACTCCTCGCTCGGCACGCCGATCACGGCGACATCGCGCACCGCCGGGTGCTCGATGAGGGTGGCTTCGATCTCGGCCGGCGAGATGTTGACGCCGCCGACGATGATCATGTCCGACTTGCGGTCGGTGAGGTAGACGTAGCCCTCCTCGTCGACATGACCGATATCGCCGAGAGTGCTCCAGCCGCGCTCGTCATACGCCGGCGCGCTGCCCGGCTTGCTGTTGTGATATTCGAACGGGCGACCACCGGAGAAATAGATCGTGCCATCCTGGCCGACGGGCTGCACGGTGCCATCGTCGTCGACGATGTGCACCGCGCCGAAGACCGGGAGCCCCACCGAGCCGCGGTGGGTGAGCCACTCCCTCGAGGTGATCCTGGTCATGCCGCTGCCCTCGGTGCCGCCGTAGATCTCGGTGATGATCGGGCCCCACCACTCGATCATCCGTTCCTTGACGTGCGCGGGGCATGGTCCGGAACCGACGGTCACGGAAACCTGGCTGGAGAGATCGAAACCGTCGCGCACCTCCGCGGGCAGCTGCAGCATCCTGACGAACATCGTCGCCACCCAGAGGCTGTCGGTGACCCCGTACTTCTCGATGGTGGCCAGCGCCTGTGTCGCGTCGAACCGCTCGGAGATGATCGTGGTGCAGCCCATGCTGGAGCAGATCATCAGGCGCGTGAGTCCCGAGGAGTGGTAGAGCGGCATCGGGATGAGCGCGATGCTCTCCTCTGTGAGGCCATAGGCGGCGGCGATGCTCGGCGCCATGCCGAACAGCGTGCCTCCAGGGGCGTTCCCGCTCTGCGGGCGCTTGACACCCTTCGGCAGGCCGGTCGTGCCTGACGAGTAGATGAAGGGCGTCCCTTCCAGCTCTCCGTCCAGCGGCGCGCCCGACACGGAGGCGATGGCCGTCTCGTAGTCCCGGAAGCCCTGCCTGGCGCCGTCCAGTGCCACCAGCATGATGTCGAAGCCCTCGAGTGCGCGTGCCGCCGTATCAAGGTTCGCCGCGGACACGAAGACGGTGCGCGCTCCCGAGTCGGTGATCACGTGACGGATCTCGTCGACGCTCAGGTGCGTGTTCACCGGGGTGTAGTGCAGGCCGGAACGCTGGCCCGCCCAGTAGATCTCTGGCACGTCGAGATGGTTCGCCGCGAGCACGGCGATGCCGTCGCCGGGCTTCAGCCCCTGCTCGCGCAGGTAACGCGCGAGACGGGTGGACCGTTCGTCCAGCTCGCCGTAGGTGAGGATCGTCTCCTTCTCACCGAGGTGGATGATCGCCGCCTTGTCGGGCGTGCGCTGTGCGACATTGCCGAGATACATGATCCGGTCCCTCAGACGCCGAGTACTCTGAGCGCGTTCTCCCTGAGGAACTTCGGCCACACGTGGTCGCGGAACGGCACATCGGGGAGCTCGGAGAAGATGCGGTCGTAGGACAGCCCAGACGGGAAGTAGCCGGCGAAGATCATCTTGTCGGCGCCCCTGGTGTTCGCGTACTCGACGATGGCCTTCGGATAATACTGGGGTGCGAAAGCGCTGGTCGAGTAGTACAGGTTGGGGTACTTGAGCATGAGCTTGACCGCGAGGTCCGCCCAGGGCTCGCAGCCGTGCCGGGTGACGATGGTGAGCTCGGGGAAGAACCAGCACACCTCGTCGAGCAGCTCGACGTGCTGCGCCGCGAACGGGAAGCGTGGACCGGGTACGCCGGCGTTCATGAAGATCGGAATGCCGAGTTCGATGCACTTGGCATAGATCGGGTAGAAGCGCTTGTCGTTGATCGGCACCTGCGGGAAGTATCCGGCGGGGAAGGCGGTCGCGGCCACCACACCCCAGTCGCGAACCGCGCGCTCGAGCTCGCGCACGCCTTCCATGCCCTTGTTCGGATCGACGTAGAAGCTGCCGAGAAAGCGGTCAGGGTACTTCTTTAGCGCCGCGAGCCCGTATGGCTCCTCGCTCGTCACCGGGATCATCGACCGCTCCACCCCGTGCGAGTCCATCTCCCTGACCAGGAAGTCCGGGTAGCCGTCGTCGATGGTCACCTGCGGCGGTTGCTTGAACATGTAGCCGGCGCCGTGCTGCAGACGTCCCCTGCTCTCCTGGTCGCGCAGGAGGCCGTCGAACTGCAGATACCACTCTGTACGGTCGGGTTTCGGGACACCGATCATGGTGTCGATGACTCCGATGCCGCTGGGGTAGTTGGACATTCTCTGCCGCCGTTCTAGAAGATCGCGAGCGGGTTGACCGGGCTGCCGGTCGCGCCGATGAACGGGATGGTGGTCACGACGAACTCGAAGGCGAAGCGGTTCTCCGCCGCGCACTTCTCACTCAGCGTCTCGAGGTTGAGGTTGTCGATCATGTACAACCCCATGGCGACCAGCCCGACCGAATGGATCGGGATTCGCGCCGCCGGGTAGCCGGAGGGGATGACGTCCTGCGCCGTGTCAGCGCCGATGATCGAGATGCCGAGCTCGTGGAAGACGGGGAGGCACGAGGCGTGCCAGCCGGCACGGCCGACGTGCATCACCGAATCCGGGCCGTTCCGCAGTTTGCGCTTGCCGTAGCCGGTGCGCAGCAGGAGCGCGTCGCCCTCGTCGACGACGATGCCTTCGGCATCCAGGATCGCGCGCAGTTCCTCGCCGCCGAGCGACTCGCCGGGCTCCAGCCAGTCGACGCCGCGATATCTCGGAACGTCGATCAGGATTCCCCGCGTGACGACCCCGTTGCGCAGCGCCGTGATGTCATGGGCCCTGGCGCCGTGCGATGACGACACCAGTTCTGCGGGGACGCCGTTGTACATCTTCTTGTCCCAGAAGATGTGCGAGAACCCGTCGAGGTGCGTCACCGAGAAGCCATGGAAGATCATCCCGATGAACTCGAGCGCACCCGCCTGTCGATCACCGGGCTGGAGTCCGGGCGCGAGTACACGGTCGTCATCTCCGAGGCCCTGACCGGTGGAGAGGAAGAGTCGCTGCGGAGGGCCGCTGGTGTGCTCCGGCTGGATCTCCGTGTCCAGATCCCATGCCAGGGAGATCGCCTCACCTTCGGTGACGAGTCGCGACGCAGCGACGCGCTTCTCGTTGGTGATGAGGTTCAGGGTTCCGAGGCGATCGTCTGCTCCCCATCGTCCCCAGTTCGAGAGAGTGTCGAAGTAGGTCAGTACTTCAGCCTCAGTAGGGACCTTTTCGCCCGTTACCGCCATTGGTAAACCTCCGCTAGAACAACCGTTGTCTGTTCATCAAACTACTACCTAGCAAGCGCTTGGTCAAACGATTCCAGAGACCGATCGCACTCGCTCACGACAGTCGCTCGATCACCATCGCCATGCCCTGGCCTCCCCCGACACACATGGTCTCGAGACCGAACTGCTTGTCATGGAAACGCAGCGAATTGATCAGCGTGCTCGTGATCCGCGCACCGGTCATGCCGAAGGGATGCCCGACAGCGATCGCCCCGCCGTTGACGTTCAGCCGGTCGAAGTCGATTCCGAGTTCGCGGGCAGAGGGGATCACCTGTGCCGCGAAGGCCTCATTCATCTCCACCAGGTCGATGTCGCCGATCGACATGCCCGCGAGGGCGAGCGCCCTGCGAGAGGCCTCGACCGGTCCGAGACCCATGATCTCCGGTGACAACCCACTGACACCGGTCGAGATGATGCGGGCGAGCGGTGTGAGCCCGAGCTCTTTCGCCTTGGTGTCGCTCATCACGATCACGGCCGCCGCGCCATCGTTGAGCGGGCAGCAGTTGCCGGCGGTCACGGTGCCATCTGGCCTGAATACCGGCTGGAGTCCGGACAGTGATTCGGCTGTCACACCCGGGCGCGGGCCGTCATCGAGAGCGACGACCGTGCCGTCGGGGGTCGTGACCGGCGTGATGTCGCTCGCCCAGAATCCGTTCTCGAGCGCCCTCTGCGCGAGCTGCTGGCTGCGAGCGCCGAACTCGTCCTGCTCGAGGCGCGAGACGCCCTTCAGCCGTGCGACATTTTCGGCCGTCTGGCCCATGTCGATGTACGCGTCAGGAAGCGTGCCGAGTGACCGCGGGTCGACCCAGTCGACTCCTCCTTCCGCCATGGCGGCGCTCACCCGGCGGGCGTCGTCGAAGATCGCGTTCTTCGTGTCGGGCATCCCGTCGGACTTGCCGTTGACGAAGCGGCTCACGGTCTCGACGCCGGCGGAGATGAATACGTCGCCCTCGCCGGCGCGGATGGCGTGCATCGCCATTCGGGTGGTCTGCAGGCTCGATGAGCAATAGCGGTGCACGGTGGTGCCGGGCAGCGCGTCGTAGCCGAGCAGCACCGAGACGATGCGGGCCAGGTTGTAGCCGGACTCACCGGCCGGCTGTCCGACCCCGAGCATCAGGTCGTTGATGTCCGCCGGGTCGAGTTCCGGGATGCGGTCGAGTGCGGTGCGAACCATCAGTGCGGCGAGATCATCCGGCCTCATGTCCTTGAGGGAGCCCTTATAGGCTCGACCGATGGGCGACCTCGCGGTCGAGACGATTACTGCTTCAGGCATGCTGTTGTTTCCTTTCGCGGACGTTTCAGGTGCCGACGCGCGACACGGCCACAGAGCGACACGTCCTCGGGTCTACTCGCGACGGGGCTGGTGCTTCCCACTGGCCTTCTCTGGCTGTTATGGTACCAAGCAAGTGCTAGGTTAGGGGCTGAAATGGGAATTACGTCAAAGACGACTGCGCCCGGGGTGCGCGTGGTCACGATGGACTACCCCCCGGTGAACGCCCTGCCCGTCGCCGGCTGGTTCGACCTCGCCGACGCACTCACGGAGGCAGGCGACGACAGTTCGACACACGTCGTCATCCTGCGGGCGGAGGGCCGGGGCTTCAACGCCGGCGTCGATATCAAAGAGATCCAGGCCGCGACCGGGTACGGTGCATTGATCGCCGTGAACCGCGGCTGCTACGCCGCATTCAAGGCGGTCTATGAGTGTGCCGTACCCGTGATCGCCGCCGTCAACGGATTCTGCCTCGGTGGTGGTGTCGGGCTCGTCGGCAACGCCGACTCCATCGTGGCGAGCGACGATGCCTACTTCGGGGTTCCCGAAGTGGACCGGGGGGCGCTGGGTGCTGCCACCCACCTGGCACGACTGGTGCCGCCGCACGCGATGCGCACCCTCTACTTCACCGGGCGCGACGTGACCGCCCAGCAGCTCCACGCCTGGGGGTCGGTGGTCGATGTCGTGCCGCGCGATGCGCTCGACGACGCCGCACTCTCACTCGCGGGCGAGATCGCGGCGAAGGACACCCGTGTCATCCGCGCCGCCAAGGAGGCGATCAACGGCATCGACCCGGTCGACGTCAACCGCAGCTACCGGTTCGAGCAGGGCTTCACCTTCGAACTGAACCTCGGTGGCGTATCCGACGAGCACCGCGACCGTTTCATCGGCGAGAGCGCGAACGGCAAATCATGAGCACCTCGGGTCCGCGTACCAAGCAACTCGAGATCGACGACGTCATCGACCAGCTCGACGACGGCATGACCATCGGCATCGGCGGATGGGGTTCGCGCCGCAAGCCCATGGCGCTGGTCCGCGGAATCCTGCGGTCGAACCTCAAGGACCTGACGATCGTCTCCTACGGCGGACCGGATGTCGGCCTGCTCTGCGCGGCCGGAAAGGTGCGCAAGCTGATCTACGCCTTCGTGTCGCTCGACTCGATCGCACTCGAACCCTTCTTCGCGCTTGCCCGCCAGAACGGGGCCATCGAGGTCGAGGAGTGGGACGAAGGAATGTTCCAGACCGGCCTGAACGCCGCCGCGCAACGACTGTCGTTCCTTCCCACGCGAGCCGGGCTCGGTTCCGACGTGATGGTGAACTCGCCTCGGCTGCGCACGGTGACCTCCCCATACGACTCATCGGAGCAGCTCGTCGCCGTGCCCGCTCTGTTCCTCGACGCCGCACTGGTGCACTTGAATCGCGGCGATGTGCTCGGCAACGCTCAGTATCTCGGTCCCGACCCCTACTTCGACGACCTGTTCTGTCTCGCCGCCACCAAGCGCTTCGTGAGCGTCGAACACATCGTGGAGACGCGCGAGATGACGGATCATGCGCCGATCCAGACCATGCTGCTGAACCGGCTCATGGTGGACGGCATCGTGGAAACCACGAACGGCGCGCACTTCACGCTGTGCACACCCGACTACGAGCGTGACGAGAAGTTCCAGCGCGCATATGCGAACGCCGCGAAGTCGACAGAGAGCTGGACGGAGTTCCGTGAGCGCTTCCTCGCCGGTGACGAACGCCACTACCAGGACGCGGTCGCAGCGTTCGGCAAGGAGGACTCATGACAGACGCTACGCGAGCCGAGGTCTGCGCGGCGGCCTGCGCGGACCTCTTTCTCGGTGACGGCGAGATAATGGCGAGCCCGATGGGGCTCATCCCGACGATCGGCGCGCGGCTGGCCAAACTCACGTCGAGTCCCGACCTTCTGGTGACTGACGGTGAGGCACTGATTCTCGGCACCGTGCCCGCGATCGGCGAGAAGAGCGAATTCGTCGAGGGCTGGATGCCGTTCCGAAAGGTGTTCGAGGTCGTCGCCTACGGCAGGCGACACGTAATCATGGGCGCGACCCAGATCGACCGCTACGGCAACCAGAACATCTCGGCGATCGGGGATTTCGAGAAGCCGACCCGCCAGTTGTTGGGGGTACGCGGCGCGCCGGGCAATACTGTCAACAACCGGACCAGTTACTGGGTGCCGCGACAGAGTGCGAGGGTGATGGTGGAACGTGTCGACATCGTGTCCGGCATCGGCTGGTCGCGCGCGCAGGAGGCCGGCCCGGCTGCGGCCCGGTACAACGACATCCATCGGGTGGTCACCAACCTCGGCGTCTACGATTTCGGCGGAGATGGACACAGCCTGCGCCTGCTCTCGGTGCACCCCGGCGTGACGGTCGCTGAGGCCCTCGAGGCGAGCGGCTGCGCCATCCAGATCGATGGTGACGTCACGGAGACCCGCAGCCCGGCCGACGACGAACTGCGCCTGATCCGCGAGGTGATCGATCCACGCGGCCTGCGCGAGCGCGAGGTCGCCCCGGTGCCGGCGATCGCCACATGATCGAGACCGCGTTCACTCGCCTGGTGGGGGTCAGGCATCCGATCGTGCAGACCGGCATGGGATGGGTGTCGGGGCCGGCGCTCGTCTCGGCGACCGCGAACGCGGGCGGACTCGGCATCCTGGCCTCGGCCACGATGCGGCTCGACGAGCTCGAGCGCGCCATCCACGCCGTGAAGTCGCGAACCGGGTCGCCCTTCGGCGTCAATCTCCGTGCCGATGCGGGCGATGCCGACGAGCGTGTATCCCTTCTTATTAAGGAGGGTGTGAAGGTGGCGTCGTTCGCACTGGCACCGAACGCGTCGATGATCGCCCGGCTGAAAGACGCGGGCGTCGTGGTGATGCCCTCGATCGGTTCGCCCCGGCATGCCGAGAAGGTCGCGGGATGGGGCGTGGATGCCGTGATGCTGCAGGGTAGTGAGGGTGGCGGGCACACCGGGTCGATCCCCACCTCGCTGCTGCTGCCGGCCGTGCTCGACATCATCGACATCCCCGTGATCGCCGCCGGCGGATACTTCGACGGCCGCGGACTCGCCTCGGCGCTCGCCTACGGCGCCGCCGGCATCGGTATGGGCACGCGGTTTCTCCTGACCTCCGACAGCGCGGTGCCCGACGGTGTGAAGCGCGAGTACCTGGCCCGCGGCCTGGATGGCACTGTAGTCACCACCGCCGTCGACGGCGTTCCGCACCGGATGCTGAAAAGCGATTTCGTGAACCGGCTCGAGAGTGGCGGACTGCGCCGGCTGGCCATCACGGCATCGAACTCACTCAGGTTCAAGAAGATGAGCGGCATGAGCTGGTTGCACCTGCTGAGGGACGGGCGCGCGATGCGCGCCGCGCACGATCTCTCCTGGTCACAGGTGCTTGTGGCATCCAACGTGCCCATCATGCTGAGATCGGGCCTCGTCGAGGGTTCGACCGATTCGGGTGTTCTCGCGTCAGGCCAGGTCGTCGGAATGATCGACGATCTTCCGAGCTGCGCCGAATTGATCGAGCGCATCGTGGCGGAGGCGGAGGACGTGATCACCCGGCTGGCGCGCGAGATGAACGGAAGGAAGTCCGCGAGAGCCTAGACCGGCTCGTGCTGGATCGCGATCCCGTCGAACAGTATGGAGAGGTACTGACCCGCCAGTTCTTCGGCGGTGAGACCGCCATCGGGCCGGTACCACTTCACCGCGACCCAGACCGTGTCGCGCACGAAACGGTAGATGACCTCGGTGTCGATGCCGGGCCGGAACACACCGGTCGCCACGCCCTCCTCGAGCAGTCCGATCCACAGTTCGCGCATCCTGGCGATCTTCGGGTTCAGGTAGCTGTAGCGCCCGTGCACTCCGAGGTGCGCGGTCTCGTTCTGGTAGATCGCCACCTCTGAACGATGGTCGCGGATGGTTTCGAACGAGATCCGGATGATCGCCTCGAACTTCGCCCTGGCGTCGAGGTCCGATGCCTTGATGACCTCGTAGCGGTCGAGCAGCTCCTCCTGGAAGGTGGTGAGGATCTCGTCGATCATCGTCTCTTTTGAGTCGAAGTGATGATAGAGACTGCCCGAGAGAATGCCTGCCGCGTCCGCGATATCCCGGACGGTGGTGTTCTTGAACCCGCGGTTCGCGAACAGGTCTGCCGCGATCGCCAGCAGTTCGGCGCGACGGGACCCCTTTTCGGTGCGAGCACCCTCGTCGGTGACGCTTTGCGACATAGGTGGGCTCCTCGCACTTCTGGTGGTGATTCTATGCGGCGAACGCACGGGCTTCCAGCGTGAAAAACCTTACACCAAGCACTTGTTTGGCCATGTAATAGAAGGTGCGCGAGTCACTGGTGAAAGCCGTCACGGCACACTATGGTAGCTCTAGCAAGCACTTGCTTGGTTACGAAGGAGTAGTCATGGGCACTACCGACCCCGGCGACGACGCCGGCGAAGAGGTGGTTCAATACGAACGCCGCGGAACCACGGCATACGTGCGGCTGAATCGGCCCCAGTACAACAACGCGCAGAACTCGGCCATGACGTATGCGCTCGATGACGCCTTCTCCCGCGCGGTGAACGACCCCGAGGTCGCGGTGATCGTGCTCTCCGGCAACGGGAAGCACTTCTCCGCCGGGCACGACATCGGCACGCCCGGCCGGGATGTCGACCAGAGTTTCGAGCGCAGGGCGCTGCTCTGGTGGGACCACACCGGCGTCGAGGGCGGAGACCGGCGCTTCGCGCGCGAGTCGGAGGTCTACCTCGGCATGTGCCGCCGCTGGCGCGAGATTCCCAAGCCGACGATCGCAATGGTGCACGGCGCGTGCATCGCCGGCGGCCTCATGCTCGCCTGGGCATGCGATTTCATCGTCGCGTCCGACGACGCCTTCTTCTCCGACCCGGTCGTGCGGATGGGCATCCCCGGGGTCGAGTACTTCGCCCACCCGTGGGTGATGAACCCGAGGGCGGCCAAGGAGTTCCTGTTCACCGGCGACCGGTTCGGCGCGGCGCGCGCGAAGGAACTCGGGATGGTCAACCACGTGGTGTCGCGGGATGAGCTGGAGAGTTCCGTCGACGCCATTGCGGAACGCATCGCCGCCATGCCGCCCTTCGGGCTGGCACTCGCCAAGAAGGCGGTGAACCAGGCGGAGGACCAGCAGGGCATGCGGGCGGGAATGGACTCCGTCTTCGGGCTGCATCACTTCGCCCACGCTCACAACGCCGAGGTCGGTCTCGACTCCCTCGCGGGGATGGACGCGCGCAGCATGCGCGACTCGTCGAAGGCCACGGCGACCGCGAAGGACGCGAGCGAGTGAACCTGGACTACACAGAAGACGAGATCGAGTTCCGCGCGGGGGCGCGGGCCTGGCTCGAGGCCAACGTGCCGTCCGAGCGGCTCGCCTCGATGGACAGCGCCGAGGGCTTCGAGGCGCATCGTCGCTGGGAGGCGCTTCTCGCCGAGAACCAGTGGTCGGTGGTGTCCTGGCCGAAGGAGTTCGGCGGCCAGGAGGCCTCACTGCTCGAATGGGTCATCTTCGAGGAGGAGTACTACCGCAGCGGCGCCCCGGGCCGCGTAAGCCAGAACGGCATCTTCCTGCTCGCCCCCATCCTGTTCGAGCACGGCACCCCCGAGCAGCAGCGCCGATACCTGCCGCCGATGGCGACCGGTGCCGAGATCTGGGCCCAGGCCTGGTCCGAACCGGGGGCAGGCAGCGACCTGGCGGCGATCAGGAGCACGGCGGTGCGGGATGACGAGCGCGGCGGCTGGATTCTCACCGGGCAGAAGACCTGGAGTTCGCGTGCATCATTTGCCGACCATGGCTTCGGCCTGTTCCGCTCCGATCCCGACGCAGAACGGCACAGTGGACTCACCTACTTCCTGTTCCCGCTCGACGCGCCCGGCATCACCGTGCGGCCGATCCCCCCGCTGGACGGCGAACCCGGGTTCGCCGAGATCTTCTTCGAGGTACGCGCCCTTGCTCAAATCTTCGCCGTAAATTCTTCTTCGAGGGCGTCTTCGTTCCCGACGCCGACGTGCTCGGTGCACCGGGAGCCGGCTGGCAGGTGGCGATGAGCACGGCGGGCAACGAGCGTGGGCTCTCGCTGCGCTCCCCCGCCCGATTCTGCGCGACCGCCGACCGGCTGCTCGAGCTGTGGTCGTCGCACGGTGACGCCTCCCCGCAGCTTCGGGATGCCGTGGTCGACTCCTGGATCGGCGCGCAGGCGTACCGGGATTACACCTTCGGCACAGTCACGCGTCTCGCCGCCGGCCAGCCGATGGGCGCTGACGGCAGCGTCAACAAGCTGTTCTGGTCCCAGCTCGATATCGCCATCCACGAGTGCGCACTGGACCTGCTCGGGCCGGATGCCGAGCTCACCGGCGAAGACGGCGAGGGCGGCTGGATGAGCGGATACCTGTTCTCGCTCGCCGGGCCGATCTACGCGGGTACCAACGAGATCCAGCGCGACATCGTGGCCGAGCGGATCCTCCGGCTGCCGAGGACGGCGCGATGAGATTCGAACTGACGCAGGAGCAGCGCGACCTGGCCGGCACGCTGGATGACCTGTTCACGCGCAGCGACACGGTGGCCGCCTCCCGCGCCTGGGAAGACGACGATACCGGGCCAGGGCTCGAGATCATGCGCCAGGTGGCCGAGATCGGACTGATGGCCTTCTGCGTGCCCGAGGAGCGCGATGGCGTCGGCGCCCAGCCGATCGACGTCGTGGCCGCGTTCGAGAGCATCGGCCGGCATCTGGCGCCCGGGCCGTACATCGAGACTGCGGTTCTCGTGCCCACGCTGCTGTCGGCGGCCGGCGGGCTCGACACGGCGGTGCTGCAGCGTGTGGCAACCGGCGAGGCCGTCGCTTCGGCCGCGGCTCCGCCGCTGGCTCCTTACGCCCTTGACGCCGATGCCGCCGACCTGCTCTACGTGCTGGACGACGCGACGCTGCGTGCCGCCACCGCATCCCGCCGGCGCCGGTCCGTCGATGGCAGCCGGCACCTGTTCGAGGTCGAAGCAGGAGAGGTCACCGGAACGGCTCCCCCCGCGACCGTGGCCAAAGCACTCGATCTCGCGACGCTCGCCTGCACCGCGGAGCTTCTCGGTCTTGGCGAGCGAATCCTCGCCGAGACGGTCTCATACGCCCTCGTGCGAGAGCAGTTCGGCCGGCCGATCGGGCAGTTCCAGGCCATCAAGCACGCCCTGGCGAACGTACGGGTCGCCCTCGATTTCGCGCGCCCCCTGCTGTACAAGGCGGCGCTCTCACTCGGCACCGATGACGAGTGCAGCGGACGGGACGTCTCTGCGGCCAAAGTGGCGACCGGCGATGCCGCCTACCTCGCCGCACGCACCGGACTGCAGGTGCACGGCGCGGTCGGGTACACCCGCGAACTCTCTCTCGGACTCGCCATCGCCAAGGTGCGCGCGCTTCGCGACGCGTGGGGCACCCCGGCCTTCCACCGGTCACGAGTGCTTGAATCGCTGATGACCGATCTGGCGCGGGGAAAGGAAACCTGGTGACGGTATGGCACTGAAGATCGATGCGGCGACTCACGTCTACGTCACGGACGACCCGGTCACGAGCCACCCGGTCGAAGCCCTGCTGCAGACTCTCGACGAGTCCGGCTTCGACGGCGCCATCGTGGTGCAGTCCAGTCGCGACAGCGGTTACGACCATACGTACCTGACCCAGGCCATCCACGACCATCCGACGCGCCTCGCGGGCGTCTGCATAGTCGACCCGGCGGCCGACTCCGCGGTGGACGACCTGCGCCGCCTCGTGGAGGACGAGGGCTATGCGGGAATGCGCTTCTTGACCTTCCGTGGCGACGATGCCAGCTGGTTCGGCGAACGACGCCTCGACCCGCTCTGGGAGGAGATCGACCGGCTGGACATCCCCGTCGACGTCATCCTGCAGCCGCCGCACATCGAGCTGGTCTACGAGCGGGCGCGGCAGTTCCCCGACGTCACCATCGTGCTCGACCACCTCGCCCTCACCACCGCCGAAGACGGGCGTGACAGGATCGACGCCCTCGTGTCGGGCGCAGCCCTGCCGAACGTCGTCGTGAAGATCTCAGCGCTCGCCTACCTCACGCGGCAGGCCTGGCCGTATTCGGATCTCCGCGACCTGATCCGGAGCACCTTCGACGCATACGGGCCCGAACGGGTGATGTTCGGCTCGGATTGGCCGAACGTGTTCAACTACGGCCCGTACATCCTCGAGCAGACGAGCCTGGAGCGCACCCTCGACCTCGACGAGGACGAGCGCGCGATGGTCTTCGGCGGCACGGCCCAGCGCGTCTGGTCGCTGCCCTGGGGCCCCTGACGCGGGGTTCTTTCCCGCATTGCGAGCTCGTCGGCGTGAAGCACCTCGACGAGCTCACCGGCATGCCGGCGCCGCACAGCGCCCGTGGGCACGACTCGATCCCCCGAGGGTTCCGCACGGATACGAGCCGCTTCATAGCGGCGGCCGAAAGCTCATGAATGTTCTTGACCAAGCGCTTGCTACGGGGTTAGTGTGTTGCTCGTCACACTGGTCGGTCCCACAGGTGACGAGATAATTTCACAGCAGTGCCGGACGCCGAGGTCCCGACGACGAAGTCGAAAGCCGGCTCAGCAGCGACCGGTGGTGGGAAGCAGAAGACCGATCACGGGACGCACAGTTCCACTCCCGCACCAAATCCATTCCCTCAGAGAAGAAGGATCCCCATGAAGAAAACACCAGCGGTGTTGGCCTGCATCGTCGCAGTGTCCGCACTGACCCTGGTCGGGTGCAGCGCAGCGAGCCCCTCCTCGTCAAGCTCGGCCTCGTCGACGCCGTTCAAGATCGGGCTGATGATCCCGATCTCGACTGCCCTGTCGAACCCGTCGATCTACGAAGACCCGGCCAACGACGCCGTCAAGGCGATCAACAAGGACGGCGGCATCGACGGTCGCAAGATCGTCCTGACCCCGTACGACACCACCTTCACCACCGCCGGAGCCATCACAGCCGTGCAGAAGGCGCTCTCCGACGGCGTGAACGCGATGATCGGCATGCCGATCGCCGACCAGGTGCTGGCCGTACGCCCCCTGCTCGACAAGGCGAAGGTCCCGCTGCTGTTCAACGGTGGCGGCTACGCGGCCGCGTACACCGGTGGCACGACGGGCGCCAGCGTGTGGTCCTTCCGCGTCGGCCCGCCGAGCGAGCTCACCGCCGCCGGCGCCGCACGTTACGCGATCAAGACGCTGAAGGAGAAGAACATCGGCATCGTGCTGCGTGGCGACCAGAGCCAGCAGACGAACACCGACGCGATCACCAAAGAGGTCAAGGCCGACAATGGCAAGATCGTCGCCACCCGCAGCGTGCCGGTGGGTGCCACCGACGTGACAACGCAGATCCTCGCGATGAAGGACGCCGACGCGGTCATCTCCACGGACTACCAGCCCGGCATCGTGCAGGTGGTACAGGGCCTCGCCCAGCAGGGCATCAAGGCGACCACGCTGGCCGGCCAGACCGGTTACCAGGTCTTCCTGCAGAAGCTGCTCACCTCGACGCAGTACAGCAATTTCTACTCGGTCGCTCCCTGCAACCCGAGCGACGCTCGCAACGCGACGGCCGTCAAGTGGGTGACTGCGTTCGAGAAGGCTCACAACTTCGTGCCGGACGCCAACAGCTCCACGACGTACGACGCGTTCTTCCTGATCAAGCAGGCGACCGAGAAGGCGAAGTCGCAGACGCCGGCCGCCATCCTGAAGTCCTACGAGACCCTGAACGACCCGAACGGCATCTGCTCGCCGTACAAGACGGACTCCCAGCACTTCATGGGATCCACCGAGGTCGTCATCGGATTCGGTACCGGCACGGGCCAGACCCTCGCCACGTACGACTTCAGCAAGAAGTAACGAATAGGGTCTAACCAGACCCGAATGCTCGTGGGCCGCCGGTAACGACCGGCAGCCCACGACATTCGATGGCAGCACCGATTCTTCAGATCCACCCCGTACCATCGGTCCACCTCAAGGGAGAGGACATCGCACATGGGAAACCTGGTCAGCGTTGTCATGTCCGGGCTCGCCCTGGGCTCCATCAGTGCCCTGGTCGCCCTCGGGTTCATCGTGACCTTCAAGGCGACAGGCATCATCAACTTCGCGCAGGGCGGTCTCGTCACCCTCGGCGCCTACCTCGGCTACATCACAGAGGTCCAGCTGGGACTCCCGCCGTACTTCGCATTCCCGATCGTGCTCGTGTTCATGTTCGGCGTCGGTGTGCTTCTCGAGCGGATCGTGCACGCGCCTCTGCGCGGCCGCCCCTCCCTTGTCGTCGTGATCGCGACCCTCGGTGTCGGGCTCGTCATCCAGGCGATACTCCTCGACATCTACGGAACCAACGCCAGGAGCGTTCCCGCTCTCGCGGCCGGGGCCGTCGTGCACATCCTGGGCGCGAACATCGCGGTGTACGACCTGATCATCATCGGGGTCACAGCGGTCGCGATCGCCGCCCTCATGCTCGTCTTCGGCAAGACCCAGCTCGGTCGCCAGTTCCGTGCGACCTCGCTCGACCCGGCGGTCGCCTCCCTTCAGGGCATCCCGGTCAAGCGGTTCGCCATCATCGCCTTCGGCGCGGGCGGTCTTCTCGCCGGACTCGCCGGGTTGATGGTCGCGCCACGGTCACCCATCGACACAAACATCGGCTTCACCGCCATGATCACCGCCTTCGCAGCCGCCGTGATCGGCGGCTTCGGGCGCCTGGAGGGCGTCGTGGCCGGCGCGCTCGCGCTCGGTCTCATCTCTCAGCTGGGCGGTGCATACATCGCATACCAGTACCAGGAGCTCTATCCCTTCGTCGTCATGATCATCGTGATCGCGATCCGACCCAACGGACTGCTAGGGAGTCAAAGCCGTGTCCGTCTCTGAACAATCGCCGGCCGAGCAGGTGTCGACGCCGGCCGAGCACAGCGCCCCGGCGTCGTTGGCCGACCGGCTCGATGCAGTCTGGTCCCGCCGTAAGCGCGCGAACCGCCGACGGCTGCTCGGCATCGGGGTGTTCGCCGTCATCGGGATCATCATCCCGTTCCTGACCAGCAACGACTACGAATTCACCGTGCTGGGCAACGTGCTGCTGTATGCGCTCGCCGGCATCGGCTTCTATTTCGTGCTCGGCCTCTCCGGGCAGTTCGCGTTCTCCCAGGCGGCGATCTTCGGCCTGGGCGCGTACAGCTCGGCCTGGGCGGAGCGGCTCGGCGCCAACTTCTGGGTCGGTCTGCTGGTCGCGATCGTGATCGTGGGCGTCGTCGCCGCGGTGATCAGGCTGCTGCTCTGGCGGGCATCCCACTTCTACTTCGCGATCGCCACTCTCGCGTTCGCGCAGGTGTCATCGATCATCTTCCTCAACTGGACAGCCTTCACCGGGCTTTCCGGTGACGCGTCGATCAATACGGTGCCCTCGTTCTTCGGCGTCGACATCGACTCGCCCGAGGCGTTCTACTGGCTGTTCTTCGGCTTCGTGATCGTCGCACTTCTCATCTCGTACCTCATCACCGTCTCCAAGCGCTACCGGGAGACCGTCGCCGTGCGCGACCGTCCCGACGCCGCCGCGGGGCTCGGCATCTCCGTGCTGCGCAACCAGCTGTTCATCTTCGTGCTCGGTTCCCTCTTCGCCGGCGTCGCCGGAGTGCTATTCGCTTCCAGCCAGGGCTTCATCGCCCCCGACTCCTTCGGGCTGAACCTCGGCATCGACCTGTTCGTGGTCGTCGTCATCGGCGGCATGTACTCGGTCTGGGGCGCCATCCTCGGCGCGATCTTCGTCGTCGTGCTGCCTGAGGTCACCCGTGGCCTCTCGGACCAGCGCACGCTGATCCTGGCGATCCTGCTGGTGGTGGTCATCGTGCTCCTTCCGCGCGGTCTCGTCGGCATCGTGCAGCTCATCAGGGACACCGTCACCAGAATCGTGAAGCGAGGCCGCAATGTCGCTTGAGATCGACGACATCCACATCTCCTACGGCAAGGTGCGCGCCGTCGATGGCGTGACCGTGTCGCTGCCCACCGGCGGCCGGCTCGGAGTCATCGGGCCGAACGGTTCGGGCAAGAGCACGCTGATCAACGCGATCAGCGGCGCCGTGACCGACCGTGGGACCATCACGATCGACGGCCACCGTCTGCGCGGAGGGTCGCAGCGGGCGGCCGCCCATGCCGGCATCAGCCGCACGTACCAGACCCCGCAGACCTTCACCGAGCTCAGTTGCATCGAAAACGTGATGCTGGGACTCGGCCCGGGTGACAAGAGGGCGAAGTCCACGGGCGCACCCCGGGAGCGTCGTGAGCACCGCAGGACCCGTGAGGCGCTTGCCCTGCTCGACGAGGTCGGGTTGCTCGACCTCGCCGAGACCTCTGCCGCGATCCTCACTTACGGCCAGCAGCAGATGCTCGGCCTGGCCCGCGCGCTCGCCACCAACCCGCTGGTGCTGCTGCTCGACGAGCCGGCAGCGGGGCTCAACTCCGCGGAGACCGAAGCACTGAGCACGGTGCTCGACAAGGCGAACGCTCGCGGCGTGGCGTTGCTGCTGGTCGAACACAAGATGGACTTCGTCACCAAGCTCTGTCCGCGCATCGCCGTACTGTCCGGCGGAAAGCTCGTGGCCGACGGTCCGCATGCCGAAGTCCTCGCCGACCCCCGCGTCGTCGACGCCTACCTGGGAGCACCGAGCAATGCTTGACGTCACGAACCTCTCCGTAAACTACGACGCCGTCACGGCGGTCGTCGACATCAGCTTCTCGATCGCCGATGGCGAGTGCGTGGCGTTCCTCGGTCCGAACGGCGCCGGCAAGAGTTCTACGCTGAAGGCGATCTCCGGTCTGGTGAAGCACGGCGGCACGGTCGAGCTGGATGGCGTGGATGTCTCGTCGACGGCACCCGATCGCATCGCCAGACAGGGCCTCATCCATGTTCCGGAGGGGCGCCGGCTGTTCTCGGAGCTGACCGTTCACGAGAACCTGCAGGTGGCGGTGACCGCGCGGATGAAGCGCAACGCCATCTACTCCATCGACGATGTCTACGACATCTTCCCCGCCCTCACGGCGCTCCGCTCCACCCGCGCCTGGTCGCTGTCCGGCGGCGAGCAGCAGATGGTCGCCATCGGGCGGGCGCTGGTCGCGTCGCCGAAGCTCCTCATGCTCGACGAGCCGAGCCTCGGCCTCTCACCGAAGAACGTCGGCGTCGTGTCCGACGCGCTTCGCCGGATCAAGGGAACGACCTCGGTGCTGCTCGTCGAGCAGAACACGCATGTCGCCCTGGACATCGCGAGCCGGGCCTACGTGCTTTCGGCGGGCTCGATCGTGATGCAGGGACCGACGAGCGAGATGCTCGACCGCGGCTCGCTTCTCGACGCCTACCTGGGGCAGAACGTTCCGGTCGAATAGTCCGGGAGGGTCCGCTCAGGCCTTCGATCCGCCGTCGATGACGAACTCGGCGCCGGTGCAGTAGCTGCTGGCGTCACTGCTGAGGTAGGCGACCAGCTTGGCGATCTCATCCACCCGTCCGGCGCGCTGCAACGGGATGTGCGAGAAGTCCTGGTGGGCGGCGTCGATCATCGTGGTGTCGACCGCACCGGGGCAGACGCAGTTCACGCGGATGCCGCGCGCTCCGAACTCGATAGCCGCGGACCGGGTCGCGCCGCGCAGGCCGAACTTGGCCGACGAGTACGCGACCGCATTGCGGATGCCGCCGATTCCGGCGGTGGACGCGATGTTGACGATCGATCCGCCGCTCTCGGGCATCACGCCCACGACCGTGCGCATGCCGAGGATGGGCCCGAGCAGGTTGACCTCGAGCAGCCGGCGAAGATCGGAGTCCGTCCATGACTCCAGCGGATCAGCCCGCCAGATGCCGGCGTTGTTCACCAGCACGTCGATGCGGCCATGCACCTTGACGACATCAGCGACGACTCGCGCCCACGCATCTCCGTCGCTCACGTCGAGAGCGGCGAAGGATGCGTTCCCACCGATGGTGCTCGCGCGCTGCTCCCCCGCGGCGACATCGAGGTCGGTGAGCACCACGGTCGCTCCCAGCTCGGCGAGCAGCTCGGCCTCCTCGGCGCCCTGCCCTTTGGCCGCGCCGGTGATGAGAACGACCTTGTTCTCCATAGTGATGAATGGTGCGTGCATCAGTTCGATCCGATCCGGTTGGTGCTACAGGGAGGTGAACACGAAACCCTCGTAGTGGTCGCTCACGACCTCTTCGCAGATCCGCGTGAATTCGCCGAGGCCTCCGACGTATGGCATGAAGACCTGCTTCTTGCCCGTGACGTTCGCCCCCATGTACCAGGAGTTCGCCATCGGGTAGAGGGTGGTATGAGCGACCTCGTCGACATGGTCCGTCCACTTGAGGGCCGAGTCCTCGCGCGGTTCGACCTGCGCCGTCGCGCCCGCCAGGCAGGTCGCGACGAGGTCCACGATCCATTCCACCTGCTGCTCGGCGCCGAGGATCATGTTGCTGAGCACGGAGGGGCTGCCAGGGCCGTTCACGACGAACAGGTTGGGGAATCCCGGCACGCTCATGCCGAGGTAGGTCACCGGACCATCGCCCCAGGCATCGGCGAACCGCAGGCCGTCGCGGCCCTCGATGTCAATGCGGGTCAGCGCGCCGGTCATGGCGTCGAATCCGGTCGCGTAGACCATCACGTCGATGTCGTAGAACGCCGCAGGGGTGCGCACGCCGGTCGGCGTGACCTCCTCGATCGGTTCCCGGCGCAGGTTGACCAAGTGCACGTTCCCGCGGTTGTAGGTCTCGTAGTAGCCGGAATCGCTGCAGATGCGCTTCGATCCGATCGGGTGATCGGTGGGAATCAGGTCCTCCGCGGTCTGCGGATCCTTCACGATCTCGCGGATCTTCGAGTGTACGAACTCGCTCACCACCCGGTTGACGTCGAGATCGGTCATCTGACCTGCGAACGTACGAGCGAAGTACACGCCGCCCTGGGTCCAATGCTCTTCGAGCACCTCGCGCTGCTCGTTCTCGCCGAGCCGGAGCGGATCGCCCTCGTAGGTGGGGATACCGCTGCCGGCCAGCCCGACACGGGTGCGCGCCCGGCGTCCGGCGTAGTCGGCCCGGATCTCGCGCTGCTCGACGTCGCCGAGCGGCCGGTTGACCGCGGGGATGCTGTAATTGGCGGTGCGCTGAAAGACGGTCACCGCCTCGGCGACCTGCGCGATCATCGGGATCACCTGGATGCCGGACGAGCCGGTGCCGACGACCCCGACGCGCTTGCCCTCGAACGAGACGTCATCATCAGGCCACTGTGCGGTGAAGTAGACGTCGCCCGCGAAGCTGTCGACACCGGGGAACTCGGGCCGGATGGGGATCGACAGGCTGCCTGAGGCGAAGATCACGAAACGCGCGCGGATCGGATCGCCGACATCGGTGCTGATGATCCACAGCGATGATTCCTCGTCGAAGATCGCGCTCTGCACCCGCTCATTGAAACGAATGCGGTCGTTCAGCCCGAAACGCGCCGCGACATGTCCGGCGTAGCGCAGGATCTCGGGCTGAGTCGCGTACTTCTCGGTCCAGACCCATTCGCGCTGCAGTGCGTCGTCATAGGAATACGAGTAGTCGACGCTCTCGACGTCGCATCGGGCGCCAGGATATTTGTTCCAGTACCAGGTGCCGCCCACCCCCGACCCTGCCTCGATCCCCTGAACGTCGATGCCGGCTGCCGCGGCGCGGTGAATCGCATACATTCCGGCGAAGCCGGCGCCGATGACCACCAGGTCGCGAACCTCCGTGCGGGGGGCGGACATCATGCGTTCTCCTTCTTGATGGTTGCGCTCCGCGACAGGATGTCTCGCCACAGCAGGTCGCGCGCGGAAGCGCCCGGCCCGAAGGGATGCATCGTGAGGAACCCGTGGAACAGGCCGGGATAGTGCCTGTGCAGCACGGGCACGCCGGCGGCCTTCAGCATTCCGGCGTACTCCCGCCCCTCGCTCGAGAGCGGATCCGCACCAGCTGTGACGACGATCGCCGGCGGGAGTCCCCGATGATCGACGTCACGCATCGGCGCGGCGAGCCAGACGGGATCGGGCAGACGATCCCCACCGAGATAGTTGGCCCAGTACCATTCCATCGCCTCGATCGTGTTGTAGTAGCCGTGGCCGAACTCGCCGTAGCTCTCGCGGTGGGTCGAGGGGTCGAGCATGGGGTAGATGAGCACCTGCTGGGCGATGGCCGGGCCGCCGCGTTCGCGCGCCATGATGCTGACCACCGCGGCCAGGTTGCCACCGGCGCTGTCTCCGGCGACGATGACGCGACCGGGGTCGATCGAGAGCTCCTCGTGTTCCGACACCGTCCAGAGCAGTGCCGCGTACGCGTCCTCAGCGGCGGCCGGGGCGATGTGCCCGGGTGCCAGGCGGTAGTCGACGGAGACCACGACGGCTTCGAGAGCCTTCGACATCCGCCGGCAGAACCCGTCGTGGGTCTCGATGCTGCACAGCACGAAACCACCGCCGTGGAAGAAGACCACCACCGGAAGAATGCTGCCGGAGACCGCGTGCGGCTGGTAGACGCGCACCCGGACGGGACCTGTGGCCGTGTCGATCCGAACGTCGTCGGCGCTCTTCACATCGTCGATGTTGTCGGTCTCGCGTCGCCGGGAACGGTCAACAGCCTGGGCTTCGGCCGCTGTCATGGTGTGAATGGAACTGGGAAACCCGCTGTTCAGAACATCCAGCAGCGCCCCGACTTCAGCGTCGAGCATGCGTCGTCCTCCCGACAATCCTCTTGCTCGATGGTATGACTTGAACAAGCGCTTGGTCAACTCTTCGGGCGAGGCCGGCAGCTTGCGCCGTCCTACCTATCAATGATTAGGTTGAATGTGACAGAGACCGGGAGCACCCGCAGGCGAATCAGCCAGCCGAAGGTCTCCGATCTGATCGCCGACATCCTCCGCGAACGAATCCTGTCCGGCGAATTCGACGAGCTGCTACCGAGCCAGGACAGCCTTCTCGCCGAGTTCTCGATCAGCAAGCCGTCGTTGCGCGAGGCTCTCAGGATGCTGGAATCCGAGGGTCTCATCACGGTTCGCCGCGGCAACCTCGGCGGTTCCTTCGTCCATCGCCCCGAACCCCGGCACGCCGCGTACATGCTCGCCCTCGTCCTGCAGTCGAGGTCGGTTCCGATCGCCGACGTCGCGGCCGCGCTGAAGCAGCTCGAAGGGGTCTGCGCCGGGCTGTGCGCCGCTCGGGAGGATCGGGCCAGCGAGGTGATACCGCAACTCGCGCGGTGCAACCTCGATGCCGCCGAACACATCGGGGACACGCTGAAGTACGTGACCGACACCGCCCGGTTCCATGAACTGCTGGTGTCGCTGTCGGGCAGCGAGACGATGAAGCTCGTCGTCGGTGCGCTCGAGACGGTCTGGCTATCGCACGTGCGCGAGTGGGCGGAGAGCAATACCCGGGAGGGCACGTTCCCCGACCTCGACTATCGCCGGCGGGGACTCTCGGTGCACGAGGAACTCACCGCGCTCATCGCCGCGGGCGAGGTGGACCGGGTCTCCCGCCTTGCCGAGGATCATTTCGACCCCAGCCGGTTCTACTCGGGCGACGTGGATGTCTCCCGCACGGTGCAGGCGTCGGACGTGCGCGCGCCGCTGCATGACTCGCGCAACCCCGGCCGCCGGGCCTGACCGGCCATCAGACGAGGGCTGTCTCCAGGTAGCTTCTCACCGCGGCGGGCAGCGCGACCGCACGACCGTCTGCGACATAGACGCAGGAGATGCTGGCGCGCGCGAGCAGTCTCAAGTCGCCGACCCGGGTCATCACGAACCCCAGCCGGTACGACGACGCGCCGATGCTCTCAACGGCGAGCGCGACTTCGACCTCGTCGTAGACCCGTGCTGGCGCAAGATAGTCGCAGCTGGTCGAGCGGGTCACGGGCGCGGCGCCGAGTTCGGCGAGGATCGTGTCGAAGCGAAACCCGCCGCGAAAGAACCAGTCCAGCAGCAGCCGTTCCATGATCGGGAACCACGCGCCGTAATAGATGATGCCGGCGGGATCGCAGTCCGCGTAGCTCAGCCGAACGCGCACGGAACGTCCGTCTGTCATGCGGTGAGCAGCTTCCGGGCGAGCACCAGCCGGGCTTCCAGGTCTGCGCCCGCACCGATCTCGAGCGCGGGCAGCGCACCGACCGAATGCTCGAACAACGCGACATCCTTCACGAGGAGGTCGTCGACGAGGTCGACGAACCCGCCGGTCACCCAGCTGCCGCCCGATGAGGTGAGGAGCACCTCGCGCAGGCGGCCGGCATCCACACCCTGCCGGTCGGCGAGCACCAGCATCTCTGCCATCGACAGCGCGTTGTACGCGCACATGACGTTGTTGAACAGTTTCACCAGCGTCGGCTCACCGTAGCGCGCGAAGTGCACGACATTCGAGGCGAGCGTTGAGAGCAGGAAGGCCTCGTCGTCGGGACCGTCGCCCGCGATCATCATCGTGAGCGTTCCCTCGCGCGCGGCCACCTGGCCGCCTGAGACCGGCGTCTCGACCACCCGCACGCCCTCGACCGCGAGGTCGCCGAGCGAGCGGGCGTATGCGAGCTCGAGCGTCGACATGACGTACACCGGAAGCCCTTCGGCATGGTCGGCGGCCGCGAGCTCGGCGAGCACCGAATCGACCTGCTCGGTGAGGCGCACCAGCACCACGACCCGTTCGATCGTCGTCCAGTCGACGTCGGCGAGCGTGTGCACCGCGGTCATCCCGGTGTCGGATCGCCACCGACTGCAGCGATCCTCGTCGATCTCCACCGCGACCACCTGCTGGCCGCAATCGACGAGACGGTGCGCGATGGCACCGCCGATGTTTCCAAGCCCGACGACGACGATCATTCCTGGTCTACCTCCCGGTTGTGGATGCTGCGGTCATTCGGCGATCGGGAGCGTGAGGAACGATCCGGTGCCGGTCAGTACCGTGATCTCCCCCGCTCGCGGTGCCGCCGGCGGCTGGGCCGTCACCCAGCGGCGGAACCGCGGCGAGCTGGTGCAGCTGAGCAGAAGCGTGATCCGGCTTCCCGCCGCGAACCGGATGCTCGCAGTACCGAGCGCGACCCTCACCGTCCCGTGGGCGTCGCTGCGCCCCGCCCCCTCGCACACGAGCATGTGCTCGCCACCCGGCAGCTCTTCGACGAGTCTCGCCATGAGCGAAACCGCCGCGAGCTCCGATCGGATTCGCGCGTTCACGACGACCTCGCCGATCACGTCGACGGGAGCGGTGAGTTCGTCGCCGCGGAAGCACCCCACATCGGCACGACCGATCAGCTCGCCCTGGTCGCGCGGACCGGCGTTCGCCGCGACCTCGAGCCCGGGAAGAAAGGTCTGGCCGCCGATCGTCGGCACCGGCGTGTTCTCGTCGAACGAGAGCGTGAGTTCGCCGTCGGCGGCGTCCTCCCAGGCCGTCAACCGGCCGCTGCCCAGGGCGTAACGCAACTCCCGGTGAACGGGCGGCCACCGGTCGGCGGTACGCCAGGCGTTCTCGCCCGTGTGAAACCAGGTCACCCGCGGAGCCGGTGCGCTCGGCTCGATCCCACGCAGCCAGCGGTCGAACCAGTCGAGCTGCCTGCCGGACAGGCCGATCGCGTCCGAACTCGCCATCGGCCCGAAACCGGCCTCGGGGTAGGTGCCGCTCATCGGCCCACCGTGCGGCCACGGCCCGACGAGAAGCGCCTGGTCGGTGCCGACCCGCTCACCGGATGCCCAGGCGGACAGGGTGCCGCGCAGAAAGATATCGAACCACCCGCCGACGAGCATCGAGGGCACCGTCACCTGCCGCCCCCCGGGTGCCGAACCGGTCGAGGGCTGGTTGCGCCCCATCCAGCCGGCGAGAAAGGGCGCGACGGCATCGATGCCAACGGTCGAGTCTGGGCCCTGCTCCGTCAGCACCGCGTCGAAGCCGGCGACCAGGGCGAGGTAGTCATCGCGTGACACCGGCCAGGCCGCGCGGGCAAGCAGGTCGGGGGCGAGCTGGCGGAACCCCCACATCATGGCGAACCCCCACTCGAAGACGGTCTCGCTCGCGAACCAGTCCGAGGCCGGGTCGGTTCCCGAGAACATCGGCGCCATCGCCTTCAGAGCCGGCGGCTCGTGCAGCGCCGCCTGCCACTGCGCGTATCCCGAGTACGACCGGCCGAAGGTTCCGACCACCCCATCGCACCAGTCCTGGCCGGCGGCCCAGGCGATCGTGTCGGCGCCGTCCGCTCCCTCCGACGCGAACGGCACGAACGCTCCCTCCGATGCGAACCGGCCGCGGCAGTCCTGCACGACCACGGCGTAGCCACGGCGAACCGCCGACGCGACATCCAGCGCGCCATTCACGATGCCCGGCTGGTTCTTGTCGTACGGGGTGCGCTGAATCAGGCACGGATGGCGCCGGCCGTCATCCGGAAGGTACAGGTCGGTCGCGAGGCCGACGCCATCGCGCATCGGCACCCTCACGTCGGAGACCACGGTCATCCTGCGTTCGGTCGTCATCGGCCGCCTGTTTCCCTCGGGACGCTCTGAGCTGGTGCCGGCCCTTACGCGCTGACGGATTGTTTGCGAGCACCAGATTGGTAGCCCTCGGTGTCAGCCTCGAACACCTCTGACCGGAACCGCGGCAGCACCTCGGTGCTGAACAACTCCATGCTCTTCTGCACCATCTCGTACCCCATCGTGCCGGTCTGCACCATCATTATGAAATTGCCGAAGCCTCCGACGTGATCGTAGAACGACTTGAGCTGGTTGTAGACCGTGTCCGGGCTGCCGGCGAAGATGTACCCGCCATCCAGCAGCTCCTGGAGCGGTGCGCTGATGAGGTGCTCGATCGGGCTCGTGATCGGGGTCCCGAGCGCCTCGGACTTCAGCATGCGCGCGCGGATGCCGCCCTCCAGATAGCCGGGGACATCCATGAACTGGGGCGCGACCTTGTTGTTCTCGAGATACCAGCGCAGCCGGCGAGCACCGGCGAAGCCCTCGTCGTCGGTCTCGCCGACGAACACGAGGGCGACGTAGCCGAGGTTCTCACGGGGCGCGGGCTCGAAGCCGAGCTCGGCCGTGCGGTCGCGGTAGGTGTCGAACATCTTGAGTGCGCCATCGGTGCCGGCGAGAATCGTGCCGAGCTTGAACTGTCGCTCGGCGGCCTCTTTGACGGTGCCCGTACTCTGCGTCGGAATCCAGATCGGCGGCGTCGGGTCCTGGTACACGCGCGGCCAGACATTGACCTGGCGGTGGTTGTAGTAGCGGCCCTCCCAGTTGAACGGACCGTCGTGCGTCGTCCACGCCTTCACGATCAGGTCGGCGCTCTCCCAGAAGCGTTCCTTCATCCCGACCGGGTTCACGTTGCCGGCGGAGATCTCATATGGCACACCGCGCACGAAGCCGACCTCGAGCCTGCCCTGCGACATGACGTCGATGACAGCCATCTCCTCGGCGATGCGCACCGGGGTGTTGCGGTTCGCGAGCGGGTTGCCGAGCGCGAGCAGGCGGGCGTTGGTGGTGTCCCGGGCGAGTGCCGAGAGCGCGAGCGGCACGGCCGGCGCCACGCAGGTGGCCGTGGCGTGGTGCTCGTTGACCATGATGTCGAGGCCGAGCTCGTCGGCGGCCGCGTAGATGTCGAAATACTTCTGATAGAGCTGGAATCCCAGTTCGGGGTCGTAGACCGAACTCGGCAGCGTGACGCGCAGCGACTCGTAGTCGGCCTCCGGCGGCAGGTACGGGTATGGCATCTCTGTGAACGTCCAGGCGCGAAACATGTTGTCCTCCGTTGTCTTGTCAGCGTTGTCGTCTGCGGCCGGCCGTCAGGCGACGGTTCCGAGGAATGCGTCGATCGCCGCCGCGAGCTCGGACGGTGCGGTTTCCTCCACCCGGTGACCGGCGCCGGGGATGACCACCGGCGCCGCTGCTTTCGGAAGGCGCTCCTCGAACAGGCCGGCATGGTTTTCACGCAGCACGAAACCGTCGCGCTCGCCAGTGACCAGCAGCGTCGGAACACAGATGCGATGCAGGCGCCCGAGCAGGGAGGGGTTGTGCATGTACGGCTCCCAGCCGAAGTACGCGGTCGCCTCTTCGGCGCGGGCGAGCTCGAGGAACTGCGCGTCGCTGAGCGCGGTGCGGTCAGGCGCTTTCGCCGTCTCGCCATACATCGCCGCGGAGACCGTCTCCGGTGCTGCGCCGTAGAGGTCAACGTACATCCGTTCGGTCGGCTCGCCGGTTCGGACACCGACCGGCGAGACCAGCACCAGCGACTGGATGTGTTCGCACGACTTCGTCGCGACCTCGGCTGCGAGCCAGGCCCCGATGGAGCTGCCGATCACCGGCACCTGTCCTCCGATCGAATCGAGCAGGTCCAGGCAGGCATAGGCGATATCGTCCAGCGAGCGATAGGCGGGATCCAGGGCCTGCTCGCCCCAGCCGGGAGCGATCGGGATGATCACCTCGTGCGACTTCGCGAGCTGTTCGATGAAGGGCTCTGTGAACAGCAGGCCGTTCATTCCGTGCAGGAATACGACGGGCGAACCCTTCCCTTCCCGTCGTTCCTCGAGTTTCCGGATCGCGACCTGAGGAGTCGTCGTCGCCATAGTGCACCTTCCATACGCGCCATCGAGCAGTGTGAATTACCGCTAGCGTAACATTGCTATCAATGAGACGATAGAGTCAAAACCAGTCCGGAGCGAGCATCCGGAGCCAATGAGGGCTCCCCACCACGCAGGTGAGCATCAACGTCGGTGAGCATCGAAAGGTCTGATAGATGTCACGGTTCGTCCCCCAGGTCAGCAGCGACCACTTCCGCAACCTCACCTCCTCCGACCGTGCGAAGAGCTACCTCGACGCCGGGTGGTGGGAGAATCGCACGCTTGCTCAGGTGATCGCGGAGCATGCCGCGAACAGGGGCGACTCCGTCGCGTTCTATGGCGACCACGGCGCCACCACCTGGTCGGCCTACGACGCGCTGTCCACCGCGCTGGCGAAGGTGCTGGTTGCTGCGGGGATCAAGCCCGGCGACCGGATGGCGGTCTGGCTCCCCGACAGTGCCACCGTGCACATCGCGTTCGTCGCGGCAGAGAAGGCCGGAATCACGATCGTCGGCATCGGCGCGCGCGCCGGCGAGGGCGAGCTTCGCTACCTGCTCGGCAAGACCGGCGCAACCTCGCTGCTGACCCTCGACCGGCACCGCGACCAGGACATGGCCGATCTCGTCGCGACGCTGCGCTCCGAGGGAGTCGAGCTCGGCACCCACATCGTCGTGCCGATGTTCGACGCCGATCCCGACGCTCCCATGCTCGTCAATGGCGAGCCGTTCGACTCCACCGGCATCCTGCTCGACCCCGCCGACGCGATGGGGCCGGACGACCTCTTCATGCTCAATTCGACCTCAGGAACGACCGGCATGCCCAAGTGCGTCATGCACAACCAGCATCGCTGGTTCTATTTCCACCAGAAGGCCGCGCAGCACGCCGACCTCACCGGCGACGACGTGTTCTTCGGTGCGGTTCCCGCGCCCTTCGGCTTCGGCCTATGGACCGCACACTTCACGCCGGCGATACTGGGCGCACCGTGCGTGGTCCGCGAGCGGTTCAGCGCGGACGAGACCATTCAGCTGATCGAGCGGCACGGCGTCACGATGCTCGGCGCCGTGAGCACGCAGTTCATCATGATGCTGAACAGCCCGGAGATGGGCATTCGCTCGCTCGAAACCCTCCGGGTTATCTTCACCGGCGGCGAGGCCGTGCCGACCAACCGCGCCCGCGCCTTCGAGGAGCAGACCGGGGCGACGGTGCTGCAGTTCTTCGGCTCGAACGAGACGGGGTTGCTCACCGGTACCACTCTGCGCGACAGCTTCGAGCAGCGGGTGACCACCGCGGGCCGCGTCGTTCCCGAGATGAACGTGCGCCTCTTCGACGGGCCGAAGGATGTCACACCCGGCGGCACCGGACAGCCCGGCGGGCGCGGACCGGCGCTCTGCCTCGGCTACCTCGACGACGACGCGGCGAACGACCAGTTGTTCACCGCGGACGGCTGGATGCTGATGGGCGACATCGTGACGATCGACGCCGATGGCTACCTGACGGTGACCGGTCGCACGTCCGACATCATCATCCGCGGCGGTAAGAACATCAGCGCGGTCAAGGTGGAGAGCGAAGTCTCCACCCATCCCTCGGTGGCGCTGGCCGCCGCCGTCGCGGCGCCGGACGACGTGTTCGGCGAGCGCGTCTGTGTCTTCGTCGAGCTCAAGAGCGGGCACAGCCTTGGGCTCGACGAACTCCAGGCCTATTTACTGGGCTCGGGGACCTCCAAGTCCGACCTGCCGGAGCACCTCGTCGTGCTCGACCAGCTTCCCCGTGCCTCGGGCGGCAAGGTGGCCAAAGGCCAGCTGAAGGCGGGCGTCACCCGCTACCTCACCGCGGTCAGCGGCTGACGGCGAATCGAACGAATCGAATGGAGACCGTGATGGCCGAGGAGGCGCGCATGCTCGCACAGTTCACCCCCGTGTCCGACCAGACCCTGATGCGTGCTGTCCTCGGGCACTACGCGACCGGAGTGACGATCATCACCTCGCACGACGAGAACGGCCCGGCGGGGTTCACCTGCCAGTCGTTCCAGGCGCTGTCGCTCGATCCGGCGCTCATCGTCTTCTGCGTCGGCAAGTCCTCGACATCGTGGCCGCGCATCCGCGAAGCCGGGCACTTCGCGGTCAACGTGCTCGAAGAGGGGCAGGAGGCGCTCTGCCGCGCCTTCGCCGCGAGCGGCACCGACAAGTTCAGTTCGGCCACCTGGAGCAGCAGCCTGAACGGTTCCCCGATCCTCGACGACGTGCTCGCGTGGATCGACTGCACGATCGAGGCGGTGCACGACGGCGGGGATCATGACATCGTGGTGGGTAAGGTGCACGACCTGCACGCGCGCGACGCCGCGCCGCTGCTGTTCTTTCAGGGGAAGTACAGGACCCTCAGTTGATCTTTCCGCAAGGCGCTTCCATCATCGGCGTTGGCAGCACGGCGATCACCCGCGACTCGGGAGTACCCGTCGGCGATCTCGCCGCAGACGCGGTGCTCGCCGCGCTCGATGACTCCGGTCTCGGCATCCACGACGTGGACGCGATCATCGACTACCACGTGAACGATTCCGTCTCCAGCATCGCCCTGGCGCGCATCCTCGGCATGGAGAACCTGGGCTGGATGACGGACTACTACGGCGGCGGACAGCACGCCGCGTCGATCCTCGGCAATGCCGCGATGCTCATCACCTCCGGCCAGGCCGAGGTGGTCGTGGTCTACCGTGCGCTGAACGGGCGATCGGGCAAGCGCATGGGGCAGTCGGATGTCGGCTGGTCGGAAGACGCGGAGTTCTACCGGCAGTACGGCCTGGCCGGGCCCGCCCAGCTGTTCGCCCTGGCCGCCCAGCGCTACCTGCACGATCGCGGCATGGACGAGCGGGACCTCGCGGCAGTCGCGATGCAGTTCCGTGCACACGCCCGGCTCAACGAGCGCGCGCTCATGCGCGACCCGATGTCGTTCGAGGACTACCTTGCAAGCCCGTTCGTCGCCACACCGATCCGGCGGCTCGATTGCTGTCAGGAGACCGACGCCGCATGCGCCCTGGTCATCACAACGGCCGAGCGCGCGGCCGGGTCGTCACGGCCGGGCGTGGCCATCAGGGGCGTCGTGCGCGGTGGGGGTCCCGGCGCGACTGCGCAGGATCGGGCTGCCGACCTGTCGGCACTGTTCTCGCAGTACCTCGCCGGCCGGCTCTGGGCGGCATCCGGCATGACCGCCCGGAACGTCGACCTGGCCCAGCTCTACGACGCGTACACCTGGGTGGTGCTGCGCCAGCTGGAAGACTTCGGCTTCGCGGCTCGCGGTGAGGCCGGCGCGTTCATGCGCTCCGGTGAGGGTGCGTACACCGGCTCGCTGCCGGTCAACACCAACGGCGGGCTCCTCTCAGAGGGCTACATCCACGGGCTGAACAACGTGGTCGAGGCGGTGGTGCAACTGCGCCACGAAGCGGGCGAGCGCCAGGTGTCGGATGCCTCGGTCGCCCTCTGCACCGGCTTCAGCGGCAGCTTCGGCAGCGCGGCGCTCCTCGCCAGGCAGGATGCGTGATGGCGGCGAAACCGATCCCGGCCTTCTCCGCCATCTCCCAGCCATACTGGGAGGCCGCCCGCGAGGGCAGACTCACCGTTCAGCGCTGCGACTTCTGCCGGCTCTGGCAGCACTTTCCGGAAAGCCGATGCCCGGCCTGCGGGTCCACCTCACTGCACTTCGAGGCGGTGAGCGGCCGCGGCACGATCGACACTTTCACGGTCGTTCACCGTTCCTTCGTGCCCGGGTTCGATGATGAAGCACCCTATGCCGTCGGCTGGATCGCGCTGCCGGAACAGCCTGGGCTTCGGGTCTTCGCAGACTTCGTCGGCATCGACCACGACTCGCTCTTCATCGGGATGCCCGTAGAAGTGACCTTCACCACGCGTTCCGGATGGGGAACCATCCCCAGCTTTGCAGCTCCCACCCCCGATGACGAGGACACCAGCTCATGACCATCTCCTTCGACCGCATGCTCTCGCCCCGCTCCATCGCCGTGGTCGGGGCCTCCACCGACCCGAACAGTCTCGGCTACAAGGCCATCGGCGTTCTCGACGGTTACGGATTCACCGGCGATGTCTACCCGGTACACCCGCGGTACGAGGAGGTCGCGGGCCGCAGGGCATACGCCTCGGTTCGCGATGTTCCGGCGGGAACCGACCTCGCGGTCATCGCCGTCTCGGCCCCCCGGGTCGCTGAGGTGATCGAGGACTGCGGCGCCGCCGGCATCCCATTCGCCATCGTTCTCACCTCCGGCTTCGGAGAGGTCGGCGGCGACGGCCCGAAGATGCAGCAGGAGCTCATCGACGCCGGCCGCAGGGCGGGCGTGCGGCTGCTCGGCCCGAACACCCTCGGCATGCTGAACGCGACCGAGGGCATCGCGGCCGGCTTCGGGATCGGCGTGCCCGGACGCTCGAAGCCGCGGGCCGGATCGCTCGCCATCGTGAGCCAGAGCGGCGGCATGGGCCTCTCGCTGATCAACCGGGCGACCGAGGCCGGACTCGGCATCAGCACCTTCGTCGCGACCGGTAACGAGGCCGACCTCACGCTCGTCGATTTTCTCGAGACCATCGTGGAGGATCCGTCCACCACGGTCATCGCGGTCTATGCCGAGACCATCCGCGACGCCGATCGACTCATCCCGATCGGGCGCCGCGCCGCCGAACTGGGCAAACCCATCGTCGTCGCCAAGATCGGCCGTTCGGAGGCCGGAGGCCGAGCGGTTCGCTCGCACACCGGATCACTGGCCGGTGCCGACAGCGTCTATGACGAGGCCTTCAGGATGGCCGGCATCATCCGCGTGGACGACATCGAGGAACTCTTCGACCTGGCGTCGTTTCTGGTGCGCGGCCGCATCCCGCGCGGAAACCGGGTCGCGGTCGTCACTCAGTCCGGCGGCGGCGGGGCCTGGCTCGCGGACAGCCTGGAACACGAGGGCCTCGAACTCGCCGCGACACCGGAGTCTCTTCGCGACGAGCTGAAGGCGATGGTCCCCGACTTCGGGTCGGTGGTCAACCCGGTCGACCTGACGGCCTCCGGAATCTCGGTCGACGCGTTCGGCTCCGTCATCGAAGCGCTGACCAGGTCAGGCGCTTACGACGCGATCGTCGTTCTCATGCCTCTGCTCGACAATGTCGACGCGGAGAAGATCGCGGGCCTGGCCTCGCGCACGACTCTTCCGCTGCTCGGGTTCACCCACTGGTTGCCCGACCCGACCCTGCGCAACCAGGTCGGATCGCTGGCGATCCCTTACGTGACGAGCCCCTATCGCGCCGCCAAGGTGCTGTCCGCCGCCGCCTGGTACGGCAGGCGATCCGCGCAGGCGGTACCCGACGCCGTCGCGCCATCGACCACATCGGCGGATGCCGGGGCCGCGCACAGCGACGCCGCGGCGTTCGCGCTGCTGGACGCGGCCGGTTTCCCGCTCGTGCCGTGGGCGCGCGCGGACAGTCGCGAGTCCGCAATCGAGGCGGCCGCGGAACTCGGGGTACCGATCGCGCTCAAGCTCTCGGTCGATGACCTCGTGCACAAGAGCGACGTCGGCGGGGTGCACCTCGGTCTGGTCGGCGCGGATGCCGTCGGTGCGGCATACGACTCGGTCGCGGCGGTCGCGGCGTCGCTCGGCCAGCCGCCGCGCGCGCTCATTCAGGCGATGGCCCCCACGGGCGTCGAAGTGATCGTTGGTAGCAAGGTCGACCCCACGTTCGGACCGGTCGTGATGGTCGGGCTGGGCGGAATCTACGCGGAACTGCTCGGTGACGTGGCGATCCGCCTCGCCCCGGTCGGTGTCGACGAGGCGCGAGCAATGATCTCCGAACTCGGACTCGCCGGCGTGCTCGACGGTGCCAGGGGACAGGCCCGCGCCGACATCGGCGCGCTCGCCGAGACCGTCTCACGACTCTCGGTCAACGCCGTGGCGTGGAAGGATACGATCGCCGAGATCGACCTGAACCCGGTGCTCGTGCTACCGGAGGGTGAGGGCGTGCTACTGGTGGATGCCGCGATGATCGGTGTCGAGGAGGCCTGATGACCGGAGGCAACCGCGCGACCGGGAGCATCGGGGGCGCCGCTGTCATCGTCGGCGTCGGCATGACGAGCAGTTGGAGGGGCAGCGGGCGGAGCGCCCAGTCCCTGGCCGCCGAGTCGATCGGATCGGCGATCGCCGACGCAGGACTCGACCCGGCGCTGATCGACTGCATCCTGCCATACGTGCCGGGTGTGACCTCGGAGGAGATCTCGGCGGCGTTCGGTCTCGAACGTCTCCGCACGGTGGCCTTCCAGCCGCTCGGCGGCGCGACGGCCGTCGCATCGCTCAAGATGGCGGCGATGGCGCTGACCACCGGACAGGCGAACTACGTGCTCACGTTCATCGCGACACCTCAGGTCGCGAACCGCAGTGTGTTCCGCGTGCACTCCGGAGTACCGGGGCAGCAGTTCCGCACGCAGCTCGAGCATCCGTACGGCTGGTCCCGCCCGTCCCAGTGGTACGCGATGCTCGCCCAGCGCCACATGCACGAGTTCGGCACGACGAAGGCTCAGCTGGCGACCGTCGCGCTGACCATGCGCGAGCACGCGCAGCTCAACCCCCTGGCGATGACGTACGGCAAGTCGCTCACGCTCGATGACTACTACTCCGCCCCACTCATCTCCGACCCGTACCAGAAGTTCGACTGCTGTCTGGAGACCGACGGCTCCGCCGCGATCATCCTGACCACTCCGGAGCGGGCGAAGGACCTTCGTCGGGCGCCCGTCACGGTCTCGGGAGTCGCGGAGGGGCATCCCGCGTCGGGTGACGACATCAGCAACCGGCAGGACTGGTTCGAGATCGGCCTGACCCATGCGGCACCCGAGGCGTTCGCGATGGCCGGCCTCAGGCCGTCGGACGTCGATGTCGCCATGATCTACGACTGCTTCACCTTCGAGGTGATCCAGCAGCTCGAGGAGGCCGGGTTCTGCGAGCGGGGCGAGGGTGGGGCGTTCGTCGAGAGCGGGGCGATCGGCCTGGGAGGGAGCCTGCCGGTCAACACGCACGGCGGCCTCCTCTCCGAGGGTCACATCGCCGGCATGAACCACATCGTCGAGGCGGTCCGGCAACTGCGCGGTGACGCGGGCGCACGACAGATCGCAGAGGCGCGAGTCGCCGCGGTCACCGGTTGGGGAACTCTCGGCGACGGGTCGATGGCCATCCTGGAGGGTGCCGCGTGAGCCGCCCGCTGCCCGATGTCGAGTACACCGACTTCGCTCCGTTCTGGGCGGGCACCCATGACCACGCGCTTCTCGTTCCCGTCTGCGTGCGCTGCGGCAGGCGCAGCTGGCCACCGCGGCTCGCCTGCCCGAACTGCACCGGAACCGCTTTCGACTGGCAGCCGATCACGCCCACCGGAACGCTCTACAGCTGGACGACCGTCGGCCGCGCCATGCTCCCGGGGTTCGAGAGCGAGGTGCCGTACACGGTGGTCGT
>JAZJYU010000178.1:8936-14856 GCA_040390225.1 Actinomycetota bacterium | reverse complement strand
ACCGTGCCGTCCGAGACGAAATCCCGTCCGGCAACCAACCCGAAGACGTGCTTTCCATGCTCATTCGCACCGGTGATCCAGCCCGACCCATCCGAGACCCGGGGGTCGGTGAAGTACCGGATCTTCGTGCTGCTCTCGGCGCCGAGAACGGCACCGGCGGCAGACCACGGGCCGATGTAGCCCTTCACGAGACCCTTGTTCGCCGCGAGTTCCTCGGCAGTGGCCGGCTCGACCTCGGCGGGCGCGAACGCGACCTCCGCGCGCTTCAGGTCGACCTCGCGGTCGCCGGGCAGCCCGACGACGACGAGTTCTTTCGTGCCGTCGAGATGGGTGAGGGTGAGAACGATGTTCTTCAGGGTGTCGGCCGCCGTCCAGGCGCGCCCATCCGGGCGCGGGTGTTTGGCGTTCGCCACATCCACCAGGGTCTGAATGGTCGGGGTGTCGGGGGTGTCGAGCACCTCGGCCGGCGTGAGCTTCTCATACGACCGCGCGGCGGGCGCGTCCGTGTGGAACGCCTCGACGTTGGCGGCGTAACCGCCGGCGCTGCGCACGAAGGTGTCCTCCCCGATCGGGGTGGGGTGCAGGAACTCCTCGCTGCGCGAGCCGCCCATGGCCCCGGCGTCGGCCTGCACGATCACGTAGTCCAGGCCGAGGCGGGCGAAGATGCGCTCATAGGCATCGCGCTGCGCCTGGTAGGAGATGTCGAGGCCGGCATCCGTGTAGTCGAAGGAGTATGCGTCCTTCATCGTGAACTCACGACCGCGCAGCAGGCCTGCGCGAGGCCTCGCCTCGTCGCGGTACTTGTCCTGGATCTGGTAGATCGACAGCGGCAGGTCTTTGTAGCTCGAGTAGAGGTCCTTCACGAGAAGCGTGAAAACCTCCTCGTGCGTGGGCGCGAGCAGGTAGTCGGCCCCCTTGCGGTCCTTGAGCCGGAAGATGCCGTCGCCGTACTCGACCCATCGGCCCGTCACCTCGTATGGCTCGCGCGGGAGCAGCGCGGGGAAGTGCACCTCCTGCGCGCCGGCGTTGGTCATCTCCTCGCGGATGATCGACTCGATCTTCGCCTTCACCCGCAGGCCGAGCGGCAGCCAGGCGAAGATTCCCGGCGCCTGGCGACGGATGTACCCGGCACGCACGAGCAGGCGGTGGCTCTCCGCCTCGGCATCGGCGGGGTCATCACGAAGGGTGCGGACGAAGAGCTGGGAGAGTCGAGTTACCACCCGACCACCCTAACGGTGCCGCTATGCAGTGACGACGACAGGGGAACCGGTCGCGCCGGCCGGCATCTCGGCGGCGATCCGGTTCGCCTCCTCGATGAGGGTGGCGACGATCTCGGACTCAGGCACGGTCTTGATGACCTCGCCCTTCACGAAGATCTGGCCGCGGCCGTTGCCGCTGGCGACGCCCAGGTCGGCCTCGCGGGCCTCGCCCGGTCCGTTGACGACGCACCCCATGACGGCAACGCGGAGGGGAACGGTCATCTTCTCGAGTCCGGCGGTGACATCGTTTGCCAGCTGGTAGACATCCACCTGGGCGCGCCCACAGCTCGGACAGGACACGATCTCGAGCTTGCGCTCGCGAAGGCCGAGCGACTGGAGGATCTGGAGGCCGACCTTCACCTCCTGCACCGGCGGGGCCGACAGGGAGACGCGGATGGTGTCGCCGATGCCTTCGGAGAGCAGCACGGCGAACGCGGTCGCACTCTTGATGGTCCCCTGGAATTCCGGCCCGGCCTCGGTCACACCGAGGTGAAGAGGCCAGTCGCCCCGCTCGGCGAGCAGGCGGTATGCCCGGATCATAGTGACCGGGTCGTTGTGCTTCACCGAGATCTTGAAGTCGTGGAAGTCGTGCTCCTCGAACAGGCTCGCCTCCCAGACAGCGCTTTCCACCAGGGCCTCCGGCGTCGCCTTTCCGTACTTCTGCAGAAGGCTCGGCTCGAGGGATCCGGCATTGACCCCGATGCGGATGCTGACCCCGGCATCCTTCGCCGCCTTCGCGATGGCGCCCACCTGGTCGTCGAACTTGCGGATGTTGCCGGGGTTGACGCGAACGGCACCGACGCCGGCATCGATCGCGGTGAAGACGTAGCGGGGCTGGAAGTGGATGTCCGCGATCACCGGCAGCTGCGATTTCGCCGCGATGATCTTGAGCGCGTCGGCATCTTCCTGATGCGGGACCGCGACCCGCACGATATCGCAGCCGGTCGCGGTGAGCTCGGCGATCTGCTGCAGTGTCGCGTTGATGTTCGTGGTCTGGGTCGTGGTCATCGACTGCACGCTCACCGGGAAATCGCTGCCGACCCCGACCTTGCCGACGTGCAGCTGGCGCGTCTTCCGGCGCGGCGCCAGTACGTTCGGCGCGGACGGCATCCCGAGATTGATCGCTGGCATGCCTGTAATTCTACGGTCGGCAGGTTAACGACAGGCCGATTGGCTGGGAGTGGGCTGTGCCTACTGGAGAGTGATGGGCTTCACGATGTCGGCGTAGATGAGCAGAAGGCTCATCGCCCCCAGCACGAACACGACCACGTACGTGAGCGGCACCAGCTTCGCGATGTCGACATAGCCCGGGTCCTTTCGGTGGAAGATCTTCGCGAAAGCCTTACGCAGGCCCTCCCAGACGGCCCCGATGATGTGACCGCCGTCGAGCGGCAGCAGCGGGATCATGTTGAAGGCGAACAGCGCGACATTCAGCGACGCCAGGATGCTGAGCAGGAGCGAGATCCTGCTCACGACCGGCACATCGAGAGTCGCAGCCTCGCCCGCGAGACGCCCGACGCCGACGACGCCCACCGGTCCGTTGGGGTCACGTGCCTGCGAACCGAAGGCGGCCTGCGCCACCTGCACCAGTTTCTGCGGAAGCGTGACGATGATCGAGAAGTCTTTTCCGATCGTCGAGCCGACAGTCGGCAGGATGGTCGACGCGGGCTGTGGCTGATAGCCGGGCGCGGAGGTCACGCCGAGGAACCCCACGTCGACGAGAATCGGCTTGCCGGCCGAGTCGAGTTTGATAGTGCCGTTCTTGTCGAGCGCGTAGTTCGGGTTCTTGATGATGGTCGTCTGAAGCGTCAGTCGCTTCCCATCCCGCTGCACGACGATCGGGACCGTCTTGCCCGACAGCCCGCGGATGACGCTCGTCTCCTGCTTCCAGCTCGTCACCGTTGTGTCGCCGATGGACAGTACCCGGTCGCCGGCCTTCAGTCCCGCTGCCGCTGCCGGCGATGACGGATCGCTCGTGGTGCAGCTCGTCGACGCCGTACCTGCGGGCAGAACGCACTGGGCGACCGTCGCGACCGTCGTCGTCGAAACCTGGGCGCCGATGCCGGAGATGATGATCGCGAACAGGATCGTCGCGATCACGATGTTCATGAACGGCCCGGCGAACATGATGATGATGCGCTTCCAGATGGCCAGCTTGTAGAAGACCCTGTCCTCGGCGCCGATCGGGATGGCGTCGGCGCTGGCGGTGCGCGCATCCTGCACCATCGCGGAGATGAAGTTGTCCCGGCGGCGACCCGACCTCTCCGCCTCGTACTCGCGTTCGGCCGGGAACGCATCGGTACCGGAGGTGAGCGGCCGCTCCCCCTCCTTCGCCGGAGGATACATGCCTGCCATCGAGATGTAGCCGCCGAGCGGGATCGCCTTGACGCCGTACTCCGTCTCACCCCGCTTCGTCGAGAACAGGGTGGGACCGAAGCCGATCATGTACTGCCCGACGCGCACCTTGAACAGCTTCGCGGGGATGAGGTGGCCCAATTCGTGCAGCCCGATCGACAGCGCGACGCCGAGCACGAGCACGAGCACGCCGACGATGTAGAGCAGGACCGTTTCCACCAGCACAGGCTAACCGGTGCTGCCCTTGAAACGGCTGGATGCCCCTACCCCAGAAGGCGGGTGATCACCTCGTCAGCAGCACCTCGTGCCCAATTCTCCGCGTCGAGCACCGTGTCGAGCGTCAGCGGCCCCCCGAACGGCTCGTGCAGGTCGATGACCCGCTCCACCACCGCCAGGATGTCGAGGTAGCCGATGCCGCCACCGTGGAAGGCGGCGACCGCCTGCTCGTTCGCCGCGTTGAAGACGGCCGGATACGTTCCCCCGGCCATTCCTACCCGCTTCGCGAGACCGACTGCGGGAAAGGCCACGGAGTCCAGTGGCTCGAACGTCCACTCGCTGGCCGTGGTCCAGTCCAGAGGCACGCCCACGCCGGGTACCCGATGGGGCCAGTCCAGTCCCAGCGAGATCGGAAGCCGCATGTCGGGCGGCGAGCACTGCGCGATTGTCGAGCCGTCGACGAACTCGACCATCGAATGCACGATGGACTGCGGATGCACGGTCACGTCGATGCGCTCGTACGGCACGTCGAACAGCAGGTGGGCCTCGATCACCTCGAGCCCCTTGTTCACGAGGGTCGACGAGTTCGTGGTGACCACGAGTCCCATGTCCCAGGTCGGATGCGCGAGAGCGTCGGCCGGAGTGACATGCCTGAGCGACTCGCGCCTGCGCCCACGGAAGGGACCGCCGGATGCCGTCAGTACGAGGCGGCGGACCTCGCCGGGCGTTCCCGACCTCAGCGCCTGCGCGATTGCCGAGTGCTCCGAGTCGACGGGTACGATCTGGCCCGGCTTGGCGAGCGCGGTGACCAGGTCGCCGCCGACGATCAGGCTCTCCTTGTTCGCGAGGGCGAGCGTCGCGCCGGAGCGCAGAGCGGCCAGGGTCGGGCCGAGACCCACCGAGCCGGTGATGCCGTTGAGTACGACATCCGCCCCCACCGTTCGCACGAGCTGCTCCGCCTCGGCCGCGCCCATGGCGATGTGCTCGACCCCGAAGTCCCGGGCCTGCTGTTCGACGACGGCGCGATTGGTGCCTGCCGCGAGTCCGACCACCTGGAAGGACTCGCGGTTGGCACCGATCACGTCGAGCGCCTGCACGCCGATCGACCCGGTCGAGCCGAGAATGATGACGCGCCTCATGACGGCTATCCGGCCGTGCGGCTGATGATGTCGATCACGAAGACGAGGTCATCGGTTGCGCCGATGCCGGCTGAGGGCTGGCCGGTCGATCCATAGCCCTCTGCCGGAGGAATGATCACGATGATCTTCGAGCCGACCGGCTGTCCGACCAGCGCCTTACCGAAGCCCGGCACGACCTGCGACGGAACGAACGACGCCGGGGTTCCGGTCTTCCAGCTGGAATCGAACACGGTGCCCGTCGCCCAGATGATCCCGGTGTAGTTGAGCGTCACTGTGTCCGTGCTCTTGACGGCGACCCCTGTGCCCTTCTTCAGGTAGGCCACCTGCAGGGTGGTCGGCGCCGCACCGGTCGGCTTGGCGATCGTCGGGACCCCCTTCGAGTCGAAGGTGACCTTCGGGAAGATGCTCGATGGCGTGCTCAGCACCTTCGTCTTGGCCGGCAGTTTGACCGTATCGACATCGATCACGAAGACGATCGAGTCCTTGGCGCCGATGCCGAGGCTCTCCTGGCCCGAAGTGCCGAACGCTTCGGCAGGCGGGATGACGGCGGCGATTCTCGAACCTGCCGTCGAGCACTTGACCGCTTTGTACAGCCCCGTGATGACGGAGGTGTCGACCGTGAGCGGAATGGCGTCGCTCTTGCTGAAGCCGGTCGTATCGATCTGCTTTCCGCTGGTCGCGTTGTACACCGAGTAGTTGAGGGTCAGGGCGGCTCCATCCGTTGCCGGGGTGCCCTTGCCGTTGTCGATGACCGTGCGCTCGGTGGTCTTGCTGCTGAGGCCCTTGGTGAATGTGACCTTGGGAGTGGCACCGAACTTGCCGCTCACCTTCACCTTGTCGGAGGTCGATCCCGACTTCGTAACCGTGCAGCCGGCGGCCGAGGTGGACGTCGAGGTGCAGGCGGCCATGGTGGCGACGAGCGACCCCGCGAGCAACACCGCGCCGAGGATC
>JAZJYU010000178.1:2132-8926 GCA_040390225.1 Actinomycetota bacterium | reverse complement strand
TCGACCGGGAGGCGCGCCGCCGCAATGTCGCGCACTCGCTGCGCGCGCGGGGCTACCTTCCGCGCCGAGGATCTTCGTGAGGGAGTTCTTATGCACAGTGCTGCTTTCGTGTCATGGCAGTGGTCGGGACAGTGTTTCCGAATTGCCTATGGGAAAGCTGACCGCGCGCTGCACGCCAGCTTACGCGAGTGGCAAATGTCATCCCCAATCGGTGACATGACCGGTAGCGATCACCTCGGCCGATAGCGCAGGCTTGAGCCATGACGACACCAGTCCAGGCCCCCGCGCGGGTCGCGGCCATCGATGCCGAATCGCTCAGCAAATCGTTCGGCAAAGTCCGTGCGGTCGACGGCATCTCGCTCCGGGTGGAACCCGGCGAGATCGTCGCCTTCCTCGCCTGGCTCGTGATCTTCAGCGTCGGGGCGGCACTCACCTTCCGCCGCGACACGAAGCGCGTCTAGCGGATCGCGAATTCGATACGCGGCTCGTGACCGACCGGGAAGTTCACCGAGCTCGCGATGACGCATTTCGAACTCGCCTCGTGGTGCAGCTCGAGCGCGAGTGCTGGATCGCCGGATGAGATCGTAACGACCGGACGGAGAGTCGCGCTGGTGAAGCGGCCGCCCCCGTCCGCCGTCTGCTCCATGGTGCCGCTGGGGGCATCCGTGTAGCCCACCACCACGATGCCGTTGCTCGCCGCCACGTGCAGGTAGCTGAGCAGGTGGCACTGGCTGAGCGCTGCGAGCAGCATCTCCTCGGGGTTCCAGCGATCGGTGTCGCCGAAGAACATCCGATCGCTCGAGCCGGCGATCTCGTGCTTCCCCTCGGCGCGCACGACATGGTCGCGGCCGTACTGCTTGTAGCCGCTGGTGCCGGTGCCGCGGTCGCCGGTCCACTCGAGGGAGATGGCGTAGTGATGCTCTAACACGGTGTCCGTCCTAACTTAACCCTTCAAGGCTACGTCGAGCGAAGCTAGGCTCGAACGATCATGACCGACACACTCGCCCCCATAACCGCGATAGATCCCGTGCGGAAGGTCGTCACGGCGATTCCCGGCCCGAAATCGCAGGCGTTGCACACGCGACGGCTCGCCGTCGTCGCTGACGGGGTCTCGTCGGCGCTGCCGGTCTACATCGAACGTGCGCACGGCGCGATCGTCGTGGATGTCGACGGCAACCAGTTCATCGACCTCGGCTCGGGCATCGGCGTGATGACCATCGGTCACACCGACGAGGCGGTCGTCGCCGCGGCGTCGACCCAGCTCGGTGAACTGACACACGCCATGTTCACCATCACGCCGTACGAGGGCTACGTGCGGGTGGCGGAGCTGCTCGCCGAGCACACGCCCGGCGACTTCGCCAAGAAGACCGTGCTGCTCAACTCCGGCGCCGAGGCGGTCGAGAACGCGGTCAAGATCGCCCGCAAGCACACCGGCCGGGCAGGGGTCGCCGTGCTCGAGCACGCGTACCACGGCCGCACCAACCTCACCATGGCGATGACATACAAGGCGATGCCGTACAAGGCCGGGTTCGGGCCGTTCGCCGGCTCAGTGCACCACGCACCGGGGTCATACCCGTTCCGCGACGGCCTCAGCGGCGCTGACGCCGCCGCGCGCACCATCGCGTACCTGGAGAAGTCGGTCGGGTCATCCGACCTCGCCTGCCTCGTCGCCGAACCGATCCAGGGCGAGGGCGGGTTCGTCGTTCCGGCTGAAGGCTACCTGCCGGCACTGCAGGAGTGGTGCACCGCCAACGGCATCGTGTTCATCGCCGACGAGATCCAGAGCGGGTTGGCCCGCACGGGAAAGTACTTCGCCTCAGAACACTTCGGGCTGATTCCGGATGTCGTGCTCACGGCGAAGGGCATCGCCGGCGGCTTGCCGCTCGCCGGCGTCACCGGCCGGGCCGAGATCATGGACTCCTCGCATCGCGGCGGGCTGGGCGGCACCTTCGCCGGCAACCCCGTCGCGGCGGCCGCGGCGATCGCCGTGTTCGGTGAGATCGAGCGCCGCTCACTGCTGGCGGTCGCGACCGACCGGGGATCGGTGCTGAAGCGCGAACTGCTCTCCCTGCAGTCGCGCTACGACGTGATCGGCGATGTTCGCGGCATCGGCGCGATGATCGCGATCGAGCTCGTGCTGCCGGGCTCGAAGGAGCCGAACCCTGCTGCGGTGACCGCGATCACGACCTACGCGGCACAGCATGGTGTTCTTCTGCTGAATGCCGGCACCTGGGGCAACGTCATCCGGTTCCTGCCGTCGCTCGCGATCAGCGAGACGCAGCTGCACGATGCGATCAGTGTGCTTGAGGATGGTTTCCTTACGCTCTAGCGGCTCGCGAGTACGCTGACGGCATGAGAGTCGCGATCCCGGCCGAAGTGAAGAACAACGAGTTCCGGGTGGCCATCACCCCGGCCGGCGTGCACGACCTGGTCGCACACGGGCACGAGGTGCTCGTACAGTCCGGTGCCGGGGACGGCTCGTCGATCAGCGATGCCGAGTACCTTGCCGCAGGCGCTACGATCGCGCCGGATGCCGCATCGACCTGGGCGGCGGCGGACCTGCTGCTCAAGGTGAAGGAGCCGATCGCGAGCGAGTACGGCTTCTTCCGCGAGGGACTGCTGCTCTTCACCTACCTCCACCTCGCGGCCGAGCAGGAGCTCACCGCGCGGCTGGTCGAGAAGAAGGTGACGGCGATCGCATACGAAACCGTGCAGTTGCCCTCCCGCGCGCTGCCGCTGCTCGCGCCGATGAGCGAGGTCGCCGGGCGCCTGGCGCCCATCGTCGGTGCGAACGTGATGCTCAAGCCGAACGGCGGCACCGGCCTGCTGGTGTCTGGCGTGCCAGGCACCTACCCGGCGAAGGTCGTGGTGCTCGGCGGCGGTGTCGCCGGCACGAGCGCCGTCGCCATCGCGGTCGGTCTGGGGGCGGATGTCGTGGTGCTCGACACGAATATCCAGCGGCTTCGCGAGCTGGACGCGCTGTACGCCGGGCGTGTGCGCACCATCGCCTCGAACGGTTTCGAGATCGAGCGGGCCTGCATCTCGGCCGACCTGGTGATCGGCTCGGTGCTGGTTCCGGGGGCAAAGGCACCCACGCTGGTGAGCAACGACCTGGTGTCGCGGATGAAGCCCGGCAGCGTGCTCGTGGACATCGCCGTCGACCAGGGCGGCTGCTTCGCCGACACGCACCCGACAACCCATGCCGACCCCACGTTCACCGTGCACGGGTCGCTGTTCTACTGCGTGGCGAACATGCCGGGCGCCGTGCCGCACACCTCCACGTACGCTCTCACCAACGCGACGATGCCATACGTGCGAGCTATCGCCAACAACGGCTGGAAAGCGGCCCTCGCCGCCGACCCGTCCCTCGCCCTCGGACTCAACACCTTCGACGGCGGCGTGGTCAGCGAGCCTGTAGCGACCGCCCACTCCCTGCCGCACGCCTCCCTCGAGGCCGCGCTCGCCTAGAGGTTCACCCGCCGCACCACCCCGCCCGGTTCCAGCAGCCAGCCTCGCGACCCCGGGTGCTCGATCGGTGGCGGCAGCCGGCGTGTGCCGCTGAGGGCCCGGAAGTCGGCGATGGTGCAGCCGTCGAAGAGCATCGCGGATGTGCGGCGCAGCGCCGCCAGCCGCGCCCAGTTCGCGTGCCACGAGTCCGCATCCCCCACCAGAACGCGCGGCGCGCATCCACTCATCACCTCCATGCCGTCGAGCTCGACCGCACCCCAGCGGGTGACGAACTCGGCAGCACGCTGCGTCACGACGAGCGTCGTCGCCCGGACGCCGGGGTCGAACGCGGGGCCGGGTTCGCGCAGCGGTTCGACGATGGTGGGAGCCAGCGCTACCTGCACCGCGGCACCGCGCCACTCGCCGCGCCCCGGCGGTGCCGATCGCACGAAAAACTCAGGATCGCCACCGGCCAGCAGGTACTCCTGGCGATTCGGCTGCCGGAGGATGAGCCGGGATTCGCAGAGCTGCGCGACGGGCTGCAGCGCCGCGGTCAACCGTCGCGCCGTCGCGACCAGGTGAACCCCCGCGGCCGCGCCGGTGCGCAGCAGTTCGACCAGCAACTCGGCGAAGGCCTGCTGATGCTCGTCACCGAAGCGTGGCAGCAGCGCGTCCAGATCGTCGAACAGCAGGCAGGCCGGCGTCGCCCGGGCCGAACGGATGCCGTCTATCGCGTCGACGACGCGATCCCAGGCCGGTTCCACCGAAGGCGGCACCCGCTCGAAGCCTCCCGTGTGGGCGAGAGCCGCGAGCGCGAAGGTCTTGCCAGACCCCGCCGTACCGATCACGAGAAGGTTGCCGTCGATCGCCGGATTCCAGGCGGCCATGGTCTGCCGCTGCTCGGCGGGAAGGTCGAGCAGGCCGAATGAGTGGCCCTCGCCGGCCGCGAGGCGCGCAATCGGCACCGTATCGGGCAGGTCGTCGCACCATGGGCGGCGTGGCGGGCGCGACAACGACCACTGTGCGACGACCTGGTCCACATCCCGCGTTGCGGCAAGCGCGACCTGCGCGATGACGTGTTCCCCACCAGGCATCACGACGACCGCTCGCCCCGCCGGGGTGGCGGGCAGCCGCGACGCCGCGTCGGTGCCGAGCAGGGCAACGCTGTCGGCCCTGTCGTGCACCCGCAACGAGACACGCAACGGTGCGTTCGCAAGCACCGAGTCCCGCACGACGCCGGACGGCCGCTGGGTGCTGAGCACCAGGTGCACACCCAGGGAGCGGCCGCGCGAGGCGAGGTCCGAGAAGAGGTCGTGCAGTTCGTCGAAGCCGGAGACGAGGGCGGCGAACTCGTCGACCGCGATCAGCAACCGCGGCATCCGCAGATCGGCCGTCAACTCCTCGATCGAGCGCGCGCCTGCCTCGGCGAGCAGGCGTTCGCGGAGGCGCATCTCCGCTCGCAGGCTGACCAGCGCCCGATGCGCGGTGCGTTCGTCGAGATCGGTGACCAGACCCACCACGTGAGGCAGCCCCGCCACCGGCCCGAACGACGCCCCGCCCTTGAAGTCGACGAGCAGGAAGGTCACTTCGTCGGGACCGTGCGCGGCCGCGATGGCGAGCAGCCAGCTGACGAGAAGCTCGCTCTTGCCGCTGCCGGTCGTGCCCGCAACGATCGCGTGCGGGCCCTGGGCGACCAGGTCGATCGCCAGCGGACCGCCGGGGCCAGCCAGAAAGGTCGCTCCCAGGCCCTTGGAACCGGGCGCGAGCCGCACCGCGACCTCGACGGCCTGCGCCGCCGACACGAGTTCCGGCTCGAGCGCGACGCACAGCGCGGGGTCGGGATGCGAGGCGATCCGGCTTTCGCCGTCATGCCCGGCGAGGAGTACGACACGGCACCCGTGCGGCAGCCCGGCGGTGGACTCCGAATGGGCGATTACCAGGCTGCCATGCTCATCAGACCACGTGATCGTGCCCGCGTCCGCCCCGGCCGACACGGAGTGCGGCAAGGCGGACAACCATTCCCGTTCCACCGCCTCTCCCGCACAGGTGGCGGCCTCCGGCGGCAGCCTGGCGGCGACTTGAAGCGCCAGGCCCCGAGTGATCGCGCGGGCGAGCACCGGCGCGCCGACCACTCCGACGCCGAGCCTCGCGTCGATGACGACCGGCGCCAGAACGCTGGCGGAGGAGGCGATCAACTGGTCGACAGCCTCCTCACCGCCACCCTCGACCCGCAATTCACTGCGCACCTGCCCGATCCCGAGAGTCACCAGAAGCTCCGCGGCGAGGGTCGACCGCCACCGCTCGGGGTCGTGCATGGGGTTTGCGAGCGTGGACAGCGCGGGCGGCGTGCGAGCGGCGCGCTCGGCCGCCTCGCGCGCGTGCGCTTCAGCGATCGTGTGACGGGCATCCGCCAGATCAGCGACGAAACGGGCACGATCACGACGCAGCGAGCGACGGGCCTGCCAGCGCGAGTCCGCCATGGTCGCCATCGCGATCACCGGCCCGAGCGCCGCGAAGACCAGCGCGAACGGTGACGAGGTGATCGCCCAGATCACCACCGACCCGACGACGGGCGCGACGCTCGCGAGAACCGGGAAAGGATGTCGTGGCACCTGCTCGGGCGGCCTGGGCAGTACCACGCGTTGGGGATCCGGCATTGCTCCAGCCCATCACGGGCGCGCGGGCGCGCCGCCACCACTCCAGCGGTTCGTTGATGAGTCGGAAAATGAGCGGCTGTGCGGGACTAGCTGACGATGAAGAACTGCTCGCCGATCTCCACGCGTGTTCCGCGCCCGATGCGATAGCGGCGCTCGGGCTGGCAGCGGATCGCCGGCGCGTCCGGCTCGCGCAGGATCGTGCCGTTTCCGGAGTACCGGTCCATTACCCAGAACGCCCCCGACTCCTGGCCGAACTCGAGATGTGTCTTCGAGACGGAACGACTCGGATCGATGACAGGAACGACCTGGTCGAAATATTCGCCAGGCTCTGGGACCGGGTTGCGGCCGATGAGGCCCGTGCCATAAACAGTCGAACTCTCCCCGGTGCTGAACTGCAGCACGAACCGCTCGCCCCTTCGTCCGGGAGTGATGATCCTGGTCGTCCAGGTCTTCCACGGGTGGAATCGGCTGGGCGACGACGGGAGGCGCGACGGGAGCGGCAGGCTGCCGCGAAACTGGCGTCTGCATGACCGGCTGTCGCACGACGGGATGCTGGAGCGCCGGCGGCTGAACCGGCTCGGGCGATATCTCCTGCTGGCGGGGAGGCAACGGCGGAAGATCGTCAAGATCGACGGGCTGGATGATCGCCGTGTCCCGCGGCTGGCTGAAGCCGCGGGCGGCCGCCTTCGA
>JAZJYU010000178.1:300-2122 GCA_040390225.1 Actinomycetota bacterium | reverse complement strand
GCCGATTCCCGAGCCCGCCGACCGGCAGGCAAGAGCGATGCACCCGGAATTTTGGTGCCTGCCGGCGGGGCTCCGCACCATCACGTAGAGAATTCGGGCGGTCGAGGAGGCGGAGCCATCGCCGCACCGCACTCGCCGCAGAAGATCTCATCCTGCGACAGCGTGGCTCCGCAGCTCTCGCAGACCAGAGCACTCGACTCGCCCCAGTGCCAGTTGCCGGCCTGGCCCGAATCCGAGGAATCGGTCACCTCCGAGTTCGAGATCACCGGCTGTTCCAGACGGGTCGACGGCACGACCGTCGGCACCTGCGTGCGCGCAACCCGCTTCGCAGCAGGCGTCACCGCGCGCCCGCATTCGCCGCAGAACAGGGCTCCTGCGGGCAATTCCGTCCCGCAATATGTGCAAATCACCGTGCGTCCTTCACCGCTTGAACAGCTTCCTGACACTATAACCACCGAGTGAGCGCAGCGAGACCGCGGCCATGATCCGCTGCCAGCGGGTGGTTCCCTCGTCGAGCGCCGCCACCAGCTCACCGACCGAATGCCAGACGTTGTCGGCCTCGTCGGCATCCGGCTCCCCCGGGGCGAAGATCGCACGGTCGGCGATGGATGCCAGCACCAGCGACCGCATACCGCCGATGGACGCGGCCACCTCGGTGCGCGTCGCCGCCGTCGGCGGGTCGAAGCCGTGGTCGACCGCGGCATCTTCGTATTCGTCCCAGCCGCCGCTGATCCGCTCGATCGGGGTGGGAGCTCGTGACCGCAGGCGCCGCCGCCTGAGCTTCGCGATGATGATCGCGAGAAAGGGCGAGAGCAGGATGGCCGCCGCGAGCACCACCCAGCCGAGCACCTGAAGCGCGCCCAGCAGGATCGCCAACCATACCGGGAGGGTCGTCGGCTGGTCCTGCTTGGTGTCCGGCGGCGCCTGCAGGTTGTTCGTGTCCGGTGGGGTCACCGGCGGTACGACCGGAGTCTGCGGTCGCACGATCTTGGTGGGCACCTGCGGCTGTTCTTCGGGGATGGGCCGGATCGGCGGGGTCGGGTCGATCGTCACCCAGCCATACTCTGCCGTGTTCACCTCGATCCACGCGGAGACCTCATCACCGGTGATGCGCGTAGTGCCGGATGGGTCGATGTTCGTGGGCGCGAAGCCCAAGACGACCCGGGCGGGAAATCCGAGCTGGCGGGCCATGAGGGCGGCCGTGACCGCGTACTGCTCCTGGTCGCCGATCATTCGCTGGTCGGTGAGCAGCTGAGTGATGCGGTCCGCCGCATGCCCCGAGCGGCTCGCGGGTTCCGTGTTGGAGACCCCATGGCTGACGTAGCCGTTCTTCTTCATCGCGGCCAGCGCCGCCGCCAGCTGTTTGCCCGCGCCGGTGGTGCCCTTCGTCCAGTCGTCGAGGGTCGATGCCAGCTGCTCTGGAAGCACTGCGATCGGGGGAACTACCGCACTGCCCGGCTTCAGCGACGCCAGTTCGCTCTCCGACGGCTGGAGCGGCTGTACGGCGTCGATCGTGTAGTGGTCGCCGGGTTTCAGGGGTGTGAGCACGGCGGCGGTACCGCTGATGTTGTTGTAGTAGAACTCGTCGCGCAGGCTCGCCGCATCACCACCCGAGAACTGGATGCTCTCGAACTTGCCGATCGATGGCACCCAGACTCCCGTGTAGTCGCCGACGGTCACCCCGATGGAGACCCGCCTGCCCGTGACGCCCGACTGGTCGAAGCTGTACGGCACCCGGGTGAACGAACCCGACTCGCTCGAGATCGCATCGCTGCCGACCGAATAGACGATTCCGTCGTAGGTGTCCATCGTGGCGATGCGG
>JAZJYU010000178.1:0-244 GCA_040390225.1 Actinomycetota bacterium | reverse complement strand
ACTGGGGTACTCCCGCGGGTCGAATGGCTGCTGGATAGCGGTTCGCAGAACGGTGCGCTGGCCGGCAGGCGGAAGCACCGACGTGACGATGTACGACGCGCCGCCCGCAATGACGATGATGAGAGCGGCGCTCAGCAGAGTGCGGAACCCGACGAAGGCGTTGTCCGGCGCCGTTTCGAGCGGGCGGCCGTTCTCGTCCAGAGCCTGCGATGACAGGTGCTGGATCGACTCGCGCCGGCGGAAC
>JAZJYU010000177.1:3345-4937 GCA_040390225.1 Actinomycetota bacterium | reverse complement strand
GGAACTTCAGCATCCCCTGCTCGAACCCCGTCTGATGCGTTCCGCCCTTCGGCGTCGCGATGATGTTGACGTAGCTGCGGAAGACCGTGTCGTACCCTGTTCCCCAGCGCAACGCGACATCCACCTCGCACTCACGCGACAGCTCGGTCGCGACCATGTGCCCGTTGTCGTCGAGAACAGGGACCGTCTCGGTGAATGTTCCCGACCCCGTCATGCGCCAGATGTCGGTGAGTGCGGTGTCTGGCGCGAGGAACTCGACGTACTCGGCGATGCCCCCATCGAATTTGAACAGCTCTCGCGTGGGTTGGCCGTCGATAAGGGATTCGGCTCGCTCGTCCGTGATGTCGATGCCGAGACCCCGCACGAGAAACGCCGTCTGACGCGCCCGGTTCATCAGTTCATCAGTCTGGAAGGTGGTGCCGCTGGTGAAGATCTGGGGGTCGGACCAGTAGCGGATGCGCGTGCCGGTGACTCCCTTGGCCACCTTGCCGACCACCCGCAGTTCGCTGTTGTTGACGAACGGCGTGAACGGTGCATCCGGTCTCGGTTCGCCGTCATCGGCGAAGGTGCCCGGCTCGCCGCGATGAAACGACATGGCCCAGGTCTTGCCGTCGCGGTCGACCTCGACATCCAGCCTTTCGGAAAGCGCGTTCACGACCGAAGCGCCGACCCCGTGCAGGCCTCCCGCCGCCGCGTACGAACCGCTGCCGAACTTGCCGCCCGCGTGAAGCTTGGTGAACACGACTTCGACGCCCGACAGCCCGGTCTTCGGTTCGATGTCCACCGGGATACCGCGAGCACGGTCACGCACCTCGACACTGGAGTCATCGTGCAGCACGACGTCGATCGAGTCGCCATTGCCATCGAGAGCTTCGTCGACGGAGTTGTCGATGATCTCCCAGAGGCAGTGCATCAGGCCACGCGAGTCGGTCGACCCGATGTACATGCCTGGGCGCTTGCGAACGGCCTCCAGCCCCTCGAGCACCGACAGGTGCCTCGCAGAGTAGTCGGAACCGGCCACGCGCGGCCTCCTCGAAGATATAGGGGTGAGGGCTGGATGAAGGAATGGACGCCGGTGGCACCGTGTTCAAGCCTAATGATCAGCACCGACCCCGCGACGACCGACACCCGCACGAGCGAAGCTCCGTACGCGTTCAGCGAAATGTGGGGTTTCGTAGCCTCGATGTAACACGAGCGTGTTTGTATAGACGTACACGTAGCCTTAGTGATGAAAGCGGAGGAGCCTCACATGTCACAGCTCGCACCCGAAACGACTGCAATGGACCTGACCTCCGCCCACGAACTCACCGCCTCGGATCGCTGCGACAGCTGCGGTGCCCAGGCGTACATCCGCGTCTCCATCGGTGAGAGCGAGCTGCTGTTCTGCGCCCACCATGGCAAGAAGTACCAGGAGAAGCTCTCCACCATCGCGAGCGACTGGCACGACGAGTCGGATCGGCTCACGCAGGACAGTCGCGCGTAGACATTTCGACACGAACGCCCCCGCCCCGAAGTTGTTCGGCGGCGGGGGCGTTCGTCGTCAGGCCGTGTAGGTGCGAGTCACCCGAGCGGTCAGTCGCGTGACGATCTCT
>JAZJYU010000177.1:1432-3335 GCA_040390225.1 Actinomycetota bacterium | reverse complement strand
CTCTTCGCCGATCGTGCCCGTGGCATCCGCCCACTGCTGCAGCGTCTGCTCTCCGCGCAGCCCGGTGCCGAACAGCACGGCGGTGTCGCCCATCCCGCCCGGTCCCGCCACGGTCATGGTGCCCGCGTCGATCGTGGTCACCGGATGAAGCCTGCCGCCGAGCGCGACAGACACCGCCCCGACGACCGCACTGGAGATCCCATGCGCGAGTCCGATGCCGATCACGCTCGACTGCTCCCCCGAGACGACCACCGGTGCGGTGAGTGTCATCACCGGCGCCAGCCCCAGCTCGTGCGGTCCGATTCCACCACCGGGTGCGATCCCGTACGCGAACGCGCCCACCCGCACGAGGTCGAATCGGGCATCGGCGCGAGCGAAGCTCGCCGCGCTCGCCGCGAGGTGCCGCACCTCGAACGCCGCCCCAAGCCTCTGGGCGATCGCGATGGCATCGTGGAAACGTGCGATGGCCAGCGAATCCTCGTCATCGGAGGCTTCGGCGATATGAGTGAAGACGCCCACGAGGTCGATCCGGCCGGCTTTCACCAGTTCGACGGCGCGGCTGACCAGCTGCGGCCAGTCCGTCAGAGAGGCCCCGTTGCGGTGCAGCCCGGTGTCGATCTTGAGGTGCAGCCGAGCACCGTCGCCCGCCGCCGTGATCTGCTCCAGCTGAGCGACGGTCGAGATGCCGAGGTCGACGCCGGCGTCGATCGCCGCCGCGTAATCCTCGTCCACGCCGAACAGCCAGGCGAGTATTGCGGCCTCCTCGTCGATCCCGCCGTCGCGCAACGCGAGCCCTGTTGCAATGTCGAGCGACCCGAACCAGCGGATACCGGACTCGAACGCCGCGCGCGCGACAGGCAGAAGCCCATGGCCGTATGCATCCGCCTTGACGACCGCCATCACGGACGCCGGAGCGACGGTCGATGCGATCGTCGCGAGGTTGCGACGATAGGCGCCGAGATCGATCGTTGCTTCGGTCACTGCCGCGCACCGAACTCGAGAACCACTTCTTCCGCACGCCGGCCGATCGATTCCGCCCATACGGCCGCTCGCCGCGTACGGCCGAACACCTCGACGCTTTCCCCCACGGGCACGACGTCGTCGCCGAGGTCCACCATGACGACATTCATCGCCACGCGTCCCACGATGGGACGCTCACGACCGCGTACCACCAGACTGCCGATGTTGCCAGCGGCCCTGTCCAGTCCGTCGGCGTACCCGATGCCGACGAGGCCGAGCGTCGACGGCTTGCTCGCGCGGAACGTGTAGCCGTACGACACCCCATCGCCAGCCGTGACAGGCTTCAGCCCGACGATCTCCGAGGTCACCAGCATCGCCGGGACGTAGCCGTCGAGCAGGCCGTACAGCCGGCCAGGGTGGACTGCGGTGCGCAGGATGGGAACCGTGAAGCCGGCCGCGACCAGTTCGGCCTCCTCGGCGTCCGAGTCAATAGCGAGGGCCGATGCGCCGCCCTCGACCGCCGCGTGTGCCGAGCCGACCGCCCCGTGCCCCCAGCCGTCGAAGGAGACGTCGGCGACGAAATCACCGTGGGTCGCGAGCGTACGGGCGTTGGCGCGCACGGCGTCCAAGTCGATGCGCACCGAGTGCAGCATCGGCCTAGATCCTCGAGAACACGTGCTTCGCGTGCGCGACCATCACGTCGCGCGCTTCGCTTGCATAGCGGTCGAGGTCCGCCACCACAGGAGAGGGCACGTAGTCGAAGCCAGAATTCTGCGCAACCATGCCGATGAGCGCGTCTGTCAGCACCGGGTTGAGCGGCAGCACGGGACCACCGAGCTGGGTGCCGATAAGCGTGCCGAACAGTACGCCCTCGGCGTTGCCGTCGCTGTTGCCGCCTCCCTCGAGCAGCACGCCGAAGGCATCGGCCTGCCGGTCGAGGTGC
>JAZJYU010000177.1:0-1422 GCA_040390225.1 Actinomycetota bacterium | reverse complement strand
CGCGTTGTCCTCGAAGCCGACGAGACCGCCGAACCTCGTCTCGGTGAGCACGTAGCCGACTTTTCGGGTCTGAATGCGCTCCGCTGAGAAGGGCAGAATACCGATTCCCTCAAGCACTGTTCCGTCGAGCTGTGTGATGCCGTGCCCGAACAATTCCGCACCCGACCCGTATGCGAATAGCGGAACGCCGGATTCGAAGTACCCGCGAAGGGTCTCGGCCGAGGCCAGCAGATCGGAGTGAACGTTGCGCATGGCCGACAGAGGGCCGTTACCCACGATGACGAGGTCGACGGCGGCAGGAAGCTTCTGCCCAGCGACGTGCTCGATCACGGCCACCTCATGACCCGACCGCAGCAGCCGCTCGCTCACCGCCATCACGTTGCCGCGATCGCCAGCGACACCGAGCTCGTCGGGGTAGAGCTGCAGAATACCGAGCGCGCTCACCGTTGATTCTCCAGTTCGAGAAAGCCGATCTGCTTGCGCGCGAGCATCATGATCTCGTAGTTCACAATCCAGGTCTTCATTCCCGACGATGGTTTCGGCAGGCCCCGCATGATGTCGATCGCCTTCTTGAGGTCGGGTTCAACCGTGCCGATCGGAATGCCCTCGTGTTCGAGCCGAAGTGCGATCTGCCACGCCTTCGCACCGGTGATCACGTCGACATGATCGAGCGCGGCGAAGTCGATGTCGTAGATCCAGGAGATGTCGGGGGTGCCCTCGTCGATGGCGAGCAGCACCTGCTCCGGCGGTTCGGGGAGCGCGTCGAGGTTCAGCTGCAGGCTGGCAGCGTTCTTGAACATCACGAACTCGACCTCCTCGTCTCCGAACCGGAGCAGCTCGCCACGGCCGTACGCCGGCTTCATGCCCGCGAACGCGGCGGCGGCGGCGGCACCGCTGAAGTCGTCGCCGAGGATTACTGATGCCGTGGCGAGTGCAGCAGCCGCGTCGATCCCATAGTGCAGCCCCTTCGCGGGCAGGATCACGTCGATGACCTGGCCGGCGACATCGATGGTCGCTCCGGTGCGATCGGTGCCCACCAGTTCGGCGCGCGCGACATGCGGCTCGAGCTTCACGTGGGCATCCCGGTAGTCTCTGGCGTTGAAGAGGCCGTGCGGAGCTGCGGCGATCACGGAGTCGGTCGCACCGAAGTAGGTGATGTCCGGCCCGGTGGTCGCATCGCCGGCCGCATACCGCCGTGCGATCTTCGAGAGGTACGGGTCCTCGCGGTTCGTGACGATGTGCGCACTCGCGCATTCGGCGGTGTCGAGCATCATGTCGGCGACCCGCTCGGTCTCGTAGAACCGATAGAGCTGGTCGACCTGGGTGTTGAGCACGAGAACGGTGGCGGGAGGCACGACCTTGGCGAACTCCAGCACTTCGGCCTTGTGGCGTAGCAGCTTAACGGACTCTAACGCCTTTTCC
>JAZJYU010000176.1:1342-12483 GCA_040390225.1 Actinomycetota bacterium | reverse complement strand
GGACAAGATGACGGGCCGCTCACGCGGTTTCGGCTTCGTCGAGATGGCTTCTGAGGCAGAAGCTCAGGCAGCAATCGATCGTTGGGACGGTAAGGAGTTTGACGGACGCACGCTCTCCGTCTCGTTTGCTCGCCCACAGGGCGATCGCGACGACGGATGCTGCGGTCCAGAAGCTTGCTCGGGTGCTGAGGGTGGGCACGGCTGGCCTTTCGGTGCGGAGCGCCAGATCTGGCGAAGAGCGAGGTGGTCCTGTCAACCACGGTTGGAAAAACCAACTTAGCACGACTATGATGGGTCCATGCCAGAACCAGCGATCGTCGAGAGAGTGGGACGCCGCTGTTCCATCGCGAGAAGCCTTGAGGTGATCGGCGAGAAGTGGAGCATTCTCATCGTGCGCGAGGCCTTCTGGGGACGCACGCGCTTCTCCCAGTTTCGGGACGCTCTCGGGGTCTCGTCCGACATCCTGACCGACCGTCTGGCGACGCTCGTCGACGGTGGCGTGCTCGAGCGGGTGCCGTACCGCGAAGCGGGGTCGCGCGAGCGATTCAGTTACCACCTCACCGAGGCGGGTCGCGAGCTGAAGCCGGTGCTCGCGGCGCTCAACGGCTGGGGTGAGGCGAACCGCCCCAGCGAGTACGGCCGAAGCGCCGAGTATCGCGATGCCGTCACCGGCGAGCCGGTCGAACTCGCCTTTCACACGGCGGATGGCCGGCTGGTGCCCGACGACGATGTCACCTTTGTGCGCGGTCCCGCGGTGGTCGCACCATAACGACCGCCGCGAACCGGTAGGTTGCTCGGCATGCTCGTGTTGCCGCTCACCGCCCTCTGGTTCGTGCTCGCCGTGCTTCAGGCGATCGATCTTGCCGCCACCTGGGCCGCCTCCCGCAGTTCAGGCCGCGCCTCGCGGAAGGTCTGGGCCGCCGCGGGGGCAGCAGTGGTGTTCGTCGCAGGAACCGCCGCTGTCGGGTTCGCCATGCAACAGCTTCCCGACGGCAATCCGCTGCTGCGGGTCGCCGCCCTGCTCATCGCATTCGCCCTGGTCTGCGGAGGCCTGGTCACGATCGTGCTCGTCTACGAGCGGCCCCGGGTCGACGGACTGACTGCGCTCGAGACCGGCATCCGCTCATTCGACGGCGTCCGCGTCGAGAAGGCGGATGTCTCCGCCCTGCGCGCAGCGCTCGACGCCGCGGACGTTGCGCGCCTCGACCACGCGCATCCGCGGGCCTGGTGGCGCTGGATCCCCGCCGTCGTCGGCCTGGCCGTGCTCGTGCTCGCAATAGTCGCCATCAGCGCCGGCGCCGCCTGGGGCTCGCTGTGGTGGCTGGGGATCGTCGCGCTTGTTCCGGTGGTGCTCAGCGTTCTCGCTCGGTTCGCCGAGGTGCGGCTGCGACACGCGGTGCGCGCTCGCCGCAAGACGGAATACAGCGCGCGACGGCAGGCTCTTGTCACCGAGCTGGAGCAGCTCGAGCGGCGGGCGAGTCGCGGAGTGGCCGGCCTGACCGAGCGGGTGAGCAGGGCCCTCACGATTCTGAGAGAACAGGACCGAAGGAAATGAGTTCGATCCCTCCCAACGCCGACCCGGTGCGCGAGCAGCCCGGCCAGGTCCTCGTCGTGGCGCCTCCGAAGCGTGCAGGGCGCGGGATCGCGCTCGCCGTTCTGGGTTTCATCGTCGTGTCCCTCGTGCTGATCGTCGTGGTGCTGTACCTGTTCCTGGTGCTGGGCGGCACGGCTCTGCTGTTCGCAGCGATCCTCGCGGTGATCCCGCTCGCGGTCGTCCTCCTCGGTATCCGGTGGATGGATCGCTGGGAGCCGGAGCCGCGGGTCGTGCTGCTGTTCGCGTTCCTCTGGGGTGCGGCGGCATCCATTTTCATCGCGCTCGTGTTCTCGGGCATTACGCAGGCCTACGTCGCGCAGCACGGGATCGGCACGTCGGGGGCCGATCTCTTCGAGTCGGTCGTGGAGGCACCGATCGTCGAGGAGACGGCGAAGGGCATGGGAGTTCTGCTGATCTTCCTGGTTGTGCGCAAGTATTTCGACGGTCCGATGGACGGCATCGTGTACGGGGCCATGATCGCGGTCGGGTTCGCATTCACCGAGAACCTGCAATATTTCGGTCTGGCGATCATCGATCACAGCGGGGTCGGCGAGACCTTTCTGATGCGGGCCGTGCTGTCGCCATTCGCGCACGTGATGTTCACCTCGGCGACAGGTCTTCTGATCGGGTATGCGGCACGTCACAGCAACCGCATCGGCGTGTTCGGCTATTTCATCGTCGGGCTGATCCCGGCCACCCTGCTGCACGCGTTCTGGAACAGCGCCACATACTGGGCCACCGACTGGTACCGGTTCTACTTCCTGGTCGAGGTGCCGCTCTTCGTGCTGGCCATCATCGGAGTCGTGCGACTGCGGCGCCATGAGCAGACGATCACGCACGATCGCCTGGTCGAATACGCGGCGGTCGGCTGGTTCACCCCCAGCGAGGTCAATCAGCTGTCGACGCCGACCGGGCGCCGCCAGGTGATGGCCTGGGCGAAGAGCCACGGCTATCGGCGTCAGTACCGAAGGTTCCTGCAGGACGCGACGCACCTCGCCTTCACCCGGCAGAGGCTCATCTCCGGTAAGGACCGCATCGGCGCCCGGCGCTACGAAGCCGACCTGCTGGCCGCGGTGGTCGCGGACCGCGACGCCCTCGCCGGCCTGCCCCCGCTGTTGACTCGAGCCGCCCGGTAAACACCCTGCGCCCCGGTGACTAAAATAGATAGCCGCGTTCGTACCCGCGCGCGCACTCTAGGGGAAACAGCATGGTCGATCGCGAACTCGAACGCGAACAGGACTACGTGGCAGGGTTGTACGCACGACTGGATGCCCTGAAGCTCGAAGCCGAGCAGCAGCTCCAGGCGATCCGGCTGCTGGATGTCGGCGGCAACCATCAGGGACGCTCCGAGCGAGACACCTTCGCCCGCATCTACGAGGACCGAATCGTGCAATTGCGCGAGGTCGACGAGCGGCTCGCGTTCGGGCGACTGGAGCTGGCGGTCGAAGACGACAGCCCATACCGTTACATCGGTCGGATCGGGTTGCGGGACGAAGACCTTCAGCCGATCCTGCTGGACTGGCGCGTGCCGCAGGCCAGCGCCTTCTACCAGGCCACCGCGGCGAACCCACTGGGCACGCGGGCGCGCCGGCACCTGGTTTCGAAGGGGCGCAGCGTGATCCGGGTCGAGGACGAGATCTTCGACGCCAGCCTGCTCGAGGGCGACACCAACGAACTGCAGGGCGAAGGGGCGCTGCTCGCGGCGCTGACCGCTCAGCGCACCGGCCGCATGAGCGACATCGTCGCGACCATCCAGGCGGAGCAGGACCGCATCATCCGCTCCGATCTGCGCGGCGTACTCGTCGTGCAGGGCGGCCCTGGCACGGGCAAGACCGCCGTCGCCCTGCACCGTGCCGCGTACCTTCTCTATTCGAACCGGGAACGCCTGAACGGTTCCGGCGTGCTCATCGTCGGGCCGTCGCGATCGTTCCTGCAGTACATCGAGGCGGTTCTGCCCTCGCTCGGCGAGACCGGCGTGGTGCTGTCGAGCGTCGGGCAGCTGTTCCCAGGGGTGGAGGCGACCGCCGAAGACGAGCCCATGGTGGCCCGGCTCAAAGGCCAGACCAGCATGGCGTCCCTCATCTCGCGCGCCGTGCGATCGCGCCAGCGCGTGCCGGCCGAGCAGCAGGAGCTCGACGTGAACGGCGACCGGCTGGTGCTCGACCCGCACCTGATCGAAACGGCCATGGTCCGGGCGCGCGAGGGCGGCAAGCCGTACAACGAGGCGCGGGTCACCTTCGTCAAGAATGCGCTAGCCGCCCTCAGCCGGGAGTGGCTCGCTCAGCTGAAGGCCAACGGCAACTCGATGGACGACTCCGACCTGCCGATGCTGCGCGAAGACCTGCGCAGCGCCGAAGACGTGCGAGTCGCGCTCAACACTGCCTGGCTGCCGCTCACCCCCGAGAAGCTCTTGCAGGACCTGTTCGCCCGTCCCCAGTGGCTGGCGGAGCTGACACCCAGTTGGCCGGCCGAGCAGCGTGCCCTGTTGCATCGCGATCGCGACGCGCCGTTCACCGTCGCGGACATCCCGTTGCTCGACGAGGCCGCCGAGCACCTCGGCGAATACGACGTGGTGGATGCAGCGCAGAAACGCGAGCAGAAGCAGCAGCGAAAGCGCGACATCGAGAACGCAGAGGCGGCGATCAGGAACATGGATGTCGGCGGTCTCGTGCATGCGAAGGACCTCGCCGACAACTTCGCCGAGTTCGCAGATCGCGGCACGACCGCCGAGCGGGCGGCGAGCGATCGCACCTGGACCTACGGGCACGTCGTCGTTGACGAGGCGCAGGAACTCTCGCCGATGCAGTGGCGCCTGCTGCTGCGCCGCGGGCCGCTCCGTTCGTTCACCATCGTCGGCGACATCGCCCAGGCAGCATCGGCGTCTGCATCAACGGACTGGCGCACCGCGCTCGAACCGCTGCTGAAGGGTTCACCGGAGGGGGATCGCTGGCGGCTCGAGGAGCTGACCGTCAACTACCGCACCCCCCGTCAGATCGCGGTCTCCGCCGAGTCGATGGCGATCGCCCACGGCCTGCCGGTGACGCCCAGCCGCGCGGTTCGGGAGAGTGAATGGCCCATTCTGGTCGTCGGCGATGTCGTCGAGGCTGTCGCGTACGAACGCTCCCTCGGCGCGGGGGGCACGGTTGCCGTGATCGTGCCCGATTCCCGCATCGACGAGGTCGAGTCACTTCTGGTCGCCGAATTCGGCGATCTGATCGGGCGCGGATCTCGCGGCCTCACGAGCGAGGTCGGCCTGATCACCGCGCAGGATGCGAAGGGGCTCGAGTTCGATTCGGTCATCGTGGTCGACCCGGCCGCGATCGTCGCCGCCTCGGAGCGCGGCGCGGGCGCCCTCTATGTGTCCATGACGCGCGCGACCCAGCGGCTGACCCTGGTCGCGACGGGCGATCTGCCTGACGGCATCCTCGCCTAGTCGATCTGACAGCCCCGGATGCTCTAGAAGAACAGTCCGTACACGAAGCTCCCGATCCAGTAGGCGAAGATCAGCACGCCGACGATCGTGCCGATCACCGGCCAGCGCGTCTTCAGCCGCCGGCCTGGCGCCGCGACCATGTGTGGCGCTTCACGCGCTCGAACGAATCGCTCCAGGGGACGCAATGCGATCGTCGGAGTAGCGCTCGGTCTGGGACACGGTCTTCGTGCCGACCGTATCGACGATCGTGAACAGGTGATTGAGGGTGGGGACGTCGCTCATATTGAGGGGCTTCGAGGAGTAGAGGAACATCCAGTCGTCGACGATCTCGACGTCGAACTGGGCGGTCTGGTCGACGAGCAGTGCCATCAGGTCGGGGGTGAAGACATACAGCGCGTCCTGTTCGTACTCCTGCGGGCAGTACAGGGTGAAGTATTTGTCGAAGTCGCCCTCGAGCGGCAACCGCTGATCGGCGGAAAAGCTGAGTGGCAGGTCGGTGGTGCCGAACAGGCCGTTGTTCGATTTCGCGTCGAGCACCATGTTGGGCAGTGCGCGGTCGAGCTTCATGGCAAGGAAACCCCAGTGCTGTGTGGTCCTGTTGCGACCGGACCCGGTCGAGTAGCGGTAGTCGCCCATGTCGAGAAAACGACCGTCGTTTCGGTAGAGGTGGTCGTAGACCTGACGGGTGTCGCCCTTGCCGAAGATCGCGCCCGGGTAGGTCGGGTCGGGGGAGAGCGGCGAGAACTCGAGCTGATTCGCATCGGCGAATGAGCTGAGGCGATACCACCGCGTCCACGTGGCCATCGACGGCACGATGGTCCGGTAGGCGCGCCGGGCGGCCCAGATCACACCGACGAGAAGCAGCATCGCGAACAGCAGTGGAACGATGACCGACGCGACACTGAGCTCCCGCGCGACGATCCCCGAGACGAGATACAGCAGGAAGGTGAGGCAGATGAAGCCGAACACGATCGCGACGATGACGAGGACCACCATCGTGACGACCGTGCCCGCGGTGAAGGTCGCGGCCGCCCACGGCTGGCGGGACATCCGCGCGCCGTTCCTGAAGGCGATGACATTCGCGGCCGGCGCCGGCGCGGTGAATGCGCCATAGTCGATGGGTCGTGCGTCTGTCGGCTGAGTGCCGGTTGTCGGAGTGTCGGTCACGGCCTCAGGTTATTACGGTCTCCGTGGTCACGGGGTCGGAGCGAGCGCGTCGTACTCGAGGAAGGTGCGCTGCACTCTCACCAGCACCGCGATCAGCACGATGATCAGCACACCGCCGAGCAGCGGCGGGAGCCAGATCGCTCCGATGGCGGCCACTACGCCGACATAGAGGTCGCCGACGCGCGGGCCGCCGGTGACCACCACGGTGAAGATGCCCTGCAATCGGCCGCGCATGTTGTCAGGAACGGCGGTCTGCAGCATGGTGCTGCGGAAGATGGAGCTGACGTTGTCGGCCGCGCCCGCTCCGGCGAGCAGCACGGCCGCGATCCCGATCTCGGGCAGGTACGCGTTCGAGAGCGAACTGGTGACGTGACCCCCCGGGCCGAGCACCACGATCGCGAGAAGTACGCCGAGTGCGGCGATGAAAACGCCGTAGACGGTTATCGACGTTCGGATAGCGCGGCCGTGCCAACGCTCTTGAATGAGGCGGCCCGAGACGATGCTGCTGAGCAGTCCGCCGACGGCACCCGCCGCGGTGAGGATGCCGACGGTGATCGCGCCGCCGCCCAGAACGACCGCGCCGACCGCGGGGAACAGCACCCGGGGCGAGCCGAAGGTCATCGCGATGATGTCGGCGATGAACGAGGCGCGGATGTTCGGCGCACGCCGAAGGAATGACAGCCCGAAGCGCAGCGACTCGAGTCCCGGCCGTTGCACGTCTCCCTCGGGCGCAAGCTTCGGCAGGGAGAATATGCCCGCGAACGCGCTGAGGAACAGCAGCACATCCACCGAGTAGGTCCAGCCGAAACCGACCGCAGCGACCAGAACCCCCGCGAGTGCTGGCCCGACCGTCAGCGCGGTGCCGAACACGATGCCGTTGAGGGCTGAAGCAGCCGGCACCAGCCGCAGCGGAAGCAGTCGCGGAACGACGGCCGATCGCACCGTCTGGATCACGGTCGTCGCCACGGCGTTCAGTGTGGTGAGCAGATAGAACGGCCACACCGTCTCGACGTGGGTGAAGGCGAGTGCGACGAGGCTGATGGTCGACCCCCAGGCGACGATGGCCGCGATGATGAGCAGCAGCTTGCGGTCGAAGGCGTCGGCGAGCATGCCGCCGTAGAGGCCGAACACGATCATCGGCACCAGCGCGAAACCGCCGACCAGAGACACCGCGAAGGTGGAGTGGGTGATCGAGTAGATGTGAAGGCCGACAGCGACGATCGTCATCTGCCCGCCGATGCCCGAAATCAGGTTTCCGGTCCACAGCCTGGCGAAGGCGGGCGACTCACGAAGTGGCGTGAGATCGATGAACCGCGACCGTTTCGGTGGGTTCTCTGCTGCGCTCACTCGCTCCATTCTGTCGCATACTCGGAGGGTGACTTCGCAGACCACCACGAAACGCCGACGGTTCCATCCCGCGTGGATCGTCGCACTGGTCGCGTTCCTCGCGCTGGTCGGTGCTGCGGGCTTCCGTGCCGCACCGAGCGTGCTGATGCTGCCCCTCACCAAGGAGTTCGGCTGGAGCACGAGCGTGCTGTCCCTCGCCGTGTCGATCAACCTGCTGTTCTTCGGGCTCACCGCCCCATTCGCTGCAGCCCTCATGGAGCGGTTCGGAATCCGTCGCGTAACGAGTGTCGCGCTGCTGCTGATCGCGGCGGGCAGCGGATTGAGCATCTTCGTCACCGCGTCGTGGCAGTTGCTTCTCACCTGGGGGGTGCTCATCGGCCTTGGCACCGGATCGATGGCACTCGTCTTCGCGGCGACCGTCGCCGACACCTGGTTCGTGAAGCATCGGGGTCTGGTGGTCGGCATCCTCACGGCGGGCAGCGCCACCGGTCAGCTCGCCTTCCTTCCCCTCATCGCCGCACTCGTGCAGAACCTCGGCTGGCGGCAGGCCTCACTCGCCTGTGCGGCCGGCGCGCTCATCGTCGTGCCGCTCGTCGCCATCTTCCTGCGCAACAAGCCGGCGGATCTCGGGGTGACTCCGTTCGGGTCACCCGCGCTGCTGGATGACGCCGCGCCGGCAGTGGTGCCCAAGGGCGGCCCGAATGCGGCCCGCCGTGCCATTTCCGCACTGGTTCGCGCATCGAAGGTTCGTACGTTCTGGGCGCTGGTGGCCGGATTCGCCATCTGCGGGGCCACGACCAACGGCCTGATCGGCACCCACTTCATCCCCTCCGCCGTCGATCACGGTCTGCCCGAGACCGCCGCGGCGGGCCTGCTGGCGGTGGTCGGCATCTTCGACATCGTCGGGACGATCGCGTCGGGCTGGCTCACCGACCGGATCAACCCGCGCTACCTGCTGGTCGGGTACTACGGCTTCCGCGGAGTCTCCCTGCTCATCCTGCCGTACCTGCTGTCGGCAACCATCCAGCCGCCGATCGTGCTGTTCGTGGTCATCTACGGGCTCGACTGGGTGGCGACCGTGCCGCCGACTGTCGCGCTCGCCCGCGAGGTGTTCGGCAAGGACGGTCCCATCGTGTTCGGCTGGATCTTCGCGGCCCACCAGATCGGCGCGGCCATCGCCGCCACCACCGCGGGTGTCGTGCGAGACAGCTTCGGAAGCTACACACCGGCCTGGCTCGGTGCCGCCGGCCTGTGCGTGATCGCGGCGATCGTGAGCGGCTCGATCACACGTAAGCCGAGAGTATTGTCGCCTGTCGGCCCACCCGAGTAGTTTCTCCTGCATGTGCAGAAGCATCCATACCCTCCACAACTTCGAGCCGGCGGCCACGAGCGACGAGGTGAACGCCGCGGCATTGCAGTACGTGCGCAAGATCAGCGGTTCGACCAAACCGTCGAAGGCCAATCAGGAGGCGTTCGACCTGGCGGTGCACGAGATCGCGCACATCACCCAGCACCTGCTGGAGGACCTGGTCGCCTACGGCCCGCCGAAAGACCGTGAGGTCGAGGCCGCGAAGGCAAAAGAACGCTCGGCCCGCCGCTTCGCCATTGCCTGACGCTCGTCGAGAACTCGCCGACGATCGGCACCGGCGAGTGACATGCTTGAACGGTGACCGTTCTCACTCCTGAACTCCTCGACCGCATCCACTCCCGCGCGGCCGGCTATGACCGCGACAATGCGTTCTTCACAGAAGACCTCGAGGAGCTGAAGGCGGCCGGGTACCTCAGGTCATTCGTACCGAAGGAACTCGGGGGCCTCGGGCTGGGCCTGGTCGAGGTCGTGCACGAGCAGACGATGCTGGCCGCCGCCGCACCGGCAACAGCCCTCGCCATCAACATGCACCTGGTCTGGACGGGCGTCGCCAAGACCCTCCGCGACCGTGGCGACGACTCGCTGGAGTTCGTGCTGTCGGATGCCGCGGCCGGCGAGGTGTTCGCCTTCGCGATCAGCGAGGCCGGCAACGACCTCGTGCTGTTCGGGTCCAAGACAGAAGCCAAGCCGCTCGACGGCGGCGCGTACTCGTTCACCGGCACCAAGATCTTCACCAGCCTCTCGCCCGCCTGGACCCGGCTGGGCCTGTTCGGCCTCGACAGCGAGTCGGCGGATGCGCCCAAGCTCGTGCACGCGTTCGTCACCCGCGACACGCCCGGGCTGTCAACAGCGGAACTGTCGACCCTCGACGACTGGGACACCATCGGCATGCGGGCCAGCCAGAGCAACAGCACGAGGCTCAACGGTGTCGTCGCCCCGGCCGATCGGGTCGTTCGCAGGCTCAACCCGGGTCCGAACCCGGATTCGCTCATCTTCGGCATCTTCGCCAACTTCGAGATCCTGGTCGCGGCGGTGTACGCGGGGATCGCGCAGCGCGCCCTCGAACTGGCGGTCGATGCGGTCAAGGGGCGCACATCCGCCCGCACCGGCCTCACCAAGGACAAGGACCCGAACGTGCGCTGGTCGATCGCGGATGCGGCGCTCGCTGTCGACGCGCTGCCACCGCAGCTGGATGCGATCGCCGCGGACGTCGACGGGCTCGTCGACCGGGGCGACCAGTGGTTCCGCGGGCTGGTCGGCATCAAGTCCCGAGCCACGCGCGCGGCGAAGTATGTCGTCGACAAGGCGATCGGCGTCGCCGGCGGTGCGGCGTTCTCCAGTTCGAGCGAGCTCGGGCGCCTGTACCGTGACGTGCTGGCAGGCGGATTCCACCCGAGCAATGAGGACTCTGTGCACATGACGGTCGCCAACGCGCTGCTTGGGCCCGAGTAGCGAACGCTCGCGGGACCGGTTGATAGCTGGCGGAGTCGGCCTACTGTGAGCGACATGCCGTCTCCGATCGACCTCGCGATCGCCCGGCTCGCGGGCCTCATCGACGCAGCGGGTGGTCCTTCGCCCAGCTACCCCACGATGGCGACCACCACCTGGACCTACGACGCGGCACTCGACATCCTCGCGATGATCGCCGCCGAAGACGTGGAACGGGCGCTCACCGTCGGCTCGGTATTGCTCGATCTGCAGGAGCCGGATGGCCGGTTCCGCAACGCATACCGGTCCGGGCGTGCGGTGGACTCCGGCACTGCCACGGGCAACCAGGCTTGGGCAGCCATCGCCCTGCTCCGTCTCGGGACGGTGAGCGGCACCTCGCGCTACCGTTTCGCGGCGGAGAGCGCGGGTGAGTGGATCGCGGAAACCCAGCTCAGCCGCCTCGGCTTCACCGGGGGAGTCGACCAGACGGGGAGGGCATTCGGCTGGAAGGCCACTGAGCACAACGCGGACGCCGTCGCGCTGTTCCGGGCGCTGGGCTGGCGGCAGTTCGCCGATTCTGCTGAGGCTTTCGTGGCGTCGATGTTCACCGGCGGACACTTCGTCACCGGTACGACCGGCGACGGGGTGACGGCCAACCCCAGGCCGGTGCCGCTCGATGCCCAGGCGTGGCCGGCGCTCGCCCTCGGTTCGCGGTATCGAAGCGCGATCGACTGGGCATGCCGAGAGCTGTCGGTCGATGGCGGCGTCTCGGGCGGGACCGTGGATGACGACGGCACCGTCGT
>JAZJYU010000176.1:0-1332 GCA_040390225.1 Actinomycetota bacterium | reverse complement strand
TCAGCGACGCCGACACCAGCGCCGTCTGGTTCGAGGGGACCGCGCAGCTTGCGCTCGCGGCCGACGACGATGCTCTGCTCGGCCGGGTGTGGGCGGCCCAGCTGCCGGGCGGCGGTATCCCCGCGGCATCACGGGCGGGACTCGCAACGGGGTTCGGCGAGACCCTGGGCGACGCCGAGCACACCGCCGCGACGGCCTGGGCGGTTCTCGCGGCGACGAAGACGAACCCGTTGCGGGACTGACCCTGGCACAGCACTGACCCGGCGCACCCCGAACTGGGGAGTTCGCGGCACAGCCCGCTCGCTTAGCGTTAGGCGAAAGAACGACACCGTTGGGGGACGGAAATTACAGTACTGGGGGATGCAGCCGCGGCCCCGCCTCGAGACGACACCAAGGCGGGGCCGCTCGCGCGCGCCCCGATGACTCCCGCCCACCGGCCGACGTCTCCCTCGCTGGCATCGGTGCGGGAGTTCCTCAGACTGCAAGCCGAGGCTCCGCGACGCTCGCTCCTGAGCCGGCTGTTCGGCATCGACCCGCTGGCCAAATCGGCCGCGCACGCCTACGCAGGCGCCGTGGCTGAAGTCGAGGTCGCGCAACTGCTCGATCGTCTGGGCCACGACTGGACCGTTCTCGACACCGTGCAGGTGGACGCGCACGAGCCGCCGGTCGAGCACGTCGTCATCGGGCCGCCCGGCGTCTTCAGCATCGCGCTGCGCAACCACGCGGGGGAGCGAGTCTGGGTCGGCGAGCGGACCTTCATCGCCGATGGCACCCGCTTTCCGCACCTGCGCGACGCCGAACACGAATCGGACATGGTGGCGGCGCGGCTGTCGGCGGCATCGGGCGGCGCGGTCACCGTCACTCCCTGCCTCGTGCTCGCCGCTCCGGCCGAACTGAGCCTGAGGGACATCGCACGTCCTGTCGAGGTGTTCACGCCCGCCCGATTGACCGATTGGCTGATCGACCTGCCGCGAGTGCTGTCACCGCGAGTGGTCGCCGGGTACAGCGCGATCGCCCTCACCGCGGACACCTGGCACCACTCGCCGTCGGGCTGGGACGCTCTTACCGCATTCGACGCATCGAGCGACCGGGCGAAGTTCGAGGCGTTCCGGCGGGAGATCGCCCGAGCACGCCGGCTCCGCGTGGGCTGGCTGCTTCTCGGAATCGCGCTCTAGCCGGCTAGCGTCCGCGGGCGGCCATGCGCACGACGAGGCTCGTCGGAAGGATGCTGGCGAGTGCGACAGCGAGCTTGTAGCGCACCGTCGGGATCGAGATCGCCTTGCCTCGTGCGACATCCCTGAGCCCCACCCGCACGACCGTCTCCGCCTTCAG
>JAZJYU010000175.1:0-3142 GCA_040390225.1 Actinomycetota bacterium | reverse complement strand
CGTTCCGCAGAGCAACGGCTGGCGATCGACATGCTGCTCGACCCCGAGATCGGCATCGTCTCGCTCGGCGGCCGGGCCGGCACCGGAAAGTCCGCCCTCGCACTGTGCGCGGGGCTCGAAGCCGTGCTGGAGAAGCAGCAGCACAAGAAGATCATGGTGTTCCGTCCGCTGTACGCGGTCGGTGGGCAGGAGCTCGGATTCCTGCCGGGGGACGCCGGCGAGAAGATGAACCCGTGGGCTCAGGCGGTGTTCGACACCCTCGGCTCCGTGGTCTCGCAGAACGTTCTCGATGAGGTGATCGAGCGCGGCATGCTCGAGGTGCTGCCCCTCACGCACATCCGAGGCCGCTCGCTGCACGACGCGTTCGTGATCGTGGACGAAGCGCAGTCCCTCGAGCGGAACGTGCTACTCACGGTACTGAGCCGCATCGGGCAGAACTCGCGTGTCGTGCTGACCCACGATGTCGCCCAGCGCGACAACCTGCGGGTCGGCCGGCACGACGGCGTCGCGTCGGTGATCGAAACCCTCAAGGGCCACTCGCTGTTCGGGCACATCACTCTCACGCGCTCCGAGCGTTCCGCCATCGCCGCGCTCGTCACCGAGATGCTCGAGTCGAACGAACTGGCCTGACACACTGCCGAGGCGAGCGGATGATCTCTCAAGTAGACGGATGACCGCTTAAGCTCGTGGGGTGACCCTGCCACTGATCGCTATGCTCTGCGGTCTTGCCGTTCTCACGGTGTGGGGTGTGGTCGCCCCGCGCGGCCAATGGCGGGCGCTGGCCGGCTGGACGCGACGGGAACCCTATGCGAGCGAGCCGGGGCCGATCTCGGTGGGGGTTCATCGGTTTGTTGCCGTGCTCGCCACCGTCGGGCTGGTTCTCGCCGGATGGCTTCTCTGGGCGCAGTACCAGAACACCCTCCCGAAGCCCCCCAAGCCGATCAGCGCGGTGGAACAGATGTGGGGAGCGCCCGACCCCGTTGTCGTCAACCGGGTCGTGAGCGGCGCCGCAGACGAGCCGACCGGCTTCGTGGTGCAACCTCTGCTGCGGTACCAGGCGCTCGACGGCACCCGGCGGTCGCCGAACTATCTCTTCGACCTGCACCCGTGGAACCTCTCCAAAGAGCAGCTCGCCGGCGGCCTGATCGGCGTCGATCCATCGCCCGGGCTCGCGGCGCTTGACTCCGCGTCCATCGTGGTGCAGGTGCGCGGCGACAAGAATTGCATCCCACGCGCCGTCTATGCCGTCGAAGGGTCGACATCCATTGCGATCGCGGTCTACTACGGTCGTCCGGGTGCGGCGAATTCGACGTCTTCCGACTGCAAGGCGGTGCCGCCCGCGAACTCCTCCATGTCGGTGCTGATCCCGATCGACCTCGCCGACCCTGTGGGCAAGCGCACGATCACGAATCTCGACGGGTCACCTGTTCCCGTCGCACCACTACTCGCCGACTGACCCTCGGCGCGCTACGCCTTCTGGGGTGGGCGGGTCATGGCCAGCACGTCCAGCGACGAGTCCAGCTGGTCGAGGGTGACCTCGCCGCGTTCCACGAAGCCGAGGTCGATGACCGACTCGCGAATGGTGATGCTCTTCGCTACCGCGTTCTTGGCCACCTTCGCCGCCGCCTCGTAACCGATCACCCGGTTGAGCGGTGTCACGATCGACGGGGATGACTCGGCGAGTGCACGCGCGTGCTCCTCGTTCGCCTCGATGCCGTCGACCGCCTTGTCGGCGAGGGCGATGGTCGAATTGGTGAGCAGACGAATCGACTCGAGCAGCGCGGTGCCCATCACCGGGATGGCCACGTTCAGCTCGAAGGAACCTGACGCGCCGGCCCACGCGATCGTCGCGTCGTTTCCGACCACCCGCGCGCACACCATCAGCACGGCCTCGGGAATGACCGGGTTCACCTTGCCGGGCATGATCGACGAGCCCGGCTGCAGGTCGGGGATACTGATCTCACCGAGCCCCGTGTTCGGGCCGGAACCCATCCATCGCAGGTCGTTGCAGATCTTCGTGAGGCTCACGGCGATCACGCGTAGCGCGCCGGATGCCTCGACCAGTCCGTCTCGGGCGCCCTGCGCCTCGAAATGGTCGACCGCCTCAGTGAGGGGGAGCCCGGTGTCCTTCGCGAGCAGCTCGATGACGCCCTCGGAGAAGCCCGCGGGCGTGTTGATGCCCGTTCCGGTGGCTGTGCCACCGAGCGGCACCTCCGCCACTCGCGGGATCGTCGACTGGACGCGGGCCACGCCGAGGCGCATCTGCCGCGCGTACCCGGCGAACTCCTGTCCGAGCGTGACCGGGGTGGCATCCATCAGGTGAGTTCGCCCGGATTTCACCACCGTCTTCCAGAGTTCGGCCTTCTTCTCCAGGGCGGTAGCGAGGTGCTCGAGGGCGGGCACGAGGTCGTCGAGCAGTGCGCCGGTGACGGCGACGTGCACGGAGGTCGGGAACACGTCATTGGATGACTGCGACATGTTGACGTGGTCATTGGGGTGCACGGGGGCGCCGGCGAACTTCGTGGCCAGTGTCGCCAGAACCTCGTTGATGTTCATGTTCGACGACGTGCCGCTGCCGGTCTGGTAGGTGTCGACAGGAAACTGGTCGTGATGACGGCCGGCGATCAGCTCGTCGGCGGCGAGCACGATCGCGTCGGCGAGCTTCGCGTCGAGGATGCCGATCTGCTTGTTCACGACGGCGGCGGAGCGCTTGATGCGGGCCAGGGCCACGATCTGGGCGGGCTCGAGACCGGCGCCGGAGATGGGGAAGTTCTCAACCGCGCGCTGGGTCTGGGCGCTGTAGAGGGCGTCGACCGGAACGCGCACCTCGCCCATGGTGTCGTGCTCGATGCGCCAATTCTCGTTGGCGGTGCTGGCAGTCTCTGTGCTCACGGCGCTGTGCTTTCCTTCATTGGTTGGGGTTACTTGACGGATCCGATGATGAGGTCGGGAACGGCCGTTCCCTCGAGCAAACGGTAGTTCGCACCGACGATAGCCAGAGTACCGTCGGCGATGGCCGCGCTGATCAGCTCGGAGCTTTCCAGCAGCTCGGTGACCGTATCGCGCAGGTGCTCGCGGCCGACCTCCAGGCCGTCCGGCCTGGAGGCGTGCGGATGCTTCGTCTTCACCCGCTCCACGGCGG
>JAZJYU010000174.1:9005-12990 GCA_040390225.1 Actinomycetota bacterium | reverse complement strand
CTTCGGCGGACAGGATCTCGGCGGGCATGTCCGGCGACTACCCGGCGGCGATCGCGGAGGGCGCGACACACCTTCGCATTGGTTCGGCAATCACCGGAAACCGTCCACCCGGCGGTTAATCTGAGCGCAGGAGTTCGATCACTGGAGGCACCGAATGGCTAACCCCATGCGCAAGGCGATGGTTTACCTCGGCCTTGCCGACGACGAGTTCGACTACGACGATGCCGCGCCGACCGCGCCGGCGGCGCCGCTCGAGCGACACGTCGAGCGCCGCCAGGACCGGCATGCAGCTCCCGCCGCGCCGAGTCGTGCCCAGGTGACACCGTTGCGTCGCGTCTCCGCGCCTCGCCCGCAGGCGCCCGCAGACATGAACGAGATCCTCACCGTGCACCCGCGCACGTACAACGATGCGCCGGTCATTTCAGAGAGCTTCCGCGACGGCATCCCGGTGATCATGAATCTCTCCCAGATGAGCGATCCAGAGGCGCGCCGGCTGATCGACTTCGCCAGCGGTCTCACCGAGGGCCTTTACGGCAAGATCGAGCGCGTCACGAACAAGGTCTTCCTGCTCTCGCCGTCGCACGTCGCCGTCAGCGGCGATCGGGCCGAGGCCGAGCAGGATGTCGACGCGTCCTTCTTCGCGCAGTCCTGAACCGACAGTGACCATCAAAGACTGAGCGCAACGACGTGATCGTCGTCTCCCTGGTCGCCACTGTCGCCTATTACCTGCTACTCGTCTACTTCTTCACCATGTGGGCGCGATTCATTCTCGACCTGGCACGCAACTTCGCCCGAAATTGGCGACCACGCGGATTCCTTCTCATCATCTCTGAGATCGTCTACACACTGACCGATCCGCCGATCCGTACCGCGCGGCGGATCGTGAAGCCGATCAGGTTCGGAGGGATGTCGCTGGACTTCGCCTGGAGCATCGTGATGCTGCTCGTGATCGTGCTCATCTACCTGACGCTGGTGGCCAGCCAAGTGTGACCGATACCTTCACAGCGACTCCCGGTACACTGGCTGTGCCGGGGCGGATCGCCGCTTCGGGTAGTGATGACGGCACGTTAGTTTGCTACCGTTAGCTGATCGTTAATAAATCGCAGTACCTGCCGATGCTTTTTTGAGGTGAGACCAATGGCCCTGACGCCTGAAGACGTAGTCAACAAGCGGTTCCAGCCGACCAAGTTCCGTGAGGGTTACGACCAGGACGAGGTCGACGACTTCCTCGACGAGGTGGTGGTCGAGTTGCGCCGTCTCAACCAGGAGAACGAGGAACTGCGTCAGCGCCTCATGGCCGGGGAGTCCCGCATCAACGAGCTGCAGCGTTCGGCGGGGCAGCCCCAGCAGGCTCCGGCGTTCGGCGAGCAGCCCCAGTTCGGCCAGGCTCAGTTCGGCCAGCAGCAGCCCCAGTTCGGCCAGTCGCCCGTTGGTGTCGCCGGTGGCGGTCTGGGCGCGCTGGGCTTCCCGGCGCCGGGCGACCCCAACGCCGTCGACCCGGGCAACACGAACAACCTCCTCCAGCTGGCACGCAAGCTGCATGAGGAGCATGTGCGCGAGGGCATCGAGAAGCGCGACGCGCTCATCGCCGAGGGTCACGCCACCGCGGCACGTGTCGTCAGCGAGGCCGAGAACGCCCAGCGCCAGCAGCTTTCGTCGCTGGATCAGGAGCGCCAGTCGCTTGAGCACCGCATCGAAGAGCTGCGCGCGTTCGAGCGCGATTACCGTCAGAAGCTGCGCGGATACATCGAGGGTCAGCTCCGCGAGCTCGAGGGGTCTGCTGCCATGAGCGGCGCACCGCAGCAGCAGGCGGCGCCGATGTACAACCCGCTGCAGGCACAGCCCGTCGGCTACCAGGGTTTTGGCGGTAACTGAGCCCCAGACGGGCACAGAGCGCTCGAGCAGGGTCAGCGTTCGCGCGCTCATCATCCTCGCGGGCGTCGCTGTGGTCGTCTACGGCGTCGACCAGCTCACCAAGTTCCTCATCGTCGCCAATCTCGTCGAGGGGCAGCAGGTCGATGTCATCGGCCAGCTGCTGACCTTCCACTTCGTGAAGAACCCGGGTGCCGCCTTCTCGCTGGCGACCGGCATGACCTGGATCTTCTCTCTGGCGGCGTCAGCCGTGACGATCTTCATCGTGATCTTCGCCCGGCGCATCCGGTCGATCGGCTGGGCCGTGCTGTTCGGAATGCTGCTGGGCGGCACCACAGGCAACCTCACCGACCGACTGTTTCGCGAACCCGGTTTCGGTGTCGGCCACGTGATCGACTTCATCCAGGTCTACGGCTTTCCGGCCATCTTCAACATCGCGGACTCGTTTATCTGCGCGAGCATGGGCCTGTTCATCATTCTGACGCTGCGCGGAATCCGTCTCGACGGCAGCCGCACGACGAAATCCCGCGCAGCCGCGGCACCCGTCGAACCGAAGTAGCGATGGAATCGCGAAGCCTCCCGGTGCCCGACGGGCTCGTGGGGGAGCGGGTGGATGCCGCCATCGCAAAGCTCCTCGGCTTCTCGCGCACTTTCGCGGCAGAGGTAGCTGAAACGGGCGGCGTCACGATCGACGGCGTTGTCGCGGGTAAGTCCGATCGGCTGCGCGCTGACACCTGGCTCGAGGTGAACTGGGAGGCGCGTGAAGCACCGAGCATCGTGCCGGTGACCGTGCCCGACCTCGGGATCGTCTATGACGACGACGACATCGTCGTGGTCGACAAACCCGTCGGAGTCGCGGCGCACCCCTCGGTCGGCTGGACAGGACCCACCGTGCTCGGCGCGCTGGCCGGCGCCGGGTTCCGGATCTCGACCTCGGGGGCAAGCGAACGTGCCGGTATCGTGCACCGGCTCGACGCGGGAACCAGCGGGCTGATGGTCGTAGCGAAGAGCGAACGGGCGTACTCCGAGCTGAAGCGGCAGTTTCATGACCGCGAGGTGTCGAAGATCTATCACGCCGTCGTGCAGGGGCACCCCGACCCGCTCGCCGGCACGATCGACGCACCGATCGGGCGTCATCCATCGTCCAGCTGGAAGTTCGCGGTCACGGCCGATGGCAAGCCCTCGGTGACCCACTACGAGACACTGGAGGCGTTCCCGAGCGCGTCGCTGCTCGAAGTGCACCTGGAGACGGGCCGCACGCACCAGATCCGAGTGCACATGGCTGCACAGCGGCACCCCTGTGTCGGGGATGCGATGTACGGCGCCGACCCCACCATTTCGAGCAGGCTCGGGCTGACGCGCCAGTGGCTGCATGCCAAGGAGCTCGGTTTCCGGCATCCCGGCAGCGGTGACCAGGTGGTTTTCGAGAGTTCCTACCCGCAGGACCTGCAACACGCCCTCGACGTGCTGAGGGGCGACTGAACCGGGCTTATTCTTGGGGGACCACCCTCGGCTAGTCGGAGCACTTCTTGGCATCCATCGACGATTCATTCGTGCATCTTCACGTGCACAGCGAGTATTCGATGCTGGACGGTGCCGCTCGGGTGGGACCGCTGACGGCCGCTGCCGCCGAGGCCGGGATGCCGGCGATCGCCATCACCGACCACGGCAACATGTTCGGTGCGTACGACTTCTGGAAGCAGGCGACCGCCGCCGGCGTCAAGCCCATCATCGGCACCGAGGCCTACATCACGCCCGGCACCGCCCGCCAGGACAAGACGCGGGTGCGCTGGGGCACCGCCGCGCAGCAACAGGACGACGTCGGCGGGTCGGGCTCGTACACCCACATGACCCTGCTCTCGGAGAACAACGAGGGCATGCACAACCTGTTCAAGCTGTCGTCGCTCGCGTCGATGGAGGGTTATTACTTCAAGCCGCGCATGGACCGCGAGCTTCTGAGCACGTACTCGAAGGGCATCATCGCGACCACCGGATGCGTCGGTGGCGAAGTGCAGACGCGCCTGCGGCTCGGCCAGTACGAGGAGGCCCGTAAGGCGGCCGCCGAGTTTCAGGACATCTTCGGCAAAGAGAATTTCTTTGCGGAGGTGATGGA
>JAZJYU010000174.1:6714-8995 GCA_040390225.1 Actinomycetota bacterium | reverse complement strand
AACCGACTCTGGGACGAGCATAAGATCCCGGTGCGGCTCTACCGCTACCTGACGGAAGGATCGTTCGACGCCTTCATGTGGGAGACGTTGTCGGCCAAGGCCGGGCCGATCGAGCAACTGATGAGCGGCGATCCCTCGGCAATAATTGCCCACGAAGATGTTCGCCGTGTTTACCTACATCGAGCGGCGAACGATGGAAGATCTGCTGCGGCTGGCCAAAGATCTCGGACTCCCACTGGTTGCCACCAACGACCTGCACTACACGCATGCGCACGACGCGACAGCACACGCTGCACTGCTTTGCGTGCAGTCCGCATCCACTCTCGACGACCCGAACCGCTTCAAGTTCGACTCGGATGAGTTCTACCTGAAGTCCGCGGCCGAGATGCGGCACATGTTCCGTGATCACCCCGAGGCCTGCGACAACACTCTGCTCATCGCCGAGCGCTGCGAGGTGTCGTTCGAGCACCGCAACCTCATGCCGCGCTTCCCGGTTCCGGAGGGCGAGACCGAAGCCAGCTGGTTCGAGAAGGAGGTGGCGGCGGGGATGCTCAAGCGTTTCAACAACGCGCCGTCGCCCGAGCACCTGGCGCAGGCTCAGTACGAGGTCGATGTCATCAAGCAGATGGGCTTCCCGGGCTACTTCCTGGTCGTCGCCGACTTCATCTCCTGGGCGAAGAACCAGGGCATCCGTGTCGGGCCGGGGCGCGGTTCCGCGGCGGGGTCGATGGCGTCGTACGCGATGGGCATCACCGAGCTGGACCCGCTGGCGCATGGACTGATCTTCGAGCGCTTCCTCAACCCGGAACGGGTCTCGATGCCCGATGTCGATGTCGACTTCGACGACCGTCGCCGCCCCGAAGTCATCCGCTACGTTACCGACAAGTACGGCGACGACCGTGTCGCGCAGATCGTCACGTACGGCACCATCAAGGCCAAGCAGGCCCTCAAAGACTCCGCGCGAGTGCTGGGGATGCCGTATGCGGTGGGCGAGAAGCTCACGAAGGCGATGCCGCCATCGGTCATGGGTAAGGACATCTCGCTCGACGACGTGACCAATCGCGATGCGGAGCGCTGGAAAGAGGCCGGCGACCTGCGCACCATCATCGACACGGATCCCGAGGCGGCGAAAGTGTTCGACACCGCCCTCGGCATCGAGAACCTGAAGCGTCAGTGGGGTGTGCACGCGGCCGGCGTGATCATGTCGGCGGAGCCGCTGCTCGAGGTGCTGCCGATCATGAAGCGCGAAGACGACGGCGCCATCATCACCCAGTTCGACCAGCCGCCGCTCGAGTCACTCGGCTTGATCAAGATGGACTTCCTGGGCCTGCGCAACCTCACCATCATCGAAGATGCGCTGCGGATGATCGAGAAGAACAGCGGCACGAAGCTCGTGATCGAAGATCTCGACCTCGACGCTGACCAGAAGACATACGACCTTCTGGCCCGGGGTGACACGCTGGGCGTGTTCCAGCTCGATGGCGGCCCGATGCGTGCTCTGCTGAAGCAGCTGAAGCCCACCAGCTTCGAAGACATCTCGGCCGTGATCGCACTGTACCGTCCAGGCCCGATGGGCATGAACTCGCACACCAACTACGCGCTGCGCAAGAACAACCTTCAGAAGATCGAGGCCATCCACCCGGAGCTCGAGGAGCCGCTTCGCGACATCCTAGGCATCACATACGGCCTGATCGTCTACCAGGAGCAGGTGATGTCCGTCGCCCAGAAGGTGGCAGGCTTCACGCTCGGCCAGGCCGACGTGCTCCGTCGCGCGATGGGCAAGAAGAAGAAGTCCGAGCTCGACAAGCAGTACGAGGACTTCGAAGCGGGCATGCTCCACAACGGGTACTCGACCGGAGCAGTGAAAGTGCTCTGGGACACGCTGATGCCGTTCGCCGATTACGCTTTCAACAAGGCGCACAGCGCGGGCTACGGCGTTCTCAGCTACTGGACCGCCTATCTCAAGGCGAACTACCCGGCCGAGTACATGGCCGCACTGCTCACCAGCGTCGGCGACTCGAAAGACAAGCTCGGCATGTACCTGAGCGAATGCCGGCGCATGGGCATCAAGGTGCTGGCGCCGGATGTGAACGAGTCCTTCGTTGACTTCACCGCGGTTGCCGGTGACATCCGGTTCGGGCTGGGCGCCGTGCGAAATGTGGGCGCGAACGTTGTCGAACTGATCCGTTACGCCCGAGAGGAAAAGGGTCGATTCACCTCGTTCGGCGACTTCCTCAGCAAGGTGCCGCTCCAGGTCGCGAATAAGCGCACCATCGAGTCT
>JAZJYU010000174.1:851-6704 GCA_040390225.1 Actinomycetota bacterium | reverse complement strand
TCGGCATTTTCTGAAACTTTGAGCTCCGTGATTGCTTTCACGATCGCGCCGGCGATAAGGCGTTCGATTCGCTCGGCGATACTCGCCGGAGTCTGTTCGAGGTGCACGAGGAGGCGACGGAGTCGTTCTCGAAGCGCAAGCGCGAGGCGGAGGACAACGCGCGAACCGGCCAGATGGGGCTGTTCGACTTCGACGACGAAGAGGTCTTCGTGGTGCGGCCGCGTCCCGAGTGGGACAAGAAGTTCCTGCTCGGTGCTGAACGGGAGATGCTCGGCCTGTATGTGTCGGACCATCCGCTGGCCGGACTCGAGTTGCAGCTCGCGAAGCATCGAAGCACGACCATCGCGGAGCTGCTCGAGGGCGAGGTGGCGGCCGATGGCGAGCACGTCACGATCGCCGGCCTCGTGACGTCGGTGCAGCAGCGGGTGGCCCGAAACTCCGGCAACCCCTACGCGATGATCACGGTCGAGGACTTCGGCGCCGAGGTCACCGTGATGTTCCTGGGCAAGACTTACCAGGAGTTTTCACCGGCCCTGGTGAACGACTCGATCGTGGTCATCCGCGGGCGGGTGAGCGTGCGCGACGATGGCCTGAACCTCCAGGCGTCCAGCATCTTCAGTCCGGATGTCGGGCAGAGTCTCGGTTCCGGCCCGCTGGTCATCTCGATGCCGGAGTTCCGCGCGACCACCGACGTGGTGACCGCGCTGAACGACGTGCTGATCCGTCACACCGGCGACACCGAGGTGCGGCTGAAGCTGGTGAAGGGCGAGAACGCCCGGCTGTTCGAGGTGCCGTTCCCCGTGTCGGTGACGGCCGACCTGTATGGCGAGCTGAAGAGCCTGCTCGGCCCTGCCTGTCTCGCGTAGCGCCCGGTCGCTGAGCTCGTCGAAGGGCCGTCAGTGACAGCCGTAGCCGACCCAGGTCGCGCCGGCGGCGAGGGCGCCGCAGTCCGCGGCCTCCTCCATGGCGAGCACTGAGCCGAAGTAGGCGACGGTGCCCGCGTATCCGCCGTACTCACGTGCCTGCAGGATGTGCTGGTACTCGTGCAGCGCCACCGACGCGACGCGCGATGCCGGGATGACGCTGAGCTGCAGATAGATGACCTGGCGGTTCATGTCGGTCGCGCCGTAGTGGCCCTGGGTCTGGCCGCCGTCGAACACGTAGTTGGAGAAGCCATACCCTGCGAAGATGCTCTCGGCGATGGCCGCCTTGTCGACGGACTCGCCGGCACTTGCCACACTGACCGACACGTGCCGTGGGTGTGCCGCTGCAGCAGCAGCAGCCTCGGCGGCCGCCTGGGCCGCTTCTGCCGCAAGCCGGGCCTGTTCGGCGTTCCAGGCGACGACCGCCGCATTGACGTCCTCGACCGCGGTGAGGTCGATGGACAGCGCGACGGGCTGGCGAAGGGCGAGCAACTGCTGGGTCGTCGCGCTGCTCAGATCGCCACTCGCGACCGCGTTGAGGTTCTTCCACGCTGCGAGCCGGGATTGCGCCTCCGACTCGTCGGCCATCGCGACCGTCAGCTGGCCGGCGAGCATGGTGCGCGCGGTTTCATCGAGCGTCTTTCCGCTGCTTGCCGCCAGCACCTGCTGGGCGGCCGCGATCTCGCCGTCCGCGACGGATAGCTCTGTTGCCAGGGTGTTCTCGTCGCTCACCAGGGAGATGAATGCGTCCAGCGTCTGTGTGCTGACCTGCTGCTGCGACTGTGCCGCGTGCGCGGGCGCGCTCACCCCGATGGTGAGCACGGTCACGAATGCGACGAGCGCTGCGCTGACAGTGAAAGCGAATTGGTTGCTGAACCTGATATGGAACGGCGTGCGGGTGGCGCTGCTTCTGTTGATCGCGACCAGCAGTTGGCTGCTGACGGGGTTGAAGGTGGCCACTCGGCGATGGTTTCATCCGGGTAGCAATGCTGCAGTCCCCACTGAGGGGGCCACGGTCATTTCGGCGGGATTCTGTCCCCCATTCCGGTGGGAATTGTCCTCCCTGCTGTGGACAGAACGAGCCGTTGGTGCCCAGAACTGGGGGTATGACCGCTGCTAGCGGAAATCGCGGGATGCCGTGTGATGCGCGATGCCGAGCGGTTCCAGCCGGTCGGCGAGCAGGTTGGTCACCCCTTCGGGTGAGCGCTCCAGGATACCGCGCACCACGATTGCAGGCGCGTCGCGGGCGACCCTGCGGTAGCGGTTCCACACCCCGACGCTGCAGATCACGTTGACGAGTCCGGTTTCGTCTTCCAGATTCATGAAGGTGATGCCGCTCGCTGTGGCCGGTCGCTGTCGATGAGTGACCACCCCGCCGACCTCGATGCGCCGGCCGGATTCCGCCGACCGCAACTCGGCCGCACTGAGCGCTCCGCGTTGCCGCAACTGCTCTCGCACATACCGGATGGGGTGGTCGCTGGGCGAGATGCCGGTCGCCCACAGGTCGGCGGCGAGCACCTCCATGCCCGACGGCATCGAGAACAGCGGTGGCTGCACGCTCACCATGCTGCCCTCGAGGTATTCGGCCCGGTTCTGTGCGGCGTCGCCGGCAGCCCACAGCGCTTCCCGCATCGACAACCCGAACCCTTCGAACGCCCCCGCGGCCGCCAATGCTTCGAGCTGCGCCGTGACCAGCCCGGTGCGCCGAACCAGACCGGCCATGTCGGGATATGGGCCATGAGCTTCCCGCTCGGCGACGATCTTCTTCGCGACGTCCTTCCCGATTCCTTTGACCTCCGCCAGCCCCAGCCGCACCACGAGATTGCCGTCCCTACGGTGGTCGTCGGTGTCGAACGGTGCGCCGATGTCGTACGGCTCGACCGGCGGCTGGTCGTGCAGAAGACAGCTGTCGTTGCCGGTCGGCGAGGTCTCGACAGGCTCGACCCGCACAGACCCACCGCCCTCAAGAGTCGGCTGCCAGGACGAACGCAGGATGTCAGGCCGCACGACCTTCACGCCGTGTCTGCGGGCATCCGCAACCAGAGAGGCCGGCGAATAGAAACCCATCGGTTGCGCGCGCAGCAACCCCGCGAGAAACGCGGCCGGATAGTGCAGTCGCAGCCAGGCGGAGGCGTACACGAGCAGCCCGAAGCTCTGCGCGTGGCTTTCGGCGAACCCGAAGTTGGCGAACGACTGGATGCGCAGGTACACGTCGTCGGCGTCGGCCCCGATGATGCCGTGCCGCTTCATGCCCTCATAGAGGTCGCGTTCGAGGGTCTCGATCTTCTCGTGACCGCGCTTGGACCCCATGGCACGCCGCAGCAGGTCTGCCTGGTCGGCATCCAGGTCACCGAGGGCCATGGCGAGCTGCATGAGCTGTTCCTGGAACAGCGGGATTCCGAGGGTGCGTTCGAGCACCGGTTTCGCATCGGGGTGCAGGTAGGTGATCGGATCGATGCCCATCTTGCGCCGGATGTAGGGGTGCACGGCGCCGCCCTGTATGGGGCCCGGTCGCACCATGGCGATCTCGATCACCAGGTCGTAGAGGCAGCGGGGCTGCATGCGGGGGAGCATGCCCATCTGCGCCCGGCTCTCCACCTGGAACACGCCCACCGAGTCGGCCCGGCACAGCTGGTCGTAGACCCCCTGCTCCTCCTGGGGGATGGTGGCGAGCTCCCAGACCTCACCGAGATGGTCGCGCACCAGGTCGAACGTGTGCTGCAGGGCGCTCAGCATCCCGAGCCCGAGCAGGTCGAATTTGACGAGCCCCATCCACGCGCAATCGTCTTTGTCCCACTGCAGCACGGTGCGGTCTTTCATGCGGCCGTGCTCGATCGGGCAGACCTCGCCGACGGGGCGGTCGGTGAGAACCATGCCGCCGGAGTGGATGCCGAGGTGTCTCGGAAAGCTGAGCACCTCGAGCGCGAGGCCGACCACCGCATCCGGGATGTCGTGCTCGTCGCTCGAGACCAGCGCGCCGTGGCGTTCGACCTGTTTCGACCACGCGTCCTGCTGGCCGGGGCTGGCGCCGAGGGCTTTCGCCATGTCGCGCACCGCGAATTTGGGCCGGTACTGGATGACGTTGGCGACCTGTGCGGCGTTCCGCCTGCCGTACTTGTCGTAGACGTACTGGATGGCCTCTTCGCGCCGGTCGGAGTCGAAGTCGACGTCGATGTCGGGCTCTTCGTCGCGGGTGGCGGAAAGGAAGCGCTCGAACGGCAGCTTGTGTTTGATCGGGTCGACGGCGGTGACGTCGAGCAGGTAGCAGACGACCGAGTTGGCGGCCGAGCCGCGGCCCTGGCAGAGGATGCCGCGGCCGCGGGCGAACTGCACGATGTCCCAGACGATGAGGAAGTAGCCCGGAAAGTCCTTCATCTCGATCACCTCGAGTTCGCGCTCGATGCGCGCCCGGGTGCTCTCGGTGATGGTGCCGTACTTGCGTGGGATGGCCTCCCACACCAGCGTGCGCAGCCAGCTCATCGGCGTATGACCGTCTGGCACCTCCTGTTTGGGCAGCTTGGGTTTGGCGCGCCGAAGCTGAAAGCCGAGGTCGTCGGCGATCTCGACGGTGCGCTCGACCGCGCCGGGGTAGCGGGAGAAGAGTCGTGCCATTTCGTCGCCGGAGCGCAGATGCTGGGCTCCGGATGCCGGCAACCAGCCGTCCATGTCGTCGAGGCTCCTGCGGGCGCGCACCGCGGCCAGTGCGGTGGCCAGCCGGTATTGATCGGGCCGGGCGTAGTGCACGTTGCCGGTGGCGACGGTGGGGATGCCGCGCCTCTCGGCGATGGCGGCCAGCGCGTCGTTGTGGTCGCTGTCGAGCGGGTTGCCGTGGTCGTAGAGCTCGACGAGCACGTTGTCGCGGCCGAACCGGTCGATGAGTGCGTCGAGTTCTGTGATCGGATCGCCGCCGCCCACCAGCGCCGATCGCACCGAGCCTTTGCGGCATCCCGTGAGCACCATCCAGTGGCCGCCCGCCTGCGCGGCGAGCTCGTCGAGGTCGTAGATCGGGCGGCCCTTCTCGAGCCCGGCGAGCTGGCCCGAGGTGAGGGCGCCGGCCAGCCGGTGATATCCCTCCTCGCGGCGGGCGAGCACCAGCAGGTGCCCGCCCTCGGGATCGGCCGCACCGTTCTGCGGCTTCCGCAGGCCGAGGGAGAGCTCCGCGCCGAACACGGTGCCGATGTCGGGGTGCGTTTCAGCGGCCTCGGCCATGCGCACGATGCCGTAGAACCCGTCATGGTCGGTGATGGCGAGTGCGTGCAGGTCGAGCCGTGCGGCCTCCTCGAACAGGTGCTCGGGCGAGGCGGCACCGTCGAGAAAACTGAAGTTCGTGTGGGCGTGCAGCTCGGCGTACCGCACCGTGCTCGACACGCGCTCGACCGCCGGTGGAATGTACTCGTTGCGCTTGTTCGACCAGCCGGGGCTGTCGCCGCCGTCCGCGCCGACCGGTGGCGCACCCGGCCGCCGCGAGTCGGAGAGCCTGCGCTCGTACTCCGACCACGGCACCGGTGGGTTCGACCATCCCATGAGCTAGTCGTACCTCGCTTCCACCCACCAGGCGCCGCCTTCGAGTACGAGCAGCCACGCGGTGCCCGTCTCGTCGACCACCTGGAACCGGCTCGCCGTGGTCGCGGACGCGGAATCCCACCAGCGCACCGCGATCGGCCACGGTCCCGCCCATCCGGTCACCTCGCGCATGCTGCGGCCGTCGATGGAGAACCGGCGCGGCGGCGAACTGATCAGTCCGCGGTCGTCGATGGTCACCTCGTCTCCGGCGAGATCCAGCACCAGTGCCGGGGCAGGCCGTTCCAGCACGATCCTTCGATATTCGATAAGAAGCGAAGACGCGCCATCAGCCGCGAATGGTTCGATGATTTTCTTGATGATTATCAGAAGCGATACGGCAAGATTGAGGATTTAGAAGACATTGCCT
>JAZJYU010000174.1:0-841 GCA_040390225.1 Actinomycetota bacterium | reverse complement strand
CAGCATCAGGCCGTTCCAGCACGGTGGCCGGTGTTGGCGGGGGAAGCCGGCCCGGCCAGGGCTGCCCGGGCGACCTCGTCGTGGACGGCCGGTCACCCCAGGCCGCGAGCGTCTGCCGCTCATGCAGGGTACGGCCACCGCCGACGGTGGCGGTGGCGACCCCGCCGTGGCCGAGCATGCTCTGCACCCGGGAGTGTCCATGATGGATGCGCTCGTCGTGCCCCGCGCCCCACAGCCCCTGCTCGTGGTTGCCGATCGCGTCCACCGCCTCCGGCATCACTCGTACCCGCGTCACCGGGGAACTCAACCCGGAGTCGAGTGTGCCCGCGCCCTGCAGCTGCCAGCGCACGCGGTCGACGACGTCCGCCGCGGTGAATGAGCGCGGATGCAGCCAGCTGCGCTCAGACAGCTCGCCGCCCTCCGAGTCGATCTCCACCCGCACCGTGGTGCAGACCAGCTGCGCTCGCACCAGGTCGGCGATGAGCCCGTCCGCCGCCGCGCGGAAGCCGAAGGCGACCTGCTCCACCCGGTCGAGCGGCGGCTCGAAGGCGGTGACGGCGTCGATCTCCTGGGGAGCGGTCCTCGGCATGACGGCGCGGCTGTCGAGGCCGGCGGCCAGGGCGTGCAGGTGCGCGCCGGCGGCGCCGAAGCGGGCGACGACATCCGTCACCTTGAGCCTCGCGAACTCACCGAGCGTGCGGATGCCGAGCCGCGCCAGCAGGGTGGCCAGTGCCGCGTCGCCCAGCAGCGTCACCGGCAGCGGGGCCAGAAAGGCGGCCGCCTCGCCCTCCGGCACGATGCGGAGGCGACCGGTGCCCCGGGCGCTTCTGGAAACACCGGC
>JAZJYU010000173.1:20038-21439 GCA_040390225.1 Actinomycetota bacterium | reverse complement strand
GCCTTCAGCAGCATCCCGAGGCCGCGGCCGCGATGCTCCGCGAGCACGATGGTCTCCCACTGCACGGCGGGCCGCCCGGGTTCCGGCGGTGTCGCGAGCTGCGACATCCCGACCAGGTGCCCGCCGTGCTCCACCGCGCTGAGGTGCAGGGTGCGGCCGTCGTCGGCGACCCGGTCCTCGAGGGAGATGACCCGCTGGGCGTCCCACGGGTCTTCGGGTTCGTCGAGGCCGGCGGTCGGGGCATCCGTCGACATCCGCGTGTAGAGCATGGCAACGTCATCGAGCCACTCGGGCGGGGTCGCGCCTGTCCAGCGCACCAGGCGGTAGCCGGCGGGCGCCGGCGGGATGTCGACGGCGAGCGGCAGCGCCAGCCGGCTGGCCCGCAGCACCTGCTCCAGCGCGTAACCTCGGCCCCGCAGGAACAGCACCTCCGGGTTGCCGGCCGGCACCGAACCGAACCCCGTCGGCGACGGCAACCGCTCTCCCGACCCGGGCGCCGAGACCGTGTACGCGATCACGGCGGCCCGTCCGTCCGCGCGGGCGGTGGCCTCCAGGTGGTCCGCGATCGCCGAACCCACACCGCGGCGACGGAACCCGGGGGCGACGCCCTCGAAGAGCCAGGCCATGCTGTCATCGCTCGAGCGGGTCTCGTACTTGCCGAAGCCGGCGAGTTCTCCGTCGAGCTCGGCCACGAACAGCCGCTTCGGCTCGTATTCCTGGTCCCCCCAGTCGGCGATCGACTCCGCGTGGCTCTCGTCCATTTCGCGACTGCTGTAACCCTCGGCCTCGGTCTCGTTCCGCAGGTCCATGGCGGCGAAGAACTCGGCGGCACCTGGTGCGTCCGCGCTCGCCGGTATGGACAGCTCGCGAATCTCGATTGCGCTCATCGGTCCTCCGGTCGGTATGGGCAGCCCGCCAGACTACAGCGGCGCGGTCGGGTACCGTAGACCAATGTCAGCGAGCCGGGAAGGGGAACGGTGTATCTCAAGAGCCTGACCCTCAAGGGGTTCAAGTCATTCGCCAACTCCACCACCTTCGCCTTCGAGCAGGGGGTGACCTGCGTAGTCGGCCCGAACGGTTCGGGCAAGTCCAATGTCGTGGATGCCCTCGCCTGGGTGATGGGCGAGCAGGGCGCGAAGACGCTCCGCGGCGGCAAGATGGAGGACGTCATCTTCGCCGGAACGGCGACCAAGGGTCCGCTGGGTCGCGCCGAGGTCATCCTCACCATCGACAACGCGGATGGCGCTCTCCCGATCGAGTACGCCGAGGTCACCCACGCCGAGCTCGACGCCGTGGCGCTGACCGACAGTTCGGCCGAGGCGCGCATCAGTGCGCGCCTCAAGGCGGCCGACGCCGACTACATGCTGGCCAAGGCGCGCTGCGCCGACGCGCGCTCGGCGA
>JAZJYU010000173.1:1630-20028 GCA_040390225.1 Actinomycetota bacterium | reverse complement strand
CCGCGCCGAAGTCCTGCTGACCATCGACAACTCGGATGGCGCGCTTCCGATCGACTATACCGAGGTCACCATCTCGCGCACGCTGTTCCGCAACGGCGGCAGCGAGTACGCGATCAACGGCGAGACCTGCCGCCTGCTTGACGTGCAGGAGCTGCTGAGCGACTCCGGTCTCGGGCGCGAGATGCATGTGATCGTCGGGCAGGGGCAGCTCGACGCAGTGCTGCACGCCAGCCCAGAGGAGCGGCGCGGGTTCATCGAGGAGGCCGCGGGCATCCTGAAGCACCGTCGCCGCAAGGAGAAGACCCTGCGCAAGCTGGAGGCGATGCAGGCGAACCTCACCCGGCTGAGCGATCTCGCCGGCGAGATCCGGCGCCAGCTGAAGCCGCTGGGCGCGCAGGCGGAGATCGCCAAAGAGGCCCAGTCGATCGCCTCGATCGTGCGGGACGCACGTGCCCGGCTGCTCGCGGACGAGGTCGTCGAACTGCGCACAGCCATCACCGCGTCGAGCCGCAGCGAGTCTGAACGCAAGACCGAACGCATCGTGCTGCAGGAACAGCTCGACCAGAACAAGCTCCGCGAACAGCGCATCGAGCAGGCGCAGGTGGGTGACGCGGTCGACATCGCCCGGCGCACCGCCTTCGGCCTCGAATCGGTGCAGGAGCGCCTGCGCGGCCTCTACACGCTCGCGAACCAGCGGCTCGCCCTGCTCGGGCAGCAGCCGGACACGCAGACCTCCGGCCAGGCGGTCACCCGCCAGATGGTGGATGACGCCCGCGAGGAGGTCGCCCGGCTCACCGAGCTGGTCACGGAGACGGAATCCGCCTGGCAGGAGTCCCAGGCCGCCACATCCGTGGCACGCGCCAACCTCGACGCGCTCGACGAGCAGATCTCGTTCCAGTCCTCGCTCGTGTCGCGGCACGACCTGGAGATCTCGAAGCTCACCGGCCAGGCCGAGACCGCGGCATCCCGGCTTGCCGCCGTGCGAGGCGAGGTGCTGCGCCAGCAGAACGCCATCGACGCCGCCCGCGACCGCCGCGGCACCGTTCAAGCGGAGTTCACGGCGCTCGAAGCCGAGGCCGCACTGAGCGACGCCGGTGAGACCGATCTCGACGCCGCATACGAGTCCGCGCAGGCGGAGGTGACCGCGGCCGAGGCGGAGATCGAGCGGCTGCGCGAAGAACTGCACAGCCACGAACGTGAACGAGACGCTCTCGCAGCGTGGCCTGGTCGCCGAGCACGTGCAGGTGCGACCAGGGTTCGAAGCGGCGATCGCGGCCGCGCTCGGTTCGCTCGCCGACGCGGTGCTTGCCGATGACCGCACCGCGGCATTCGACGCCATCGAGCGTTCCGGCGCCAGCGACTTCGGTCGCGTGGAGATCGTCATCGCGGATGGTCGTCGCACGGCCGGCTCCCTCAACGCCGCCGGCGTGGTGCCCGCGTCGACCGTCGTCACCGCCCCGGACGGCGTGCTCGCGCTGCTCGACGCGGTCTTCATCGCCGACGATCTCGCGGCGGCCCGTGCCGCCTGGAAGGAACTGGACGGCACCGACTCGACCGTCATCACGAGGTCGGGCGACGTGCTCTCCCGCTGGGTGCTGCGCGGTGGGTCGGGCGCCAAGCGGTCCCGCCTCGAACTGGTCGCGGACCGGGATGCAGCCGACGAGCGCCATCGCGACGTCACCGCGCTCATCGACCGGGCGCGGTTCGCGCTGGCGGAGCAGCGCGGGCGCCTCGAGGTCGCCAAGGAGCACTCGACCGCCGCGCTCGCCGCTCTGCGGGAGTTCGACTCCCGGCTCGCCGCCCAGACCGAGAAACTCAACCGGGTACGCGTGCAGGTGGAGGCGGCCCAGGCCGAGGCGGAGCGTCTCGAGCGCGGGCTCGCGCTCGCCGAGGAGGCGGTGACGGATGCCGCGGCAGCCCACGAGACCGCCAGGCGCGAACTCGACGAGGCGGCATCCCGCCCGCGCCCGATCCTCGATGTCGCCGCCCGCGACGGCGTGCTCGCCGACCTCGAGCGCGCTCGCGAGACCGAGGTCGAAGCCCGGCTGCAGGTCGAGACCGCGCGCGAGCGGGTGCGTGCCGAGCAGCTGCGTGCCGATCAGCTGGAACGCCAGCTGCAGGCCGATCGCGCCGCCGCGGAGGAGGCCGCCCGCCGGGCGGTGATCCGCCGCCGTCAGGTCGCCTCGGCCGAGTCGGTGATCGCGGCACTGCCCGCGGTACTGGACGCGGTCGACCGGTCGGTGTCCGAGGCGCGTGTCGCGCTGGCATCGCGTGAAGCGGAGCGGTCGGCGCAGAACGAGGAGCTCGCCGAGCTGCGTCGAGGCGAGAGCAGCCTTCGTGAACGGCTGGCGGCCGTCAGCGAGAGCGTGCACGGGCTCGAGATGCAGGTCTACGAGAAGAAGCTGCACCTGTCGACCCTGCTCGAGCGCGCCGGCGAAGAGCTCGGGCTCATCGAAGACGTGCTCGTCGCCGAGTACGGCCCCGAGGTGCCGGTGCCGGTCGACGAACCCGTAGAGACCGGCGACAGCATCCCCTTCGATCGCGACGAGCAGCAGGCCCGCCTGGCGCGCGCCGAGCGCAAGCTCGCGCAGCTCGGCCGGGTGAACCCGTTGGCACTGGAGGAGTTCGCGGCACTCGAACAGCGCCACAAGTTCCTCACCGAGCAGCTGACCGACCTGACCGACACGCGTCGCGACCTGCTGACGATCATCGAGGAGATCGACGAGAAAATGCAGGACATCTTCACGAGCGCCTTCGAAGACACGCGCGCGGCCTTCAACGAGGTGTTCCCAGTACTGTTCCCGGGCGGCACCGGCAGCATCCACCTGACCGACCCGGAGAGCATGCTCACCACCGGAATCGAGGTGAGCGTGAAGCCGGCCGGCAAGAAGATCGAGCGGCTGTCGCTGCTCTCCGGCGGTGAGCGATCGCTGGCGGCTGTCGCGCTGCTGATCGCGATCTTCAAGGCGCGCCCCAGCCCGTTCTACATCATGGACGAGGTGGAGGCGGCGCTCGACGACGCGAACCTCGGCCGGCTGCTCACCATCTTCGAAGACCTGCGGCAGTCCTCGCAGCTGATCGTGATCACCCACCAGAAGCGCACCATGGAGATAGCGGACGCCCTGTACGGCGTCTCGATGCGCGCCGATGGGATCAGCGCGGTAGTGGGCCAGCGCGTCGGCACCCCGGCCTAGGTAGCATTGGGGCATGGCATCCCCGTGGTCACTGTCCGGCGCGCTGAGGGGCATGTTCTCGCGCAAGACGATCGACGACGCGACCTGGAACGACCTTGAAGACGCCCTCATCTCCGCCGATTTCGGCCCGGATGTCACCGAGTCCGTGATCGATGAGCTGCGCGCTTCGGTGAAGCGCTTCAGCACGACCGACCCCGAAGACCTGAGGCGGATGCTGCGCGAAACCCTGGAGGAACGCCTGGCCCGGCTCGACCCCACACTGCACCTCAGCGCACGCCCGGCGGTCGTGCTCGTCGTCGGGGTGAACGGGGTCGGCAAGACGACCACCATCGGAAAGTTCGCCAAGTTCCTGAACGGATACGGTCGCAGTGTCATCGTCGGCGCAGCCGACACCTTCCGGGCCGCGGCGGTCGAGCAGCTCGCGACCTGGGCGGAGCGTGGCGGCGCCCAGATCCAGTTGCCGCAGCAGCCGGGACAGGACCCGGCATCCGTCGCCTTCCAGACCGTGGAACGGGCGCAGCGGGAGGGGATCGAGATCGTTCTGGTCGACACCGCCGGCCGCCTGCAGACGAAGAGCGGTCTCATGGACGAGCTCGGCAAGATCAGGCGAGTGCTCGAGAAGCAGGTCGAGATCGCCGAAGTGCTTCTCGTGCTGGACGCGACGACAGGCCAGAATGGTCTGGCGCAGGCGGAGGCTTTCATCGAGCACGCGGGCGTGACCGGCCTAGTGCTCACAAAGCTCGACGGCTCGGCCAAGGGGGGCTTCGTGCTCTCCGTGCAGGAGAAGACGGGAATCCCGATCAAGCTCATCGGCCAGGGCGAGGGGATCAACGACCTCACCGGCTTCACCCCGCACGTGTTCGTGCAGAATCTCGTCGGCTAGGAGGATCATGACCGCCCCCCAGGTACCCGCGTACTACCCCGGCCGCACCGCACTCGTCGCGCTGGTGCTCGCGATCGTCGGCGCGGGTCTCGGCTTCGGAGGGTTCGTAACGGGTGTCGACGCGGCGCTGGCCGGCCGTGAGCCGGGGGCGAGCATCATCATCTTCTACGTCGGGGCCGGCCTTCTGGTCGTCGCGGTCGTGCTCGCGATCGTGGGGCTGCTGCGGACCAGCGCGAAGGTGCTCTCGACGATCGCGCTGGCGGTGGGCATCCTGCCGATCACGGGATTGATCGTCGCCGCACTAGGGGCGCGCCACTAGAACTTCCTGTGCCCTTCGGTGATCTCCAGGTAGTTGATCCCGTTCTGCTTCACCTGTGCGACCTCCTCCTCGGTGAGTTGGCGACGCACCTTCGCGGGCACACCGGCGACGAGCGATCGTGGCGGGATGACGCTGTCTTCGAGCACGACAGCGCCGGCTGCGACCAGCGATCCGGTGCCGATCACCGAGCGGTTGAGCACCGTAGCGCCCATGCCGATGAGGCATTCGTCTTCGATGACGCAGCCGTGCAGCACAGCTCCGTGCCCGACGCTCACGCCCGCGCCGATGAGAGTAGGCGTGCCGGGGTCGCAGTGCACCGTCACGTTGTCCTGCAGGTTCGATCCGGCCCCCAGCACGATCTCGGCCCGATCGGCGCGCAGCACGGTGCCGTAGTACACGCTCGAGTTCGCGTGCAGGGTCACCTGCCCGACGAGAGTGGCATTCGGCGCGACCCAGGCTGTGGGGTCGACGGTGGGCTCGTGCTCTTTGTAGGGCAGTATCAGCGGCATGACCTCAGAATAGAGCGGACCCGCCTAGGCGAACAGAGCGCCGATCTGTTCGAACAGGGCGTCATCCGGCTCGAGCGCGAGCGCCTCGGTCACGGCGTCCCACTGCCCGGACCGGCGCGGTGACACGATCGGCGCCGTGACCGAGGGATGCCGCAGTACCCACCACAGCGCCAGCCCCGCCGTGCTCGTCCCGAGCTCACGGGCCACCTCGCCGAGCCGTGTCACGCTGGAAAGCGTTGCCTCCGTGAACGCATTCGCGTACATCCGGGGTGCGATCGCGAGCCGGGATCCGGGCGGCGGCTCCTCCTCGAAGCTGTACCGTCCGGCCAGGATGCCACCGGCGAGTGGCGAGTACGCCGTGAAGCCCAGTCCTTCACCGGTGGCCAGCGGCAGCAGGTCCCGTTCGCCGGTGCGAGCGGCCAGGCTGAACTCGTTCTGAATCCAGCCCGGGCGGGGGAGCGCGGCACGATCGGCTGCCAGCAGCACGGCCTCGAGGCCGTGCGCCGTCAGGTTGCTGCATCCGTATGCCCTGATCTGCCCGCCGTCGATGGCCGCGGCGAACGCGGTGATCGTCTCCTCGAGCGGGGTCGACGGGTCGGGCGCGTGGCTGAGGTACAGGTCGACGGCGCCGAGGCGCGAGCGCGAGAGGGCGAGCTGGCGGGCGATGTGCTCCGCCGAGAGGTCGATGCCGTCCTGGCCCCGCTCGACCACGTTGCCGACCTTCGTCTCGACCAGCACGTCGGGGCGCTCGCGTTCCTCGCGCCAGCGGCCGACGACGCGTTCGCTCTCGCCGCCGGCATAGCTGTTCGCGGTGTCGATCACCCGGATGCCCAGCTCGTACGCCTCATCGAGCCGCTCGAGCGCTTCGTCGGTCTTCATTCCGGCGTCCCGAGTGGAGATTGATGACCCGACCCCGCCGATGGAGCCCGCGCCGAAGAAGATCTCACTGACGTCGATTCCGGTGCTGCCGAGCGGGACCTGTCTCATGCCTTCACCCTAGGCGCGCGGGTAAACTGTCTTCACCATGGCAACCTTTGGAAACCTCACCGATCGCCTCGCCGAGACCTTCAAGAATCTCCGCGGCAAGGGAAAGCTGAGCGCAGCGGATGTCGACGGCACCGTCCGCGAGATCCGCCGCGCGCTGCTGGACGCCGACGTGTCGCTCGACGTGGTGAAGGATTTCACCGCGAAGGTGCGCGAGCGCGCCCTCGGGGACGAGGTGTCGAAGGCCCTCAACCCGGCCCAGCAGGTGGTGCAGATCGTCAACGACGAGCTCGTGACGATTCTGGGCGGGCAGGCCCGTCGCATCGAGTTCGCCAAGAAGCCGCCGACCATCATCATGCTCGCCGGCCTGCAGGGCGCCGGCAAGACGACCCTTGCCGGGAAGCTGGCCAAGTGGCTGAAGAGCGAGAACCACACGCCGCTGCTCGTCGCGGCGGACCTCCAGAGGCCCAACGCGGTCACCCAGCTGCAGATCGTCGGCGAGCAGGCCGGCGTGCCCGTGTTCGCGCCAGAGCCGGGCAACGTCGGCGACGGCTCAGAGGCGGAGCCGTCCAAGAGGGCACTGGGCAACCCGGTCAAGGTCGCGAAGGATGGCGTCAAAGAGGCCGAGCGCAAACTGTACGACGTGGTCATCGTCGACACGGCCGGGCGTCTGGGCGTCGACGCCGAACTCATGAAGCAGGCCGGCGACATCCGTAAGGCGATCGACCCCGATGAAGTGCTGTTCGTCATCGACGCGATGATCGGACAGGACGCGCTCACGACCGCCAAGGCGTTCCAGGACGGTGTCGACTTCACCGGTGTGGTGCTCACGAAGCTCGACGGCGACGCCCGCGGCGGCGCAGCCCTCAGCGTCGCCTCCGTCACCGGACGGCCGATCATGTTCGCGTCGACGGGTGAGAACCTCGACGACTTCGAACCCTTCTACCCCGACCGCATGGCGAGCCGCATCCTCGACCTGGGTGACATCCTCACCCTGATCGAGCAGGCGCAGAAGAACTTCGATGAGGATGAGGCTCGCAAGACCGCCGAGAAGTTCAAGACCGACAGCTTCACCCTCGAAGATTTCCTCGGCCAGATGCAGCAGCTCAAGAACATGGGCTCGATCAAGGGGATGCTCGGCCTCCTTCCCGGGGCGAAGGGCATGCGACAGCAGCTCGACAACTTCGATGAGCGCGAGATCACGCGCACCGAGGCGATCATCCAGTCGATGACCCTGCAGGAGCGCCGCCAGCCGAAGGTGCTCAACGGGTCGCGCCGGGTGCGCATCGCGCGCGGATCGGGCACGACCGTCACCGAGGTGAACGCGCTCGTCAACCGCTTCGAGCAGGCCTCGAAGATGATGAAGACCGTTGCGAAGGGCGGGGTACCTCAGGTGCCAGGCATGGGACCGATCCCGGGTGCGACGTTCGGTGCCGCGCGGAAGGTGCAGCCCAAGAAGAAGGGGTCACGCTCCGGCAATCCGGCGAAGCGGGCCGCCGAGAACGCGGCGCTCGCGAGCGGGGCGAAGCCTGCCGCGACCGGTGGAGGTTCCGGTTTCGGGTTGGGCAAGAACGGCAAGGCCGCACCGAGCGAAGAAGAGCTCGCCAGCCTGCAGAAGCTTCTCGGCCGGGGCTAGCGCACCGGCACCGCGTGGTTCGCGAACGCCGCCTTCACCGCTCGCATGATCGCCTGCTGGCCGTCGGCGGTGGGGTGGATGTCGTCGTCCTGCATCCATTCGGGATGCCCGCTCAGCGGCTGCCCGATGGTGACGTAGACACCGCCGGCCGCTCGCACCGCGCTCCTCACCTGGCTGTTCACCGCGGCCAGCTGCTCGGGCGGTGCGGTGTCGCCCCAGATCGTGCTGAGCCCGATGATCTGGGCGTCGGGAAGGCCCGTTCTGAGTTCCGCAAGCAGCTGTGTGGTCGTGGTCGCGAGATCGCCGTCGTCCTGCCCGAAGTCATTGCTGCTGCCCTCGATGATGACCGTCGTGGGGTCGAGCTGAATAGCATCCGTCACGATCGCGTCGTAGGTGCCGCCGCATTCCGACCAGTTGCCCCAGGCCAGGAAGCCGGCGCCGTCACAGGCGATGTTGTCCAGATCCCAGCCCTCGTCGGTCGCGAGGAGCTGCGGCCACGCCTCGTCGGTGGTGTCCAGGCCGTAGCCGCGCATGATCGAGTCGCCGATCATCACAACGTGCGGGACCGGTGCGGGCGACGACGACGGTGTCGTAAGGGGGGTTGCCGGAGCGTTCATTCGGCTCTGGGGTGACGGCGACTGCACCCCGGCGCAGCCGGTGAGCACAAACGCCATCGCAGCGAGCATCGACCACGTCTTTCGACCCATGGCGCACACCTTATCGTTGAGATATGACGAGTAATCCGATCAGGATCGGCGTGCAGGTCGCGCCGCAGCACGCCCACTACAAGAAGATCCGCGACACCGCGGCCGAGCTCGAAGACCTCGGCGTCGACATCATCTTCAACTGGGACCACTTCTACCCGCTATCCGGTCCGCGTGACGGCGAGCACTACGAGTCCTGGACCATGCTCGCCGCGCTCGCCGAGCAGACCTCGCGGGTGCAGCTCGGCGCCCTGGTCAACTGCAACAGCTACCGCAACGCCAACCTGCAGGCCGATATGGCCCGCACCATCGACAACATCAGCGCAAAGGGAACCGGCGTCGGCCGGTTCATCTTCGGCACCGGTTCGGGCTGGTTCGAGCGCGACTACGACGAGTACGGCTACGAGTTCGGCACCGTCGGCCAGCGGCTGGACGCGCTCGCCGCCGCGCTGCCCGTGATCGAGGCGCGCTGGGCGAAACTGAACCCGCCGCCGACCCGTGATATCCCCGTTCTGATCGGTGGCGGTGGCGAGAAGAAGACGCTCAGGATCGTGGCGAAGCATGCCGACATCTGGCACAGTTTCAGCGACGCCGCCACGCTGGAGCGCAAGCTCGGCATCCTCGGCGAGCATTGCGCGGCGGTCGGGCGCGATATCGGCGACATCGAGATCTCGACGGAGCTGCGCAACCGCACCGTCGCCGACGCCGACGAGATGCACACGCTCGGCACGACGCTGTACACGGTCGGGATCACGGGGCCGGACTACGACCTGGAGCCGGTGAAGAGCTGGCTGGCCTGGCGCGACGAGAAGAACGCCGCCAGCCGCCCCTGATTTCTGCCGAGCTGCAGCGGTTAACGGACATCGTGTCCACAACTCCTGACGCCTATCGCTCGTGATCAGTAGCCTCGGACCGTGACCACCACCGAGAAGCCTGCAACCGCCCGCCTGCACCCCGCCGTCTTCGTGGCGATCGCCGTGACCGTGCTGGCCTGGGCGAGCGCCTTCGTCGTCATCCGTGGTGTCGCACCGCACTTCGACGGGGGAGCGCTGGCGCTCGCCAGGCTGACCGTCGGGTTGGTTCTGCTCGGACTGCTGGTGATCGGGCGCACATGGGTGCGGATGACCGGTCGCGAGTGGATGCTCGTGATCGTCTTCGGACTGGCCTGGTTCGGTGCATACAATGTGGCGCTGAATATCGCCGAGCACAGCCTCGACGCCGGCACCACGGCGATGATCGTGAACATCGGGCCGATTCTCATCGCGCTCGGCGCAGGAACCTTCCTGGGCGAGGGGGTGCCCCGGTGGCTGCTCATCGGCGCGGGGGTTGCCTTCGCCGGGGTCGTATTGATCGGCATCGCTACCGGTATCTCGGGGGTGCTCGATCCGGCCGGACTGGTCTGGGCTCTGATCGCCGCCGTCACATACACGATCGGCGTGCTCTGCCAGAAGCCGGCACTCAAGCGCCTGCCGGCACGACAGGTCACCTTCCTCGGCTGCGTCATCGGGGCGGTCGCCTGCACGCCCTTCATCGGCCAACTCATCGGCAACCTGCACAGGGCCCCGGCATCCGCGATTCTGGGTGCCGTCTACCTCGGTGCGGTGCCCACCGCGCTCGCCTTCAGCACCTGGGCATTCGCGCTCTCGAAGATGCCGGCCGGCCAGCTCGGCGTGACGACCTACATCGTCCCGGCCCTCGTCGTGCTGTTCGGATTGATCTTCTTCCATGAGGTGCCACCGCTGCTCGCGATCATCGGCGGGGTCGTATGCCTGGTGGGTGTGGCGCTGTCGCGGCGACGCCCGCGACGCGCTGTACCGGCATCCGACTAGTCCTTTATCGCCCCGCTGGCAATGGGGAGCGCAAACGGCCTCGATTTTCTACAGTCGATGTCATGTTCAAGAGTTTGTGGGCCAGCGTTCAGGGTGACCCCGTATTCATGCGTCGCGTGAACGGGTGGCTCACCATCTTCTGGATCGTCATGATCCCGGTGTCGCTCATCACTCACTGGGTCAATAGCGTCGTGTATGTGTCGGCGCTGTCGCTGTGGGCCCTCGTCTCCGGTCATTGGAGCGCGTGGCAGGCGGCGCGGGTCGAAGTGAAGCAGGACGAGGCCGCGAAAGAGGGCTCAAACTAGGTGCCACCGTTCGGCCGCGGCTGCGTGTACGCAGTCGGCCGGGAAATCTGCAAGAATGGTCAGTCGAGTCTTTGGCGGTCCGACCCTCTAATCAGGCCGCATCGACTCCCATCAGAGCTTTCATGCCGAGTGTGCACCCCACGCTCACGGCAAGCAGTTCGCCCCAAAAAAATCTACGGAGAATTGTGGCTGTAAAAATTCGTTTGAAGCGCATGGGCAAGATTCGCGCTCCTTACTACCGAATCGTCGTCGTCGATGGTCGCACCAAGCGCGACGGTCGCTCGATCGAAGAGATCGGCAAGTACCACCCCACCGAAGAGCCCTCGTTCATCGAGGTCGACTCCGAGCGCGCGCAGTACTGGCTCGGCGTCGGCGCGCAGCCGACCGAGCAGGTCACCGCTCTGCTGAAGCTCACCGGCGACTGGGGCATCTTCAAGGGCGACAAGGCGACCAGCGTCAGCACGGTGAAGACCAAGCAGGCCAAGGAAGAGTTCACTGCCGACGAGAAGAAGAAGCCGGTTCTGAAGCCCAAGTCCGAGGCGCCTGCGCCGAAGGCCGCTGCCGAAGCGCCCGCTCCTGCGGATGAGGATGCTGCGGCCGCGACCGGCGATGACCTCGCCGCGGTCGCCACCGTAGAGGCTCCGACCGAAGAGGCCGCATCCGAGACCGCCGAGGAGGCCGTGATCGAAGAGGCCGAGGCGGCAGCCGACGCCGACGCGACGGAAGAGATCGCCGACTCCGAGGCTGCAGAGAGCGACAAGGCCTAGCCTGTGCTCGCCGCAGCGCTCGAGCACCTCGTGAAGGGCATCGTCGACAACCCCGACGAGGTGCAGGTGGTTTCGAAGACGTCTCCGCGCGGTGACGTGCTCGAGGTGCGCGTGCACCCGGACGACCTCGGTCGGGTGATCGGACGGGCGGGTCGCACCGCCAAGGCTCTGCGCACCCTGGTGTCCGCGCTCGCCGATGGCAAGCGCGTGCGAGTCGACGTGGTGGATACCGATTTCTAAAGCGACACAGCCTGATTCCCGCACTCCGGACGGGCTGCGCGTGGCGCGTCTCACCAAACCGCATGGCCTTAAAGGTGCGATCAAGATCGAGCTGTACACGGATGTCCCGGAACGTCGTTTCGTTCCGGGCGCCGTGTTCGCCCTGCAGGTTCCACCCGAATCGCCATGGCACGACAAGACGCTCGAGCTCGCCGAACTGAAGTGGTACAACTCGCACCCGGTCGCCTTCTTCAAGAACATCACCGACCGAACGGTGGCCGAGTCTCTGATCAAGGCGATCCTCTGGATCGATGACGACGCCGGCGTCCTCTCCGATGAGGAGGACGCCTGGTATGACAACCAGCTGGTCGGACTCCGCGTTCTCCGCGATGGTGTCGAGGTCGGCGTCGTGGCGCTCGTCGATCACCTCCCGGCGCAGGATCTGCTGCATGTGCAGACCGCGAGCGGTGAGGTGCTGGTGCCCTTCGTGAAGGCGATCGTGCCGACCGTCGACCTGGCGGCCGGCAGCATCACCGTCACTCCGCCTGCGGGTCTTTTCGAAGAACTGCCCGACGACGACGAGCCGGTCGCGGAGTAGGCTCCAGCGATGCGCATCGACATCGTGACCATCTTTCCGGAGTTCTTCTCCGTGCTCGATGTCTCCCTGCTCGGCAGGGCGCGCCAGTCGGGTCTGATCGACCTGGCCGTGCATGACCTGCGCGATTACACCTACGACCGGCATCGCACCGTTGACGACACTCCGTACGGCGGCGGGGCCGGCATGGTCATGAAGCCGGAACCGTGGGGTGAAGCGCTGGACAGCATCCTTTATGCGAGCGAAGCGCAGCACGAGACCGCCCCCGTCATCCTGTTCCCCTCACCCGCCGGCGAGCTGTTCACGCAGTCGCTGGCCCAGGAGCTTGCCACGGAACGCCAGCTGGTCTTCGGATGCGGACGGTACGAGGGCATCGATCAGCGGGTCGTCGACTACGCGGCCACGAGAGCGCGAGTGCGTCTGGTCAGCCTTGGCGACTATGTGCTGAACGGCGGCGAGGTCGCGGCGATGGCCATGATCGAGGCGATCGGGCGGCTCATCCCCGGCGTGGTCGGTAATCCGGAGAGTCTGGTCGAGGAAAGCCATCAGGATGGCTTGCTCGAGTACCCCAGCTACACCAAGCCTGCGGAGTGGCGCGGGTTCGCCGTGCCCGAGATACTGCTGGGCGGCAACCACGGCGCGATCGCCGCCTGGCGTCGCGAACAGCAGCTCGAACGCACCCGAGCCGTGAGGCCGGACCTGCTCAATCGCGAGCAGTCAGAATGATCGGCCCGTCCTCGGTGACGGCGATGGTGTGTTCGGAATGAGCGGCGCGCGACCCGTCGAGCGACCGCAGGGTCCAGCCGTCCGGGTCGGTGAAGATCTTGTCGGTGCCCTGCATCAACCACGGCTCGATCGCGAACACGAGTCCCGCGCGGATCGGCAGCCCCCTGCCCGGTCGTCCGTCGTTCGGCACGTGCGGATCGCCGTGCATCGTGCGCCCGACCCCGTGGCCGCCGAAGTCGGTGTTCACGCTGAATCCTGCCGCGCGGCTCACCTGTCCGATCGCCGCAGAGACGTCGCCCATGCGCGCCCCCGGCTGTGCGGCCGCGATGCCGGCCGCAAGGGCCAGCTCGGTGGTGTCGATCAGATGCTGGTCGGCTGTGTTCGGGGTGCCGACGATGATCGAGAGCGCGGAGTCGGCGACCCAGCCGTCGACGGATGCGGCGAAGTCGAGGCTGAGCAGATCGCCGTCTTTCAGGCGGTAGTCGAATGGCAATCCGTGGAGGGCGGCGTCGTTGACCGAGGTGCACAACACCTTGCCGAACGGCATCGCCCCGAAGGACGGGTGGTAGTCGACATAGCTGCTCACCGCCCCGGCCTTCCTGATCAGATCGGCGGCCAGCCGGTCCAGCGACAGGAGATTCACGCCCACGGCCGCGGCATCCCGGAGCGCCACCAGCGTGCTCGCCACGAACCGCCCGGCCGCTCGCATCTCGTCGATCTCGGCCGGCGTGCGTAGTTCGATCATGCCTGCTCCTCATTTTGGCTGCGCAGTCATTGTCTCAAGCCGCGCGTAAACTTTTGTGCATGTGGTATCGGCGAGCACTCTTCAACGTGCAGTTCGCCGCAACCATCATCCTTCCGCTCTGGATGCTGATCGGGCGTGTCTTCTTCGGCGTCATCCTGGGCTGGCATTACGCCATCCAGCTGTTCCTCGCCCCGTTGCTGTTCGTCTTCCTCGCGGTCATCTCCACGCTCAGCTGGGCTCGACGGCGCGCACGCGCTATCGGGGCAGTCACGAGGGCGGATGCCTGGCTGATCTCCGTGCTCTACCTTTCGGTTCTGGTGTACGGCTTCTTCGTCGTCGACTCCGTGCACAGCACAGAGCAGGGCAAGTCGGTAGCGACGGTACTGTTCGGGCAATGGATCCGGGATGCGTCGTTCACGGTCGCCGATATCGCCGGTGGGGTGATGATCGTCGCCGGGCTCGCCACCTTCTGGGTGGTGCTGATCGAGTACCTCGTCGAGACCCGGCCGGCGATGGTGCAGTCGCTCACCGGTCTCGAAGGCCTCGATCAGCCCGAGCCGGATGCACCGCCGACCGAGGTCACCGCCTGACCCGACTGGTACTGCGGCGCGTTTCTGTGGCACAATAGCTCCTTGTGCCTTGCAGCACGGCTCTGCCACAGGGGAGCCGGCTTCGTCTGCGGCTAACACTCCTTCTCTTGTTACATCTATATCGCGGTCGACCTGTGGCGGTTGCAGAGAGCGAATCACCATGCACATCCTTGACGCAGTAGATGCGGCTTCCCTCCGCACCGACATCCCGGACTTCCGTGCCGGCGACAACGTGAAGGTCCACGTGAACATCGTGGAAGGCACCCGCTCCCGCATCCAGGTCTTCCAGGGGGTCGTCATCGGCCGCTCTGGCGAGGGCGTGCGCGAGACCTTCTGCGTTCGCAAGGTCAGTTTCCAGGTGGGTGTCGAGCGCACCTTCCCCGTGCACTCCCCGGTCATCGACCACATCGAGGTCGTCACCCGCGGTGACGTGCGTCGCGCCAAGCTCTACTACCTGCGCAACCTTCGAGGCAAGAAGGCGAAGATCAAGGAGAAGCGCGAAGCGCACTAAACGCGCCGCGCGACAACCAGCTTTTCTGTGCTCCCCACCGGTTAACATGGTGGGGAGCACAGGGGTTTAATGACAGAACACGATCCGGTCGCGCCGACGAGACCACGGGAGGCGGCTGAAGAGCGTCGCCGCAAGACACGGGGTGTTCGGCTGTTCATCCGCGACATCGTGCTGATCTTCCTCGCGGCGATCGTGATCTCGATCGGCATCAAGGCGTTCCTCATCCGCTCCTTCTACATCCCGTCGGGATCGATGGAGAACACGCTTCAGATCAACGACCGCATCATCGTCAACGAGCTCGTGCCGAAGCTCGTACCGGTGGAACACGGCGACGTGGTCGTGTTCAAAGACCCGGGCGGCTGGCTCGAGGGTCAGCCCACGATCAGTGAGCCGAACGGCTTCGCCGGCGCCATCGACTGGCTGTTGTCGATCGTCGGCCTGAGCGCACCCGACAGCAACGACCATCTGGTCAAGCGGGTCATCGGCCTCCCCGGTGACAAGGTCAGCTGCTGCAACGCGTTCGGTCAGATGACCGTCAACGGCATCCCGCTGGTCGAGCCATATCTCGATCTGCCGGCGGGCGTGACAAAGGTGTCAGGCAACGACTTCTCCGTCACCGTGCCGAAGAACTCACTCTGGGTGATGGGCGACAACCGTTACGACTCGCGCGACTCCCGCTTCAACACGAGCGGCCCGACGAAGGGCTTCGTGCCGATGGATGACGTGGTCGGCCGCGCCTTCGTGATCAGCTGGCCGGCCAGCCACTGGAGCTGGCTCGACAACTATCCGACCGTGTTCGCCGGCACCACAAAGGGCTCGAACTAACCCATGGCCGTGGCCGATCCAACCCTCGATGTCGAGCATTCACTGCACGACCAGGGCGCGCGCTACGTGATCGGATGCGACGAGGTCGGTCGCGGGGCGATCGCCGGGCCCGTTGCTGTCGGGCTGTGTGTCGTAGATCTGAGCGTCGGGCCGATGCCTGTCGGTCTGCGCGACTCCAAGATGCTTCCCGAGCCTCGCCGCGAGCTGCTCGCGCCGCTCGCCGCCCAGTGGGTGCTGCACTCGGCGGTCGGGCTGGCTTCGGCGGAAGAGGTGGACCGGCTCGGCATCATCGCCTGTCTCGGTCTGGCTGCCAAGCGCGCGCTGACGACGCTGCACGAATCCGGCGCCCGCGTCGCCGAATCGGTGGTGCTGCTCGACGGTTCGCACAACTGGCTGAGTCCGGTGCTGTCGTCGCCGCTGCGGGTGCAGACCCGGGTCAAGGCGGACCGGGACTGCGCGTCCGTCGCGGCGGCATCCGTCATCGCCAAGGTGCACCGCGATCGGCTCATGATCGACCGCCACGCGGTAACTCCCGGCTATGGCTGGGCGTCCAACAAGGGCTACGGCAGCACCGACCACTACGCGGCCATCGACGAGCTCGGACCGAGCGACATCCACCGCCTCACCTGGCTGCACTCGCGCGAACTGGTGCCCGCCGACTAGCGTGTTTTCAGGCGTAGGCTTCTCTGCAGCATGGATGAAGACGAGTTCGAAGACTACGACCGCGAGGTCGAGCTGGCGCTGTACCGGGAGTATCGGGATGTCGTCTCCCAGTTCCGCTACGTCGTCGAGACGGAGCGCCGGTTCTATCTTGCCAACGAGGTCGAGCTCGTGCGACAGGACACCGAGCACGACTTCTATTTCGAACTGACGATGAACGACGTGTGGGTGTGGGATGTCTACCGCTCCGACCGCTTCGTGAAGTCCGTGCGGGTGCTCACCTTCAAAGACGTCAACGTCGAGGAACTCTCCGCGAAGGAACTCGAGCTGCCGAAAGAACTCGCGCTCGACGAGTAGCGCTTCGGCATCGCGGTCTCGGGTCCCCACAAAATGGGACTGCGACGCCGTGTCACTTTCATTACGCTGAGGTATATAAGCACTACTGCTATATAACCTACAGAAAGTGATCAACTATGTCTTCGATCATGCGAACCCTGGCGCTCACGCCCACTCTCGCGCTCGCCGATGCACTGCATGGCATTCCCATTCGGCCTGCACAGGGCGTAGCGCGCGGCCTCGACCGGGTGACCGTCAATCCGATTCTCCCCGTAGTTTTTATCATCGCGGTCGCTGTCGCAGTGTTCGTCGCCCTCGCGGTGCTCATTGGGGCGCTGGCGGCGTACATCTACTACTGCCAGAGCCACGGCGGCCGCTGGCCCGGTCTTGGAGTTCCCGGATCGAGCGGCGGCGTCTACAAACTCGGCTGCTACAAGTAGCGCGATCATGTCGCCGGCAGCGACCACGCCTGTCCTGTCGCTGACTGGACTCACAAAACGGTATCGGCGGCGCCCGGCCCTCAGCGATGTGTCCTTCACGCTTGAACGCGGAAAGGTCTATGGCTTGCTTGGCCCGAACGGGTCGGGCAAGTCGACCTGTCTACATGTAATCACCGGGATCATCGACGCTGATTCCGGGTCGGTTCACATCGACGGACTACCGCTCGCCCGGCCAGAGTCGCGGCTACGGTTCGGTTTTGCGCCTGATGACCTGCCGATGATCGGGGCTCTCACCGGACGTGAATATGTGCGGCTCCACGATCGATTGCGCGGGCGCAACGATTGGGATCGAGCCATAGACCTCATCGTGGCGTTCGGCATGTGGCATGCCGTCGACGAGCAGATCGAAGGTTACTCGCACGGAATGAAGCGCAAGATCCAGGTGGTGGCTGCCGCGATGCACGTCCCAGCGCTCCTCATCCTGGATGAGCCGTTTCGTGGGTTGGATCCGGATGCGGTGATCGTTCTGAGAACTGTGATCGACACGATGGTCGAACACGGATCGACCGTTCTCCTCGCGACACACGATATGGACCGGGCACAGCGCGACTGTGATCAGGTGATGATCCTGCACGACGGTCGATTGATCGCCGAAGGCGCGCCCGACCGGTTGATCCGCGACTTCGGTCGGAGTATCGACCTCGAGACCGCCTACCTGGTGCTCACCGACACCGAGCACGAGTCGCGCGATCGGCAGCAACTTGTCATTGAAACATTTGAAAGGTGAGGAACCTCCTATGGCACAACGCATTGTTCTCGGCGCGCTCTTCGGAGTCGTGGCCGGCATAGTTATCGAGATCGTTCTCGTCGTGTTCGCGAGTATATGGGCCTTTGTGAATTCAGTTCGCGTCGATATTCCGGGCGTGTACATGGTCCGACCCGACGGCTCGTCCGGATTCCGCGGATTGGCTTTCGAGCCACATCCAATCGGTCTCGCAGTCACACTCGCGGTTATCGTCGTGGTGTTCGTCCTGGGCGCTCTGTATCTGGGTAGAGCCCGCAACCCGGGCCGGTCGGTGTGATCGATCACCCGTGAACGCCATTCGCCCCACACTAACCGTCGCCGCGGCGACCACACTCTTGTGGCGCCGCGGCATCTCTGAGTCCCTCTCGATCTCAGACCGAGCAGTGCGTGTGCTCTCGATAGCCTTCGTGCTGCTGTCAGCGTGTGTGAGCGGGCTGCTCTATTTGATGGTCAACGGCATCCTCGGCCAAGCCGAACCAGGCGCATTTCGCGGTGACGCTCACTCGCTCCTTCGATTGGTGTTCGCGGGAGTATTTCTCGGGGCAGTCATCATGCTTCTGGTGTTGTGTTCCTCTGCGCCCGAACGAACGGCGCTCGGGACCGTGCTTCGAATGACACCGTCAACGTCGAGCGCGAGGGTCCTGGGTCCGTTCCTACCTTTCGTACTGATGGGACTACTTTCTACGGTTATTTTGGGGTTCCCGTCGCTGGCCATGGTCTTTCGTCTGGGCTCTCGTGAGGCCGCCCCTGTGATTGCCGTGGTGGTATTCATCTGGCTGGCCGTCTGGTCGACGGCGACCTTCTGTGCGTTGTTCT
>JAZJYU010000173.1:0-1620 GCA_040390225.1 Actinomycetota bacterium | reverse complement strand
GCGAATACCGCCGGCGCCGACTCGGCCGGGGCGATCCGCTAGTTCGACACGATCTCGGCCGGCTTCCAGACCGCCAGCGTCGCCGAGGCTCCCGTCGTCCAATGGGCCGAGGGTGGGCTGGAGCCCGAGTGCTGGTCGACGGCGACCTTCTGTGCGTTGTTCTTCATCGTGAAGGCCGTCGCGACGAGGGTAGTGGACCTACCGCCCGGGTTCAGCCTGGCCATTTCGGCCATTGTTTGCACGACTCTCGCATTCGGTTTATCTGGCAGCGACCTGGTGCCCGTGAGGAACGCTTCGGAAGGCGGACTGTGGCAGAACCTATCGCCGACCCGCATGGTGTCCGCGGTCGTGGTCGATGGATTTACTCTCCAGTCCGTCTGTGTCTTGGTGACATGGAGCGCGATGGCGGCAGCTCTGCTCGTTCTGTTAGCTCGCATTCGAGAGCGGCCGGTAACTCGCCTGTTCAATCGAGTGCTCATCGGAGTGGGCTTTCCCGCCAGCAGGTTCGGAGCGAGGCTGACTGTCGAGTTGCTCTTGCTCGCCCGAATTCCCCAGTTCGTGGTCGCAGCGCTTATCGCGGGTGTCGGGACGGTTCTCTTTCCCCTTCTCTATCTGCAGCCGACCGCGTCTGCGACGGTCGACGAGTTGGCCGCAGCAATAGTCGTGGTGCCCAGCGCGCTGGGCTTATACGCGTACGGGCCTGCCCGTGCCGGAAATTGGGTCGCGACGACGGTCACCGGTCGCCGCGACGGCTGGGTCGTACCCAAGGCCGTCGCGGTCGCCATTCTTTCTTCCGCGCTCGTCGCTCCCTATCTTCTTGCGATGGCGTGGGCAGGACTGCCGTTCGACCGGCTCGTTGATGTCGCCAGTCTCGGCATAGCGATGAGCGCATGCTCCCAACTGGTCGGTGTTCTGCTGCCCTGTGAGCCGGGTCGATCACTGGCTGCGACCGCGAGCACGCTGTCGCTGTCGCTGACGTGGGCCATCGTGGTGATCGGACCGCGGTGGATCGCAGCCCAGTTTCACGTTGGCCCCGACTGGATGGTCACGGTCGGCGCCTCCGCTCTCGTTCTCACTGCGTATTTTGTACTGGCCTTCACGGCGAGGGTGGCTAGTGCGCAAGTCGCCTAGTGCTACGGTGCGGCCGGCCCGCGGCGTGCATGTTGCTGATGCGGTGTGGAATCAGCCGCAATGGGGGATTGCGGTGTCCGCGCCGCCGCCGCGCATCGATCTCTCCTCCACAGACTCTGATCTAGCCGCGGCGGAACGTGCAGCGTTCTATGGGTTGGGAACGATCAGGCCCACCGGAGGCTGGTGGCGCGGCATGATCGGTTTGCCCGTCCATCCCACTGAATCGGTGGTGCTGACCGGGTCGCTGACTCGATTCCTCGGGCTTTCCGTTGTCTCGTTCGCGCGCATCCACTGGTTGGCCGTCGGCGTCCTGGTGTTCGCTTTGACTTGTGTGCTGTTGGCTGGATGGCAACTTCCGGCAGCCGGATTGGGCCTTCTGCTGATCTTCCTCGGTTCCCTCCTGGTTCATGAACTGGGGCATGCGGCCATGTTCTGTGTAGTGCGAACGCGCGGGCAGGTGGCCGCATTGGTAATCAGCCGTACCACCAC
>JAZJYU010000172.1:4211-4730 GCA_040390225.1 Actinomycetota bacterium | reverse complement strand
GTGCGCCTCGCGAATCGAGCATCGGATGCCGCCCCGGCGCTCGTGCGGATCGCCGGCAAGCACTGCGAGAGCGGCGACATCGTCGTGCACGCGGACTACCTTCCCGGCGACGTCACACCGGGAGACCTGGTCGCCGTTCCCGCAACCGGCGCCTACTGCTGGGCAATGGCGAGCAACTACAACTACCTCGGTCGCCCAGCGGTCGTCGCCGTACGCGACGGGGTCGCCCGCGTGATCGTGCGCGCCGAGACCGAGGCCGACCTGTTGTCGCGCGATGTGGGCGTCCGCGCCACTCTGAACGGAGCACCATGATCGAGTACCGCAATCTTCGAGTGGCGCTGCTCGGTGCCGGATCGGTCGGAGCCCAGGTAGCCGCCCTGTTGCTCGAACACGGCCCGGAACTGGCCAATCGCGCCGGTGCCGGACTCGAGCTCGTCGGCGTCGCCGTGCGTGACGTCGACGCGTCGCGCAGCGCCGAAATCCCGAAGGAACTGCTGACCACGGATGCCGAGTCCCTCA
>JAZJYU010000172.1:3415-4201 GCA_040390225.1 Actinomycetota bacterium | reverse complement strand
TCTCGAACCGGCTCGCACGCTCATCCTGCAGGCTCTCAACTCGGGCGCGGATGTCATCACCGGCAACAAGGCGCTGCTCGCGACCCACGGCCCTGAGCTCTTCGAGGCCGCGGAGCAGGTCGGCGCGCAGCTGTACTACGAGGCCGCCGTCGCCGGGGCGATCCCGATCATCCGTCCGTTACGCGACAGCCTTGCCGGCGACCGGATCAAGCGAATCCTCGGCATCGTGAACGGCACCACCAATTTCATCCTCGATCGCATGGACGCGGCGGGGGAGTCGCTGGAGGAGGCCCTCGCGACGGCGACCGACCTCGGCTATGCGGAGAAGTCCGACCCCTCGGCCGACATCGAGGGCTATGACGCCGCCCAGAAGACGGCGATCCTGGCGAGCCTGGCCTTCCACACCACGGTTCCGCTCGAATCCGTGCACCGGGAGGGAATCACCCACATCACGCTCGAGCAGGTGGAGGCCGCGAAGAAGTCCGGCTATGTGGTCAAGCTGCTCGCCATCTGCGAGCGACTGACGGATGCCGACGGCGTCGAAGGCGTGTCGGCCCGCGTCTATCCCGCCCTCGTTCCGCGCGATCATCCGCTCGCCGCCGTCCACGGAGCCAAGAACGCGGTCTTCATCGAGGCCGAGTCCGCCGGCGATCTCATGTTCTACGGCGCCGGCGCCGGCGGTATCGAGACCGCGTCGGCCGTGCTCGGTGACCTCGTATCGGCCGCTCGCCGTCATGTGATCGGCGGGCCGGGGGCCTTTTTGATCGTCGCCGAGAATTTTTCATC
>JAZJYU010000172.1:945-3405 GCA_040390225.1 Actinomycetota bacterium | reverse complement strand
ACCTGCCCATCCTGCCGATCTCGCGGGTGATCACGCGGTACCAGATCACGCTCAGCGTCGTCGACGCTCCGGGAGTGCTCGCCGCGGTCGCCGCCCTCTTCAGCGACCACGGCGTGTCCGTCGAGACGCTCACCCAGTCCGTCTACGGTGGCGCAACCACCGCTGCGCCCACCGCTACCCTTGTCATTGGCACGCATGAGGCATCCGAAGCCGATCTCTCGGCGACAGTTCTCGGACTCGAGTCGAGCGATGTCGTCGTGCGGGTCACCTCCGTACTGAGAGTAGAAGGTTCATAATGGCCCACCAGTGGCGCGGAGTCCTCCGCGAATACGCCGACCGTCTCGATATCTCGGACGCGACCCCGATCATCACGCTCGGAGAAGGTGGCACTCCGCTCATCCCCGCTCCCGCGCTCTCTGCGCGCACCGGCGCGACGGTGTGGGTGAAGTACGAGGGCATGAACCCCACCGGGTCGTTCAAAGACCGTGGGATGACCATGGCGGTGTCCAAGGCGGTCGAAGCCGGTGCCAAGGCCGTCATCTGCGCCTCGACCGGCAACACTTCCGCGTCGGCCGCGGCCTACGCCACCCACGCCGGCATCACGGCCGCCGTTCTCGTGCCGGAGGGCAAGATCGCGATGGGCAAGCTCGCCCAGGCGATCGCCCACAACGCGGAGCTGCTGCAGATTCGCGGCAACTTCGACGACTGCCTCGATATCGCCCGCGATCTTGCCGCGAACTACCCCGTGCACCTGGTCAACTCGGTGAACAACGATCGCATCGAGGGCCAGAAGACCGCGGCCTTCGAGGTCGTGGAGGTGCTCGGCGATGCCCCCGACATTCATATCGTGCCCGTCGGCAACGCCGGCAACTACACCGCCTATTCGCGCGGCTACGGCGAATCCCTCGCCGCCGGTGACTCCACCAAACACCCGCGCATGTTCGGTTTCCAGGCCGCGGGGAGCGCCCCGATCGTTCTCGGCCACGTGGTGAAACACCCCGACACGATTGCGAGTGCGATCCGCATCGGAAACCCCGCCTCCTGGGAGCTTGCGATCGCCGCCCGCGAGCTGACCGACGGATACTTCGGGGCGATCTCCGACGCGCATATCCTCGAGGCCCACCGCATCCTCTCTGCCGAGGTCGGCATCTTCGTGGAGCCCGCGTCGGCGATCAGCGTCGCAGGCCTCCTCGAGCGTGCCGCAGCGGGGGAGATCCCGAAGGGTTCCACCGTGGTTCTCACGGTCACCGGCCATGGACTTAAAGACCCGCAATGGGCCTTGAAGACCGCAGACGGCGCGGATGTTACCCCCACGGTCGTCGCCAACGACGTCGACGAGGTGGCAGGCGTGCTCGGTCTCGCCAAAGTCAGCGTGTGAACGCATCCGGTTCACCATCGGGTTCGGTCGGGGCGTTCGCCGGGCGTTCGGTGACCGTGCGCGTTCCCGCGACAACGGCCAATCTCGGCCCGGGGTTCGACACCCTCGGACTCGCCCTGTCGCTGTACGACGAGCTCACCGTCACGGTGAGGGATGCCCCGGGGGCGAGCGTCGAGGTCATCGGGGTCGGCGCGGGCGAAGTTCCCACCGACAGCACGAACCTCGTGGTCACCGCTATCGCCTACACCTTCGCCGCATACTCCCAGGCGCTGCCCGGTCTCGATCTCGTGGCGCAGAATGCCATCCCGCACGGACGTGGGCTCGGGTCATCCGGTGCTGCGATCGTCTCGGGCATCATGGCGGCCAAGGGCCTGTTAGCCGGGATCGTCGACATCGATGCGAACGCGCTGCTCGCCCTCGCGACCGCGCTCGAAGGCCACCCCGACAACGTGGCGCCGGCGCTCTTCGGCGGCCTCACCATCGCCTGGACCACGGATGCGGGCCCTCAGCACAAGAAGCTCATCGTGCACCGCGGTGTGTCGCCTCTCATCGCCGTGCCGGAGTCGACGATGTCGACCGAGCTTGCCCGCAGCCTGCGCCCGGCCTCGGTGCCGCACGAGGACGCGATCTTCAACGTGTCGCGATCGGCTCTCCTCATCGCCGCCCTCATTCAGAGCCCCGAGCTCCTGCTTGCGGCCACGGAGGACAAGCTGCATCAGAGCTATCGCGCAGCGGCCATGCCAGAGACCGAGTCGCTCATCACCGAACTGCGTTCCCGTGGGCTCCCGGCCGTCGTCTCAGGGGCGGGTCCGTCGATTCTGGTGCTGTGCAGCGATCCCGCCCAACGGCTCGTCGCAGCCAGGCTGATTGCGGCCCGACCCGGCTCGCCGTGGCAGTCGTTGCTGCTGGCCGTGGACTTCAAAGGTGCTACAGTGACAATGCATCCGGTAGAAAGCTCGGGTTAACCGAAGACCCCGGAAAGCACACTCACCAGCACAGCTTCGCCATTCACCCTTGCTTTGCCCGCGTAGTTGCGAGAATTCGCACAGGCGCTACCCGAAGCGAAAGCGCCGAACGTCAAA
>JAZJYU010000172.1:0-935 GCA_040390225.1 Actinomycetota bacterium | reverse complement strand
AAGGTTCACTTGCACCTGTCAGGTGCGGAACTTGTTCGGGGAAAGGAACCCTCTTAGTGACTGACCTCACTGTCCGTGCCGCAGGTACGGACCCCATTGCCCTCGCCAAACTCCGCCTCCCCGAGCTGCAGGCTCTCGCTTCGGAACTCGGACTCAGCGGCTCGTCCAAACTTCGTAAGGGAGAACTCGTGGATGCCATCTCCGCGGTCCAAAACAGCAACGCAAGCCCCGTCGCTTCCGAATCGGTCGCCGACGCACCGGTGGTCGACGCCGCGGTCGCCGACGCACCGGTCGCCAAGAAGCGGGCCTCGCGCCGCGCCAGCACCTCGATTGTGGATGCCGCGGCCGCCGAAGCCCCCGTCATCGAGTCGACACAGCGCGAACCGCGCCGTGCGGCGGAAGCCCGATCCGCCGGGAAGGCGGAGCCGAAGTCGGTCACCCGCCACGTGAACCGCGCGGAGAGCGGCCTCGACCGCCTCCCCGGCCAGGAAGCCGAACGCATCGCGCTGGCCGACGCCGCGCTTTCCGCCGGTCTCGACCGGATCCCCGGCCAGGAGGCGGAGCAGTCAGCCGTCGCGGACTCGCAGCAGACCGATGGCCTCGACCGCATCCCCGGCCAGGAGGCCGAAGCGGAGGCACAGGCAGATGACGCCCAGCCCACCCGCAATTCCCGTAACCGCAATCGCAACCGCGGCGATCGCCAGCAGGGCGATGGTGCCCAGGCCCAGAACACTCAGGCCCAGAACAATCAGGCCCAGAACAATCAGGCCCAGAACAACCAGGCCCAGAACAACCAGACCCAGAACAACCAGACCCAGAACAACCAGGCCCAGAACGCCGAGCAGTCCGAGGGGCAGCGTACCAACGGCCGGAATGCGAACAACCGCAACCAGCAGAACCAGCAGGGTGGCACCTCTCGCCAGCAGCAGAACAAC
>JAZJYU010000171.1:0-3556 GCA_040390225.1 Actinomycetota bacterium | reverse complement strand
GAAGGCCCGCATCCTGGTATTCGCCGCGGCGGCGATCGTACTCACCGGATGTACCTCGCCGTCTCCTGTCACCACGGACACGGCGGCGAGAACGCCGACCGTGACGCCCACGGTCGGCACGAACACCTGGTCAGCACCCGGCAGCGTGGTGGTGACCGCCCTCCCTCTCGGCGACGGTCATTTGTCGACCTCCGCGCCATCCGTCGGCACGCTCTTCGCCTGCCAGGCCGGCGACCCGAACGGCCCGGGTTCACCGGTCGACGGCCCCTGGATCCACGGGAGCACCTGGAACCTGAACGAGAAGATCGTCGTGCAGGGCGACGTGAAATGGCCGACCGCCGCCCTCACCGTGCACGTGAGCGGCTCTCAGCGGGTCATCACGACCAACGATCTACCAGTCGGGTTCGGCACGGGCACCTTCCCGATCGCGGCGAACGATCCCGCCGCGAAGTACGACCGCAACCCCAACTCGATCAGCAGCTCCCAGAACATTACCGTCACGCTGCCGGTCGCCCCGAAGGCGAGCGCGTCACCGAACTGCCTGAACGGCGGTGCGATCGGGGTACTGCTCAACGGAGTGCTGCTGTACAACGCGGTGGACGCGAAGGGTCGTGACGCGGTCGCGCACGAGGAACAGGACCTCTGCCAGGGTCACCCGCAGAACGAGGGCCAATACCACTACCACGAGGTGCCCACGTGCCTGCGAGACAACGCCACCGGCACCTCCACCGTCGTGGGCTGGGCCAACGACGGCTACCCGATCGTGGTCGAGCGGGATGCGGCGGGCAACCTCCCGAACAACGCCGACCTGGACGCGTGCCACGGCCGCACCGGTCCGGTCAGCATCGACGGAGCGGTCACCACGACGTACCACTACGACGCGACGCTCGAGTTCCCGTACACGATCGGGTGCTTCCACGGCACCAGTGCGGTGCGGAGCGGCCCCTAGCCCACGGCCTCAGCGAACGGCGCGGATCGGCAGAATCGCGGCAGCGCCGAGCAGCACGACCACCGCCCCGATGGGGAACAGCGCCGCGTAACCGTGGAACAGCACGACGACGGTTCCGGCGAGCGCCGGGGCGACCGTCTGCGGGAGCGTCTGCGCCACGTTGACGATCCCGAGATCCTTCGCGAAGGAGTCGCGCGCGGGAAGGACCTCGCTGACCAGGGCGGTGTCGACCGCCTGGTAGGCGCCGAAGCCGAGGCCGCTGATGAACGCGAACACGAACATCGCGGGCAGCGTCGGCGAGATGAAGGGGATCGCCAGCGCCACCGCCACCAGAATGGCGGCGACGATCACGAAGATCTTGCGGCGCTGCAGTCGGTCGGAGAGCGGCCCGGCGATCGCGATGCTCGCGACAATGCCGACGAGGGTCGCCGCACCGAGGAACGGGATCCAGCCGACACCGGCACTACCCAGCCCGATGTAGTCCTCCAGGATGAAGAGCAGGTACCCGGAGATGAGGAAGTAGCCGACGTAGAGCAGCAGCCGGCCGGTGAAGCCCCAGAAGAAGTCCGGATGCTGCCGCGGGCTCACCCAGAAGGTCCGAAGAAAGTCCCCGAGCGCGAATCGGGGCCGTGGCTCTCCCCGGTTGTCGGCATCAGGATTGAAGACCACGAACAGAACGAGCACGACGAGGGCGAGGCCGGCCATCAGCAGGTATGCGCCGAAGATGTGACCGGCGAGTGTTGAGCCGACGATCTGGCCGGCGACTGAGCCGACCATCAGCCCGATACCGGCGAACGCGGAGAACGTGCCCCGCACCGCGGTCGGCGTGCGGTCGGGCATGATCGCGCTGAGCGGGCCCTGCGCGAAGTTGTATGCCACCTGAACGATGATCCAGCCGATGAGCAGCTGCACGATCGTGGTGGCGAGGCCCATGCCCACCAGGGCGAGGCCGCCCACGAGGGCGCCGGCCACCATCCAGCGCGCCCTGCGGCCGAAACGACTGCGGGTGCGGTCGGAGATCATTCCGGCGATGGGCTGAGCGATCATCGCGCACAGGGCACCGATCGCTGTGATGAGCGCGAGATTCACCGCCTTGCGGGACGGGTCGGCATCCTGCACCTGGAAGGCCAGCAGAATCGTGGGGACCGACCCCCAGATGATGAAGACCGAGAAGTTGGCGACCAGCAGCGACCAGAGCAGCCGCCGCAGGTCGCCGGTCACTCGGACTCGCTGGGGAGCGACGTCTCCGGCCGCCTCGCCGCTCTTCTCTTCCACCCGAGCCACAGCATGACAATAGCGCCCACGAGCAGTCCCCAGAACGCCGAACCGATTCCGAAGACGACGACGCCCGAGGCGACGACGAGGAAGGTCACGATGGCGGTGACCCGGTGAGCCGGATCCTCCAGGGCGTTCACGACGCTCGTGATGAGGGCGCCGAGTACCGCCAGACCCGCGACCGCGGTGATCAGAACGGTCGGAGCGGCCGTCACCAGCGCCGCCGCGATGCCTGCGGCGGCCCCGAGCGGGATGTAGAGCAGGCCGTTGGTGAGGGTGGCGATCCACCTCCTCGAGGGATCGGAGTGCGCCTCAGGGCCCGACATGATGGCGGCGGTGATGGCGCCCAGGTTCACGGCGTGCCCACCGAACAGATTCGCCGCCGCTGACCCTAACCCGGTCGACACCAGGGCGAAGCGTGGCGGGCCGGCGTAACCATAGGTGGAGAGCACCGTGAACCCGGGCACGTTCTGCCCGGCCATGGTGACCACGAACAGCGGCAGGCCGACACTGATGATCGTGAGCGGATCGAAGGTCGGGGCGATGAAGACGAGCGCGGGAAGCAGGTGGCCGGTTCCGAGCCAGCCGGTACCGGCGGAGACGAGCACCGCGACCACGGCCACGGCCATCGCCGCGGGAACCGCCCAGCGCGGCGCGAGCCGGAACAGCACGAGCCAGACGATGACCACCGGTGCCGCGAGCAGCGGCAGCGTCGCAACAGCTTGAATCGGGGCGAGACAGATCGGAAAGAGCACTCCGGCGAGCATCGCGCTGGCGAGTGGCCGGGGGATGCGGACGATGGCGCGGCCGAGAGCCGGCCAGAGGCCCGCGAGCGCGATGAGCAGCGAGCTGACCAGGAACGCACCCACCGCGTCCGAGAAGCGGATGTGATCCGCGCGGGCCGCCAGCAGTACAGCAGCCCCGGGGGTCGACCAGGCGATCGCGAGCGGGATCCGCAGCCAGATCGCCGCGACTATCGCGACCACCGCGATCGCGATACACACTGCGAACAGCCCGGATGACGCCTCGGCCGGGGTCGCCCCGACGGCGCGCAAGCCCGCGATGACCAGCACGAACGAACTCGCGAAGCCGGAGATCGCGGCGACGAACCCGGCGACGATCGGCTGCAGCATCCCGATAGCCTATTGGCCGAATACCGCCCTCAGCTGCTGCCAGGCCGGCGCCCGCACGTAGACGGGGATGACGTCGATCGGCACGGCGCGGGAGACCACGCGGCCTCCGGCGACGGGTTCGCCGGTCCAGGCATCCGTCCACTCCCCTGGCGGAAGATATACCGGCCACTCGGTCGCACCGGGCTCCGTCACCGGCGCG
>JAZJYU010000170.1:0-4361 GCA_040390225.1 Actinomycetota bacterium | reverse complement strand
TGACTTGCCTAATGTGGTATCGAGACTGCAACTTCTTCGCTCACGATAAGGACGCGGCCTCCAAGTACGGGAAGCGCTGCAAGCAGGAGGCGGAGGAGAACACCCTTCTGAAGGCAGCCTGGTCGGATGTGTTCTGGAGCAACCCGGTCGTCGTCATCGTCTGCGTCATCATCGCCGGCGCGTTCATCGGCACGAACAACACCCTCGTCACGACGGCGGTGATGAGCATCGCGCCGGTCGAGCGGCCCGTCGCATCCGCCACCTACGGTTTCGTGCGGTTCATCGGCGGCGGTCTCGCGCCATTCGTCGCGGGCCTGCTGGTGACCGCGTTCAACCCCAGCATCCCGTTCGCACTCGGGGCCGCGACCCTCGTGATCGCCGGGATCGTTCTGAGCTTCGTGCACAAGGCGCTCACCGCCGCCGACCGCGGCGAGATCGCCCAGCCCGAGATGAACCTGCTCGACAGGGTGGAGGATGACGACCCGATCGCCGGGGCGGTAGGCGTCGGGAACGCCGACTGAGCAGCGCGGCGCTCGGTTAGACTTCAGGCATGGCAGGCATCGTTTTGATCAGCATCATCGGCGCACTCGCACTCGTCGTCGGCATCGTCACACTCGTGGCGCTGGTCGCGATGTCGCAGTCGGCGTACCGCGGATAGCTTTACGGCTTCGGTGAAGGCGTCGGGGTCGCAGTCGCGTCCTCGGTGAAGCTGTCGCCGGCGGCTTTCACGACCGCCGAGGCGAACGCGGCCGAATCGTTGACCGCTCCGTTGTACTGCACGCCGTCGATGATCACGGTGGGCGTACCGGATACCTTGGCGACATCCGTTCCGACGATCGGACCGTTGGTGGCGCGGGTGGTGGCTGCGTTCACCCAGGACTTGAAGCTCTGGTCGTTGATACAGGTCTTGATCGACGAGAGTTTCGCCGGCTTCGCCTTCTCCGCCAGCGCCACGATCTGCTGGTCGGTAAGCCCGGTCGTGTTCTCGGCGGGCTGGTGCGAGAAGAGCAGTGCGCTGAACGTGAAATAGGTGTTCGGGGAGTAGTTCGCCATACAGGCGGCGGCGTTCGCGGCCCTGGTCGAATACTTGGTGCCGAGCGACACCCGGTCGAGAATCGAGATCGGGTGAATCTCGAGGGTCGCCGCGCCTGTCTTCACCCAGGTGGAGATCTGGTCGGCGTTCGCCTTTTCGAACGCGCCGCAGATGGGGCACTGGTAGTCGAGGTAGATCTGGATGGCGATGACGTCTTTGGCGTTCGTCTTCGACGGCGTTGGGTTCTCGCCCGGCTTCAGAGCCGGGGTCGAAACCGCCTTGTAGTCCGTGCCGATCTTGATGCCATCGCTCTGCATGTTCAGCGGGCCCCGAGTCGGCGGATGAATAGTGCTCGTCAGAGCGAACACGACCACGGCGACGACCGCGACGACAAGCACGATGATGCCGCCCTGGAGCAGAACGCGCCGCCGCCGGTCGCGCTTGCGATGCTCCTCGCGCAGAATGCGTGCCTTCTCGCGGGCGGCCTCGCGCCTCTCGCTGGTGTTCAGGCCGTCAAAGCCTGAGCCGCCGTACGTCATCGAACCTCATCTTGTTAACTCGGGTTGCCGGCTCCTGACGACCTCGCTTCATCGCGAAGAGGGGAGCCTCGAGAAGACTAGACACGATGTCTGGGAATTGCCCAGACGCTCGCTGTATCAGCCTAGCCAAAGACGGGTGTCATAATTATCGGGCACCACCCAATCCATCACTACGGATCGTCCGGCACGTACCTGCCGGTGAAGGAGTTAGTACAACTATGGCATCTGTCACTTTCGACAAAGCTACCCGCCTCTATCCCGGGTCCACCCACCCGGCCGTGGACGCTCTCGACCTCTCGGTCGCTGACGGGGAATTCCTCGTTCTGGTCGGCCCGTCCGGGTGCGGCAAGTCCACCTCCCTGCGCATGCTGGCCGGCCTCGAAGAGGTCAACCAGGGCCGCATCCTCATCGGCGACCGCGACGTCACCGAGGTTCCGCCGAAGGATCGCGACATAGCGATGGTCTTCCAGAATTACGCCCTGTACCCGCACATGACGGTCGCCGAGAACATGGGCTTCGCGCTCAAGATCGCCGGCGTCAACAAGGAGGAGCGCGCGAGCCGCGTGCTCGAGGCCGCCAAGCTGCTCGACCTGGAGCCCTACCTCGGCCGCAAGCCGAAGGCCCTCTCCGGTGGTCAGCGTCAGCGCGTCGCCATGGGCCGCGCGATCGTGCGCAGCCCCCAGGTGTTCCTCATGGACGAGCCGCTGTCGAACCTCGATGCGAAGCTGCGTGTGCAGACCCGCACCCAGATCGCCTCGCTGCAGCGCCGGCTCGGTGTCACCACGGTCTACGTCACCCACGACCAGACCGAGGCGCTCACCATGGGCGACCGGATCGCAGTGCTGAAAGACGGCGTGCTGCAGCAGGTGGGCACGCCTCGCGATCTGTACGCGAACCCCAAGAATGTGTTCGTCGCGGGATTCATCGGCTCCCCTGCGATGAACCTGTTCCAGGCGGATGTCGTGGAGGGCGGACTGAGGTTCGGCACGGCCGTCGCCGCGCTCGACCGCGACGCGCTGAGCAGCACCACGGCCAAGAAGGTCACGATCGGCGTGCGCCCGGAGGATGTGAAGGTCGCGAAGACCGGAGACGGACTCAAGGTCGAGGTGGATGTCGTCGAAGAGCTCGGCGCAGACGGCTACCTTTACGGGCACACCGAGATCGACGGCAACCGGGTCGACATCGTCGCCCGGGTCGACGGCCGCGTGCACCCGAACGCCGGCGAGACGGTCATCATCACGCCGTCGCCGAAGCACATCCACGCGTTCGACATCGAATCGGGCGAGCGCATCAGCAAGGCAGTGACCGACTAGTCGACTGCGGGCGGGCGACACCATGACCGGTTCACTGAACATCACGTCGGCCATGGTCGACCCCGCCCTGCTCGACCTGCCCTGGAACCTGCCACTCGAGCTCTGGCCCGATGACGTGATCGCGGCCCTGCCGAAGGGCATCTCGCGCCACCTGGTGCGCTTCGTGCATCTCAGCGGATACGTCATCGCGATCAAAGAGACGTCGGATGAGCTGGCCCGGCGCGAGTACGAGATGCTTCGCACCCTGCAACGGCTGGATGTGCCGTGCGTCGAGCCGGTCGCGGTGATCACGAATCGCACCGAAGACGACGGCACCCCGCTCGACTCCGTTCTCGTCACGCGGCACCTGAAGTTCTCACTCCCCTATCGAGCGCTCTACTCGCAGACGCTGCGGCCAGACACGGCGACGCGCCTGGTCGACGCGCTCGCCGTGCTGCTGGTGCGGCTTCATATCATCGGCTTCTTCTGGGGTGACGTGTCCCTCTCGAACACCCTGTTCCGCCGCGATGCCGGCGCCTTCGCCGCCTACCTGGTCGACGCGGAGACCGGGCAGCTCTACAACGGGCTCTCGAACGGGCAGCGGGAGAACGACCTGGAGATCGCCCGCATCAACATCGCGGGAGAGCTGCTGGATCTCGCGGCGGGCGGACGCCTCGACGAGGAGGTCGACCCGGTGGAGGTGTCGAACGGCATCGTGGCCTCGTATCGCAGCCTGTGGAGCGAGCTCACCGGGTCCGAGAGCTTCTCCTCCAGTGAGCGCTGGCGCATCAACGAGCGGGTCGAACGCCTCAATCAGCTCGGCTTCGACATCGAGGAGCTCGCCATCCGTACGGATGACAGCGGCAGTCAGGTGCGTATCCAGCCGAAGGTGGTCGACGCCGGGCACCACCAGCGGCGCCTGCTCCGGCTCACGGGCCTCGACGCCCAGGAGAACCAGGCACGCCGCCTGCTCAACGACCTCGACTCCTACACGGCCACCTACAAGAAGAAGGATGCCGATGAGGAGATGGTGGCGCACGAGTGGCTCGCGCAGGTGTTCGAGCCGGTCATCCGCGCCATCCCGCGCGACCTCAAAGGCCGCCTCGAACCCGCTGAGGTCTTCCACCAGCTGCTCGACCACCGCTGGTACATCTCGCAGAACGAGAACCGCGACGTACCGCTGGCCGAAGCGGTCACGTCGTACATCGAAAATGTGCTGCGGCACCGGCGAGACGAAGCGACGGTGATCGACGACCCGACCGGCAGCATGACCCTTCCGGTCGCCGTCGTGGACGAGGGCGACTGGCGCGCTAAAGTCTGACTCGTGGCCGACCGTCGCTCTCCCCTCGTCGTGATCGGTTCCGCCGTGGCGCGGCGGCCGCTCGTGGCGATCGGCATCTGGCTGGTCGTGCTCGCCGCCGTCTTCGTCACGGCACTCGCCGGGGTCGGCGGGCAGTCGCTGTTCGGCCGCCTGGTGAACGCCGCGCCATCCGTGAA
>JAZJYU010000169.1:0-4005 GCA_040390225.1 Actinomycetota bacterium | reverse complement strand
CGGGCGGACCCGGGAGACGGCCGCGGCATCCTCGTCACCATGACCCCCGCGGGGCAGGCCAGAGTGGATGCCGCGATCGCCACCCTGCTCGTCTCAGAGGCGGAGCTGCTGGAGGCGCTCACCCCCGCTGAGCAGGAACGCGTCGCGGCCCTGCTCAGAAAACTGAGCCTCGACTTCGACTAGCGCGACGCTAGGTTGGGACCGTGCCCGTCGCAGAGGATCTCGTGTCCCCCGTCCACGAACGGCGCCTCGCGCCGTGGCGCGACGGGATCGGGTCGAGCGCGAGCGCTCACGAGCATCGCCTGCTCGCCGCCGCACGCCCCGCGCTCCCGTGGCTGAACTGGCTGGGAACCTTCGCGAAGCCTCTCATGAAGGTGCCGAAGCTCGGCTGGATCACGGCCGACCCACTCACCGCGCGCTCCGTGCTCAACGACCCCGAACACTTCACCCTGCTGAGCGAGGGCGGCGTCGGGCACCTCTGGGCGCAGATTCTCGGCGACTGGGTCTACGACCTGTTCGACGGCGCGGGTCACTACGACCTGCGCACTCGCAGCCGCGAGCTGTTCACCGAGAAGACCAGCTTCGCATTCGTCGAGGCGGCCTGGGGTTCGCGTGTTCGAGAGGCGCGGGCGTCGTTCGAGGCCGGCGAGGCGCTGGATGTCGCGCGCCTCAGCCGCATCCTGGTCGGCCAGATGGTGGTCACCCTGCTCGGCATGCCTGTCGACGGCACCGGGGATGAGGCGTATCTCCGGATTTTCGAGACCGGCGAAGAACTCGCATCCATCGCGCTCGGCACCACGGCCGACACGGTGCTTCCCCCCGAGAAGATCGCGAAGGCCCGGGAGATCGTGGAGCGGCTCACCGGGCATATCGATTCCGCATTCGAGACGGCACCGGTTTCCACCATCATCGGGCGGTGCCGGCAACTGGGCCTCAGTATTCGCGAGACCAAGGGACTGTCCACACTGCTGATGGTCGCGGGAACGGAGACGGCGGCATCCGCCATGGCGCGAACGGCGGCACTGCTCGACGACACGGGTGAGCAGCACCGGCTGATCGCGGATCGCACGCTCACCGAGAACGCCGTGCGCGAGGCCCTGCGGGTGACGTCGCCGGCCCCGATCATCGGCCGGTCGGTGCTCGCCGACCTGACGGTCGCCGGACGGCGCCTCACCGCGGGTGAGCGAATCATCGTGCTCACCTGGACGGCCAACAACCTCGCAGGCGAGTTCCGCATCGACCGGCCGTACATTCCGCAGAACCGGCAGCTGTGGTTCGGGGCCGGGCGTCACCTCTGCCTCGGCGGGCCGCTCGCCCGCGCCGAACTGACCGCGATGATCGAGTTGCTGATCGGTGACGGAGTGCCGTATCGCGTCGTGGCGCGCGAGTACGGGCGGCGGGTGCTCATTCCGGCGTACCGGTCGCTCGTGGTGCAGAAGGCCCCGAGCTAGGCCGGTCTATACCCCAGCAGTTCACGAGCTTTCGTGATGTCGAGGGTGCGCTCGAGGCCGAGCTGGCTGACGGCGTAGCGTGTGATCCTCGGACGGCCGGGCAGCCGTTCCGCGATGGCGGCGGCCACATAGGCGGTGCGGTATGGAACGCTGCGGATCTCGGCATCCGTGAACCGCGCGATCGCGTCGCACAGCAGCACCGGCTCGGCGTCCCCCACGTTGTAGATTCCCGGCGGGCCGCTGAGCGAGAGTCGCACCGCCTGCACCAGGTTGTCGATGTGGGTGAGGCTGTGCAGCACCCGGCCGCCGCCCGGCAGGGTGAGCCGGCCGCGACGGACGCCGGCGAGCACGCGCGGAAGGAGCGTCGTGTCGCCGGGACCGTAGACGGCGTGCGGCCGCAGGATCACATCGCTGACATAGTGCTCGGCCGCGGCCTTCGACCGCGAATAGGTGCTGAGAAACCTCCGAGCCGGCTCGGCTTCGGCCTGGTTCACGGTGGGCACGAACGCGTCGTAGACGCTTGACGAGGAGATATGCACGAACCGCGCGCCGCGAAAGCTGTCGACGACGTTACGGGTTCCGTCCCGGTTGACGAGCATCGCGGTGGCGAGCGGCGCCCAGTCGTCGGCGAGAGCCGCACAATGCACCACCGCGTCCGCGTCGCCGTCGATCGGTCCCGAGGTGATGTCCCACTCGCGACGCGTGTAGCGGATGACGTCGTGGTCACGTTCGAGGTCGGTGGCGACGGCATTCCCGATGAAACCGGCAGCGCCGGTGACGCCGATTCTCACAGGTACGCTTCGACCAGTTCAGCGACCGAAGATCTGTCGACCTTGCCGCTGCGTCCGGATTTCGGCAGGGACGGGACTGCCACATAGTCGTCGGGCATGACGGCCGCGTCGATGAGTCCCGGGAGGGCGGCGGAGACCGACTCGAGCACAGGATGCCGCCGGGTCGGCGCGGGCGGCGCATCCGCCGCCGGCACCACCACCAGCACGATGCGGTCGTCTCCGATCCCGTCCGGAACGCCGATCATCGCGACCTCTGCCACGCCGGTCAGGCCGGCGATGACCGGCTCGTAGAGCCCGGGGTACACATTGGTGGACCCGCGGATGAACATCTCTTTGCGACGCCCGAGCAGCACGAGACGGTTCCCGTCGATACGAGCGAGGTCGCCGGTTTCGAGTTTCTCGAGCGGCTCCGAGCCCAGGTACCCGATCGCGAGGCCCGGGCCACTGAGCACCAACTCCCCATCCACGATGGCCGCGGGCGACAGCAGTTCTCCCACGTAATCGCCAAGCCCGTCGAACGCCAGCTTCTCACCGGCGTCGGCGATCGCGACCGGAAGGATCTCGGTCATCCCGTAGATCGCAAGCACCCGCGTCCGCGGCCAGCGTTCCCGCACCCGCTCCAGTAGTGGGCGCAGCACCGGAGCACCCCCGATGAGCAGGGTCTGCAGATCCGGTGCTCGCGATCCGGGCGCGCGCAACAGGGCGTCGAGCGCGGCAGGCACCATGAACAGCACATCCGTCTCAGGCAGCGCGTCGAGGTAGGCCGATGGTTTCGCGCCCGGGTCGGCGCCTGGCAGCGGCAGCCGCCAGTGCGCACCGGCGATCAGGGCCGGGATGCCGATCATCAGCTGGTCGGTGAGCAGCCTCTGGCCGGGGGCGAACTTCGCGCGCGCCGCGAAACCCGCCAGCCCGGTGCCCAGTGACGCGCGAGAGTGCACCACCGCCTTCGGGTGATCGGTCGTGCCGCTCGTGAAGATGATGAGGGCCTCGTGGTGCTGGTCGACATGGGGCTCCACCGGGTGAGGTCTCGACAGGCTCGACCCGCTGACGAGGGACCGCAGGCTGATGGCGTTGCGCGGTACGCCCGGAAGCCACGGGCCGGAGTGGATGTGTCGGGCGTCGGGCACGACCGCGGAGTACCGGGGCAGTTCGAGTCCGCGCCTGCGCGCGATGCCTCTCAGCGGACGAGACGACGCGAGGTAGAGCAGCGACTCCGCCGCCACCCAGTTCGGCGCCGCCAGTGCGGCCCGTGCACGGAACATCGCTTCGCCGGCGCCCGGGTCGGCGAAGACCACCGTGCCTCCGGCCGCGATGATTCCGAGGGCGAGCGCGATGCCGTCGAGGTTCGGCCGCACCGAGAACAGCACGCGGTCGCGCGGAGAGAATCTGAGCTGCGTGAGACCCGACGCGATGCTCGCTATTCGGGCGTGAAGCTCGCCGAAGGTGTGGGTGATCCTGCCCTGACTGATGGCCGGAGCATCCGGCGTCTCACGGCAGGCGTCGAGCAGAGCGGCGAGAACGTCTGTCATGCCCGCAGCACCACCCGCGCGTAGCCGGGGATGAGCACGCCCCTGGCCGGCATTCGCGACACGATCCTGGCACCCGGTGCCGCGTCGAGCAGCGCTCCGATCACCAGGCGGATCTGCGCCATCGCGAGCGGCGCCCCGAGGCAGAAGTGCACGCCGGCGCCGAACCACAGCTGCTTGAGGGCTGTCGAGGGATTCAGCGCGGGATCGAACGGTCCGAGTGCGCGATTGGCAGCG
>JAZJYU010000168.1:2902-6088 GCA_040390225.1 Actinomycetota bacterium | reverse complement strand
CTAGTTTTAAAGATGAAAGGTGATAATGGCCAAACTCCTAATCGTAGAAGACGATCCGTTGATGTCACGGATGTATCAGAAAATATTTACCTTTGAGGGGTATGACGTCCAAATGGCCGGTGACGGCCAGGAAGGCCTCGACAAGGTCTTCGAAGTTCTTCGCGCCCCGTTCACCGAGGAGCCCACCAACTGGTCACGCCGCTACAAGGCCAACCTCGAGAAGCTCGCCTCCGGTGATGTCATCAAAGTCTCTGAGGTGGTTCGCGACCTGTGGCGCCGCGACCAGGACCGCGGTCTTTCCGCCGGTGAGAAGCGCATGCTGGCGAAGGCTCGCCAGATCCTCATCTCCGAGCTCGCTCTCGCGGAGAAGACCGACGAGGAGAAGGCTTCGACCGTGCTCGACGAGGTCCTTGCCTCGTAGTGCTGCCCTAGTGCGCACCCCGCGCAATACGGCGATCATCGTGGTCGCTGCCGGCAGCGGCGCGGGGCCGGCGTTCCGAAGGCCTTCGTCGAGATCTCTGGTCGTTCGCTTCTCGAGCACTCGATTCGGTCGCTTCCGACCGGCGTTCAGGTGATCGCGGTCGTTCCGCCCGGCCATGAACTGCCGATCGACGGGGTCACGCTGGTCGTCGGCGGGGCGACACGCCAGGCTTCGGTCGCAGCCGGGCTCGCAGCGCTCGACCCCGGAGTGCACACCGTGCTGGTGCATGACGCGGCCCGGGCGTTCACGCCGGCCTCGCAGTTCGAGCGCGTCATCGCGGCCGTCGAGTCGACCAGCGCGGGAGTGATCCCCGGCCTGCCGGTCACCGACACGATCAAGACGACGGATGGCGACCGGGCGATGGAGACGATCGACCGAACCCGGCTGGTCGCCGTTCAGACCCCGCAGGGCTTCCCGCGGGCACAGCTCATCGCGGCATACGCGGCCGCGACGGAGGAGTACACGGATGACGCAGCCCTGTTCGCGGCCGCCGGCCACGATGTGAGCGTGGTCGCCGGCGACCCCGACGCGTTCAAGATCACCACGCCGTGGGACTTGAGACGGGCTCAGATAGCGGAAGCGGATCGGGCTCGTCGAGATCTCACGGACGGGGTACCCACTGGTGACCTGTCGACGAACTCGACCCGCATCGGCATCGGCAGCGACATCCATGCCTACGATGACGCGAGCGAACTCTGGCTCGGCGGGCTGCAGTGGCCGGGAGAGCGCGGACTCTCCGGACACAGTGATGGCGACGCCCTCAGCCACGCCGTCTGCGATGCCTTGCTGTCCGCTGCCGGACTGGGCGACATCGGCTCCCGATTCGGCACCGACGACCCGGCGTTCGCCGGGGCGCACGGTGAGGTGTTCATAGCCGAAACCGTCCGCCTCGTGCACGCGGCCGGTTTCGATATCGCGAACGTCTCAGCGCAGGTGATCGCGAACACCCCCAAGGTCGGGCCGCGCCGTGATGAACTGCAGGGCCGGTTGTCTGCCCTCGTCGGGGCTCCCGTGAGCGTCTCGGCCACCACATCCGACGGCCTGGGTTTCACCGGACGCGGTGAGGGGGTCGCCGTAATAGCGACCGCGCTGCTGCACGCCTCTCGTTAGGCTGGGCGTCGTGACTGTGCGCCTCTACGACACCAGGACCGCGAGCCTCGAAGACTTCGTGCCGATCATCGACGGCAAGGTCGGCATCTACGTCTGCGGTCCCACGGTGCAGTCGTCCCCGCACATCGGCCACCTGCGGTCCGCGCTGGTCTACGACCAGTGGCGGCGGTGGCTGTCATACCGCGGGTTCGACGTGACGCTGGTGCGCAATGTCACCGACATCGACGACAAGATCTTGGCGAACGCGACGGGCGGCGAACCCTGGTGGGCTCTCGCCTACCGGTACGAGCTGGAGTTCACGGCGGGCTACAACCGCCTCGGCATCCTGGCCCCCACCTACGAGCCGCGGGCCACCGCGAGCATCCCGCAGATGCAGCAGATCATCGCAGACCTCATCGAGCGAGAACACGCCTACGTCGCGGATGACGGCACGGGTGACGTGTACTTCGACGTCGCATCCTGGCCGTCATACGGCGAGCTCACGAACCAGAAGCCAGACGACATGGCGGACTCGGCGGATGCCGACACAAGAGGCAAGCGCGACCCGCGCGACTTCGCCCTGTGGAAAGGCCACAAGCCCGAAGAGCCGGCTTCCGCGAGCTTCCCGTCCCCGTGGGGTGACGGTCGCCCCGGCTGGCACATCGAGTGCTCGGCGATGTCGTCCCGGTATCTCGGGGAGCGCTTCGACATTCACGGCGGCGGACTCGACCTGCGCTTCCCGCACCACGAGAACGAGCTGGCCCAGTCGACAGCCGCTGGACACGGTTTTGCGAACCACTGGGTGCACAACGGACTGGTCAACGTGAATGGCCAGAAGATGTCGAAGTCGCTCGGCAACTCCATCTTCGCGTCGGAGTTCCTCGACCAGGCCCGGCCGCTCGTCGTGCGCTATTACCTCGGTTCCGCTCACTACCGGTCGACGATCGACTACCACGACGGGGCCCTCGACGAGGCGGAGGCCGCGCTGGAGCGCATCGAGACCTTTCTCGCTCGCGCGTCACGGAGGCTCGGCGGTACCCGGTTCGAGAATGCGTCGGTCGAAATCGTTCCCCCGGAGTTCGCCGCGGCGATGGATGACGACCTCGCCGTTCCGCAGGCGCTCGGGGTGCTTCACGAGGCGGTTCGCGCGGGTAATGTCGCGCTCGACGGGGAGGACCTCGAGGCGGCCGCCGGCATCCAGGGCCACGTGCTCGCCATGACGGAGGTACTCGGCATCAACCCGATGGCCGTACACTGGCAGACTGCCCGCGAACCGGCCGGCGCCGCACTCGGTGCCCTGGTCGAGAAACTGCTCGAAGACCGGACGGCGGCACGAACCGCGCGCGACTTCGCCGCGGCCGACCGCATCCGCGACGAGCTGAGTGCCGCGGGCATCCAGATCGAGGACACCCCGACGGGGTCGCATTGGAGTTTAGGTTCATGAAATCGAGTGGCGCGAACAAGCCGAGGGCCGGCGCCGTGCGCAAGGCGCGCAAGGGGCCGCAGGTCGGTTCGGGCGGGCAGGGGCGTCAGGCGCTCGAGGGTCGCAAGCCGACCCCGAAGGCCGAGGATCGCCCGTATCACCCCGCAGGCAAGGCCAGGGCCGCCAAGGAGCG
>JAZJYU010000168.1:2320-2892 GCA_040390225.1 Actinomycetota bacterium | reverse complement strand
GGCGCCGCCAAGCGTCCGTCCAGCACGGGTGCGCCGCAGAGACCACAGCAGCGCCAGCAGAAGCCCAAGTCGACCGATGAGACCGAGGTCGTCACCGGGCGCAACTCCGTGCTCGAGGCCCTCCGCGCGAAGATCCCGGTGACCGCCCTCTATATCGCCACCCGCATCGAGTACGACGACCGGGTGAAGGAGATCATGCAGCTCGCCACCAAGCGCGGGCTGCCCATCCTCGAGGTCATGCGGCCCGAGCTCGACCGTCTCGGCGGCTTCGACTCGGTGCACCAGGGCGTCGCGCTCAAGGTGCCGCCGTACGACTACGCGCACCCGGGCGACCTGCTCGACCGTGTGCTGTCCCGCGGCCAGGTGCCCCTGCTCGTCGCGCTCGACGGGATCACCGATCCCAGGAATCTCGGTGCCATCATCCGCTCGGTCGCCGCGTTCGGCGGGCAGGGCGTGATCGTTCCCCAGCGTCGTTCGGTGGGACTCACCGCTGCTGCCTGGAAGACCTCGGCCGGTGCCGCAGCGCGTATTCCCGTCGCGATGGCGCCCAACCTCACCCAGACGCTCAAGCA
>JAZJYU010000168.1:0-2308 GCA_040390225.1 Actinomycetota bacterium | reverse complement strand
GTGCTCGGCCTGGACGGCGACGGTGACACGAGCCTGCCGCAGCTGACCTGGGCGAACGAGCCGATCGTCGTCGTCGTCGGCAGCGAGGGCAAAGGTTTGTCGCGCCTCGTCACCGAGACCTGCGACGCCGTCATCTCCATCCCGATCACCGCGGCGACCGAGTCCCTCAACGCCGGTATCGCCGCGAGCGTCACCCTCTACGAGATCGCGAAGCAGCGCTCGAAATAGCGGGTCGAGCTTGTCGAGACCTCACCCGTGAGCAACCCGTCGGTGACCCGCCTAGTCGGCTATGCCGATTCGGCGGTGCAACCGCTTCGCCCAGCGGGGCGCCCACCACATGATGCTCTGCTGCCAGGTCATGAAGGCCGGCACCAGCAGGCAGCGCACCAGCGTCGCGTCGAACGCGACGGCGACCGCCAGCGCGATACCGAGTTGCTTGATCACCATGAGGTCGCCGGTGGCGAAGCCGGCGAACACCACGATGATGATGAGCGCGGCCGAGGTGATGATGCGTCCGGATCGCTGCAGCCCCAGTGCGATCGCCTCGCGCGGTTCGAGCCCGGCGTCGAGGCGCTCCTTGATGCGGCTGAGGATGAACATCTCGTAGTCCATCGCCAGCCCGAAGCCGAAGACCAGGGTGAGCAGCAGCACGAGCACGTCGACGCCGAAGACATGGTCGGCATCGAAATTGAGGATGCCCGCGAAGTTGCCGCCCTGGAACCCCCAGACCAGCGCCCCGATCGCCGCGCCGAGTGACAGTGCGCTCGCCACGAGTGCCTTCAGCGGAATGATGAGCGAACCGGTCATCAGGAACAGCAGCACGACGGTACCGATCACGACGATGATCAGCGCCCAGGGCGAACCCCGCACGAGCGAGTCGGCGAGGTCGGCCGTGCTGGCGTCGATTCCGGTCACCCAGTGCGGGAACGACGGCGGGTCTGACCGGATGCGCTGCACGACCCCGATGCCGTCCCTTCCGGTGGTGCGCACCAGCACGCCCCAGCCGCTGCCCGACTTGCGAGGGGCGGCGACCGAGGTGACCCCCGACAGCTTCGCCACGGAGGATGACCAGGTCTCGGCATCCGCCTGCGTGCGCGTCACGAGCTCGACCCGCGGAGTCGCGGCATCGGGGAAGTCGTTGATCACGGTGGTGGTGAACACGTATTGCGGCGAGACGCGGGGGATCGCATCGACGCTGGTGTTCGCGAGCTGCAGTGACAGCAGCGGGCTGCCGATCACGATCAGCACGACCGCGCACGCGATGGTGATGACGGCGGGATGCCGCTGTACCCGCCTGGTCAGGCGGGAGAAGAACCCCTCGTCGGGGGCGACATCCCCGAACCGTCCTGCGATCGTACGGGTGCCAGGGATGCGCTGCAGCAGGCCCGGACGGGCGAGCCGCTCTCCGGCGACGCTGAGCAGTGCCGGCATGAGGGTGAGCGCCGAGAGGATGGCGATGACGGTGACCGAAACGGATGCGACGCCGATGGCGCGCACCATGGTCGGTTCGAAGACCAGAAGCCCGAGTGACGCGATGGCGAAGGTCGTGCCGGAGAACGCCACGGTACGGCCCGCGGACGCCGTGGTGGCGCCGATCGCGGTGATGCGGATGGCCCTCCTGGCGGCGGGATCGTGCTCCCCGGTGCCGAGTCGCGCCCGGTACTCCTCGCGGAACCGGCTGACCATGAGCAGTCCGTAGTCGATCGAGAGCCCGAGACCGACGGCGGTGATCACGTTGATGACGGTGGCGTCGATGTCCATCACGTAGGTCGCTGCGAACAGCGCGCCGAATGCCCCGAGAATGGATGCGAGCGCACCGAGCAGCGGCAGCCCGGCCGCGATCAGCCCGCCGAAGACGATGAGCATCACGACGAGCGCGATCGGGAGCGCGACCGTTTCACCGCGGGTGAGGTCGCTCTCCGACTGGCTCAGCAGGGAATTCACCAGAAGGTTGCCGCCGCCGACGGTGACCGTGGCCTTGGGGAAGTCGTGGCGAACGGTGGTCGCCGTGTCGTCGAGCAGTGTGAGCACCCGGCTCTCGAGCGACTTCACAGGGCTGACCGTCACGGACAGCAGTACGCCACGACCGTCCGTGGAGAACAGCGAAGCGACCGCCGCACGCGGAACACCGAACGGGTCGACGTACTTCGCCGTCGGGATCGCCGCCGCCTTCGACGCCAGTGAGCCGGCCAGGGCGGTGAGCTGCGGATCGGTGAGGTCGACCCCCTGGATGAGGAGTGTGTAGCCGGTGGTCTTCGTCTTCGACGCCAGAACGTTCTGGCCCGCGGTGCTCTCGCCGTTCACGGAT
>JAZJYU010000167.1:6370-7958 GCA_040390225.1 Actinomycetota bacterium | reverse complement strand
TCGCATTGTAGCCCACGCCGCTTACGAGATTTGTCGCGACCGTCACCGGGTTCGTGCTGATCGGCGCCTGTTCGGCGGTCGAAGCCGGCGTCGTGGCGACCTTCGGCAATCACAGCCCGGAATCGGGCCTCGTGCTCGCCATCTTCTCGATCGGCTCGCTCATCGGCGGCCTATCGTTCGGGCACCTGCCGATCGGCCCGTGGGCGCTTGCCCGGCGCATCCTGGTGGTCTTCGCCGGCATGGCTCTGGCCGCAGCGTCGCTCAACTTCTGGTGGCTGGCTGTGACACTGCTGATCGCCGGAATCGGTATCGCGCCATCGCTCGCGGTGATGTTCGCAATCGTGTCGGCGAGCGTGCGGTTCAGCGAGACCGCCGAGGCGTACGGCTGGGTGGGAACCGGGCAGCTCATCGGAGCGGCGCTCGGCTCGGCCCTGGCCGGGTTCCTCATCGATCGGTTCGACGCGCCGGGAGCCTTCTGGGTCGCGGGCTGCCTGGCGGCTCTCGGGTTCATCATCCCGACGATCTTCCATCGAGCAAGCCCAGACCTGAGGGGACGCGACGCGAGTCCGCTCCCTGATACCGGTCAGTTGCCGATACAGCCCAGCTAGAGCCGGTTCTGCAGCGCCGACAACACGGCGGACTCCTTCTCGAGTTCGCCGAACATGCGCTGCAGCACAGCTGACTCCTTCTCATTCGCAACGAAGACACCGTCCTCGAGCTGCAGCTTCGCGAAGGGCAGCTCGACGTTGGCGCCGACACGCACCATGCCGAGACCGGCGACCGTCGACATGAGAGAGATCACACCGCGGGTACCGCCGGAGACGCCGCCATAGCTCACGAACCCCACCGACTTGCGCCACCATTCCTTCTGCAGAAAGTCGAGAGCGTTCTTGAGTGCTGGCGAGAAACTGTGGTTGTACTCCGGGGTGACGAAGATGAAGGCATTCGCCGCGGCGACCCGCTCGCTCCAGGCGATGGTGTGCGGTTTGGCGTACTGATGCAGCATCGGATGGTTCGGCTCGTCCATGAAAGGCAGGGCCAGTTCGGCGAGGTCGGCGAAGTCGATCTCGAAGCCGCCGTGCGCCTCTGCTGTGGCTCGCACCCACTCGGCGATCGGCAGACAGATGCGCCCGGGTCGCACGCTGCCGACGATGATCATGAGCCTGAGGGAAGTGGTTGCCATGTCATCTATCCTTGCGCACGATAACGGGGGCGAGGCCGGATCAGCGTTCGCTCAGCCTCCACACCAGTTTGAGTCCCGACCAGTCGTCGTCGATCGCGGCGACCTTGGTGTCGACCAGACCGATCGGCAGGGCCGCGCCCCGGATCACCGCGTCGCCGAGATCGCTCACGTGCCCGGCCGCCCTGCGCGGCCAGGCCGCCCACAGCATCCCGGCGGGCCGGATGAGTTCGCCGCACTCCCGCAGTCGATGCTCGAGGCGGGCGGCTTCACGAAGGAACAGGAGGACGACATCGGCGGCCTCGCCGCGCGCGACCGGCTGCAGGGGTGGCGGCCCGTCGAGTGCCCACCCGGCAGGCGCACCGTCGATCAGCACGCTGCGTCGATCCTTGCCGCGGTGACGGATGT
>JAZJYU010000167.1:406-6360 GCA_040390225.1 Actinomycetota bacterium | reverse complement strand
CGCGGCGATGAGCATCGAGGGACTCCGCGGGACGGATGCGGTCTTCGCCGCGGAGCGCGCCTGCGGCGTCGCGGAGTAGCCGGCCACGTCGTCGTCCCTTCCTAAGCTGGTTCCATGATGGCAAACGCATGAACATCGCGGCACTGAGCTGCGGCATCCTGCTCCACCGCTCCGGCGCCGGCGGCGTCGAAGTGTTCCTCGGGCACATGGGCGGCCCCTTCTGGGCGAAGAAGGACGCGGGGGCATGGTCTGTGCCCAAAGGAGCACCACTCGAGGGCGAGTCCGAGCTCAAGGCTGCCCTGCGCGAGTTCGACGAGGAGATCGGCCGGCCCGCCCCGGCGGCGGAGTACTCGCGCCTGGGCGAATTCCGCCAGAGGTCGGGCAAGGTGGTCATCGTGTTCGGCGCCGCGACGACCGACGATGTGCGCTTCGTGGCGAGCAACAGCTTCGAGTTGGAGTGGCCGCCGAGATCGGGAAAGCTGGAGAGCTTCCCCGAGATCGACCGGGCCGAATGGATGCCGCTGGCCGCGGCGGCGGAGCGGATGGTCGCCGGGCAGCGGGCGATGCTCGATGCCCTGGCGACAGCCGGCTAGGCGACTGGGGGCGGCATGCTCGCCGAGACGATCGCCTCGAGCGCCGGCAGGGCTGCGATGAGGCGTTCAACCTCGTGGGCGTCGATCGTTCCCAGCAGACCGGCCATGATGTCGGCCCGCGCGGACCGGGCCTGCATGATGAAGTCGACGCCGGCCGGCGTCGCTTTTATCATCGTCGCGCGGCGGTCGGCGGTGTCGGTGGTCCTGGTGGTGAATCCCAGCCGGCCGAGATCGACGGCGATGCGAGTGACGGTTGCCGGCGCAACGCCCTCGCGCTGCGCCAACTCGTTCAGGCGCAGCGGACCGTACCGCACGATGCTCGATAACGCGGAGAGTCCGCTGTGGTTGATTCCGTCCCCGGCGCGCAGCAGACGATTGATACGGCCGATGGCGAGCGCGAGGCGGCCGGCCTGCCGGCCGCGCTCCTCCGAATCGTCGGTGTCCTGGTCGGGCACTGGCTTCCGCCTTTCACGCTGGTCGTTCCCGACATCGTAGCGAGCCGCTCTCCGAAATAGGCGAAGATAGTCGGGTGATGAGTCCGCTGAGCATTCCGAGCCCGCCGCCGATCCTGAAGCAGTTCATGATCGGCCCGCTCACCATCCATACCTATGCGCTCTGCCTGCTGCTCGGCATGATCTTCGCGATCATCATCACGCAGCGCCGCATGACCAACCGCGGAGCGCCACGAGGTATCGTGCTCGACGTCGTGATCTGGGCGATCCCGCTCGGCATCGTCGGCGCGCGGGTCTATCACGTGCTCACCCACACCGGCGACTACTTCTTCCCGGGCGCCAACCTGTGGAACACGCTGGCGATCTGGGACGGCGGGAATGCCCTGTACGGCTCGCTCATCGGCGGTGCGCTCGGCGCTTTCATCGGATGCCGCCAGCACGGCGTCAAGCTGTGGTCGTTCGCGGATGCCCTCGCCCCGGCGATGCTCGTCGCTCAGGCGACCGGGCGGCTCGGCAACTGGTTCAACCAGGAACTGTTCGGCCTGCCCACCACGCTGCCGTGGGGTCTTCAGATCGACCGGCCAAACACCGCGCTCACGAACGATCACCTGGAATCGCTGCCGGCATCCACGCTGTTCCATCCGCTCTTCCTCTATGAGATCGTCTGGAACCTCATCGGCGTCGCGATCATCCTCATTCTCGAGAGGCGCCTGCGCGGGCGCGGCTCCGAACTGCGCTGGGGCAAGGCGTTCGGCGTGTACCTGATGTGGTACGGGCTTGGGCGCAGCTGGCTGGAGGCGATCCGTATCGATCCGACCAGCGACCGCATCTTCGGGCTGCCTGATAACGTCTTCGCGTCGTTCGTGACCATCGCTCTCGGCCTCACGCTGTTCCTGGTTCAGTACTACCGCCATCGCGGTGAGCCCGAGCCCTCGGTCTTCCGGCCCGGCTGGGTGCCGAAGCCCGGCAAGAACGCCGCCAAGCCCGACGACACGGTGGACCATCACGACCAGCAGGCCCCCGCGAACGTCTCGTAGGCGACCGGGTAGTACATCACCTCATCGATGGCGACCTCGCACCATGTTCGCCGGAACCCTGCAGCGCTAGGGTGATTCGCATGACTGCTGAGCTTCGCAACTTCATCAATGGCGGATACGTCGAGGCGAAGGGGACGTCGGCGTTCGACCTCGTCGACCCGGCGACGGAGAAGAGCTACGGCAGCTCGCCGATTTCGGGAGCGGCGGATGTCGACGCCGCGTTCGGTGCGGCCGCGGCGGCTTTCGAGGAGTGGGGCGAGACGACCCCTGCGGAACGCCAACTGGCCCTGTTCCGCATCGCGGACGCCATGGAGGCGCGCGCTGACGAGTTCGCCGACCTGGAGTCGAAGGACACCGGCAAGCCCAGGGCGAGCCTGGTGGCCGACGAGATCATGCTGTCCGTCGACCAGATCCGGTTCTTCGCCGGTGAGGCCAGGCACCTGAGCGGCATGGCATCCGGTGAGTACATGAAGGACCACACCTCTCAGATCCGCCGCGAACCGATCGGCGTGATCGGTCAGGTGACGCCGTGGAATTACCCGCTCAACATGGCGGTCTGGAAGTTCGCGCCGGCCATCGCGGCCGGCAACACGACCGTTCTGAAGCCGAGCGACACCACACCGTCGTCGACCCTCCTGCTGGCGGAGCTGGCGGCCGAGTTCCTGCCGAAGGGGGTGCTCAATGTCATCGTCGGTGACCGGACGACGGGCGCGGCGATGATCGAGCACAAGACACCGCAGATGGTGTCGATCACGGGGTCCGTGAGGGCGGGCATGGAGGTCGCGAAGGCGGCGGCATCCGACCTCAAGCGGGTGCATCTGGAGCTCGGTGGCAAGGCCCCGGTCATCGTGTTCGACGATGCGGACATCCCCTCGGCGGTCGAGGGCATCGCGGTGGCCGGATACTTCAATGCCGGCCAGGACTGCACGGCCGCGACGCGTGTGCTCGTGCAGGCGGGCATCCACGACGAGTTCGTCGCAGCTCTCGCGGCCTACGCGAAGGAGAACGCGAAGACCGGTGCGCCGGATCAGACGGACATTCTGTTCGGACCGGTGAACAACGCCAACCAGCTCACTCAGGTCGAGGGCTTCATCACGAACCTGCCGGACAACGCGAAGATCGAGCTCGGCGGTCACCGTCAGGGCACCACCGGCTACTTCCACGAAGCCACCATCGTGTCAGGTCTCAAGCAGACCGATGACGCGGTGCAGCGCGAGATCTTCGGCCCGGTGATCACCGTGCAGAAGTTCACAGATGAGGCACAGGCGCTGGACTGGGCGAACGGCGTGCAGTACGGCCTCTCCTCCAGCGTGTGGACGAAGGATCACTCCCGCGCCATGCGATTCGCCAAGCACCTCGATTTCGGCTGCGTCTGGATCAACACCCACATCCCGCTGGTGGCCGAGATGCCGCACGGCGGGTTCAAGCACTCGGGCTACGGAAAAGATCTCTCGTCGTACGGCTTCGAGGACTACACGCGCGTCAAGCACGTGATGAGCTACATCGGATGACGACCGGCCACGTCGATAGCGACGTCGCGATCGTCGGGGCGGGTGCGACCGGCCTCACGGCGGCCTGGGACCTGGTGCGCGCCGGGCACGGCGTCACCGTGCTGGAGGCCAGGGACCGGGTCGGCGGACGTCTGTGGACGAACCACATCGACGGCCAGCTGCTCGAGGTCGGCGGACAGTGGGTGTCGCCGGACCAGCACGCGCTGCTGGCCATGCTCGACGAACTCGGTCTCGAGACTTACGAGAGGTACCGCACCGGCTCCAGCGTCTACATCGGGCCCGGCGGAGTTCCGGCCAGGTTCACGGGCGATATCTTCCCCGCCGCCGACGCGACGCGGGCGGAGATCGAGCGGCTCATCGGGGTGATCGACGGCCTGACCTCCGAGATCGATGCGAGCGCACCATGGAGCCATCCGCGCGCTCGCGAGTTCGACACGATCTCGTTCTCGGCCTGGCTCGAATCAGAGTCCTCCGATTCCGAGGCGCGGGCGAACATCGCGCTGTACATCGCGGAGGCGATGCTCACGAAGCCTGCCCACTCGTTCTCACTGTTGCAGGCGCTTCTGATGGCGGCCAGTGCCGGGAGCTTCGCGCATCTGGTCGACGCCGACTACATTCTCGACCGTCGAGTGATCGGCGGACTGCAGAGCGTTCCGCTCGAACTGGCACGCCGCCTGGGTGATTCGGTGCACCTCGGCGAACCGGTGCTCGCCATCGACTGGACGCAGGCTGGCGCGATGGTGAGAACGGCCACCACCACGGTGAAGGCCCGGCGGGTGCTCGTGGCCACGCCGCCGAACCTGCACGAACGCATCGCGTACCGGCCGTCTCTGCCCCGGCTGCGGCGGCAGCTCGACCAGCACCTCTCGCTCGGACTCGTCATCAAGGTGCACGCCACCTATGACACACCGTTCTGGCGCGAGGACGGGCTGTCGGGTACCGCCTTCTCTCCCTGGCAGGTCGTGCACGAGGCATACGACAACACGAACCACGGCGAGGAACAGGGCACGCTCGTCGGGATCGTCTCCGACGAGAAGGCCGACGCGGTCTTCGCCGAGACTCCGGAGCGGCGGCGGCGGGTCATCCTGGAATCGCTCGCGGCATACTTCGGGCCGAAGGCACTGGAGCCCCGGGTGTACTACGAGAGCGACTGGGCGGCCGAGGAGTGGACGGGCGGTGCCTATGCTGCGAGTTTCGACCTCGGCGGGCTGACCAGGTTCGGGCCGCATCAGCTCGATCCTGTCGGGCCGATCAGGTTCGCGAGCAGCGACCTGGCCGGTCTTGGCTACCAGCACGTCGATGGCGCCATCCGCATGGGGCACGACGCCGCCGCGGCGATCATCCACTCTCTGGACTGACCCGCCGCACCTGTGCCGAAGAGCGGCTCGAGAAGCTCAGCGACCGTACGTTTCGAAGATTGCCGCGAGACCCTGCCCGCCGCCGATGCACATCGTCTCGAGGCCGTAACGCGCATCCCGGCGCTGCAACTCGTGTGCGAGGCCGGCGAGGATGCGCACGCCGGTGGCCCCGATCGGATGCCCCAGCGAGATACCGCCGCCATTCACGTTCGTGCGCTCCCAGTCGGCAGCCGTGAATCCCCATTCGCGGGTGACCGCGAGCACCTGGGCGGCGAAAGCCTCGTTCAGCTCGATCAGATCAAGGTCTTTCATGCCGATTTCGGCGCGCTCGAGCGCGAGCTTCGTGGCAGGCACCGGGCCGATGCCCATCCGGGTCGGGTCGACCCCCGCGCGCGCCCAGGAGACGAGCCTTACCAACGGCGTAAGACCGAGTGCGGCGGCGCGCTCGGGCGTTGTCACGATGCAGACGGCTGCGGCGTCGTTCTGGCCAGATGCATTGCCGGCGGTGACGGTGGCGCCCGGAAGTTTCGACATCACCGGCCGCAGCGCGGCAAGTGCCTCGAGCGTTGTGTCTGCACGAGGGTGCTCGTCTCTATCGACGATCGCGTCGCCCTTCCGGCCCGTCACGATAACGGGCACCAGTTCGTCGTCGAAGCGTCCGGCCTGCTGTGCAGCGACGGCGCGCTGGTGCGAGCGAACCGCGAGTTCGTCCTGCTCCACGCGCGAAATCGAGTAATCCGCGCGAAGGTTCTCCGCCGTCTCGACCATGCCGTCCGGCGTGATGTAGTTCTTGCCACCCGCGGTCACGCGTCCTCGGGTGAGTGAGTCGTGCAGCATCAGTCCGGCACCGCTGATGCCACGACGACCCTCCACCGTATAGATCGGGGCGTTCGACATCGAGTCGACGCCGCCGGCGAGCACCAGCTCGCTCGCGCCCACCTGGATCTGCATCGCCGCGTCGCCGGCATTCGTGTCGCGTTCGCTCTCTTCAATGGTCCTGGTG
>JAZJYU010000167.1:0-396 GCA_040390225.1 Actinomycetota bacterium | reverse complement strand
GTCCACGAAAAGACGTACACGCCGAGCGACATGCCCGCGTCGATGACCGCCTGGAGTCCAGAGCCGCAACGACGATCCAGCTGGTAGCCGCCGACCGTCACAGGGAGTCCGGCGTCCAGTGCGGCGACGCGGGCGATCGGCGGCGCCTCGGAGGACGGGTAGCCCTGACCGAAGATCACGTCGTCGACGTGTGCGCCGTCGAGGCCGGTTCGGTCGATCAGCTCTTCGATCACCCGGGTCGCAAGGGACAGCGCCGAAACCGTCGCGAGCGATCCGCCGAACCGACCGACCGGGGTACGCAGCGGCGAGCAGATGACGACCTCGCGAAGCTCGGTCACGCGACTGCGATCGTGAGGGGTGCGTCGGTTGCGGTGATGATGTCGTCGATGGTGACTC
>JAZJYU010000166.1:0-13518 GCA_040390225.1 Actinomycetota bacterium | reverse complement strand
CTCCATCACGAGCACGCGGTCCGCGATCGCGACCGTCGACAGGCGGTGCGCGATGATGATCGCCGTGCGGTCGGCGAGCAGGGTCGTGAGTCCTTCTTGCACGAGACGTTCAGATGGGATGTCGAGCGACGCCGTCGCTTCGTCGAGGATGAGCACGACCGGGTCGGCGAGGAATGCCCGGGCGAATGAGATCAACTGTCGCTGTCCCGCGGAGACCCGTCCGCCGCGCTTGTTCACGTCGGTCTCGTATCCGTTCGGCAACCCCATGATGAACTCATGCGCACCGACGGCCTTCGCTGCCCCGACGATCTCGTCGATGCTCGCCTCGGGCTTGCCCAGCGCGATGTTGTCGCCGACCGAGCCCGAGAACAGGTAGGCCTCCTGCGTAACCATCACGATGGCGCGGCGCAGGTCTTTTGGATGCAGCTTGCGCAGGTCGATGCCGTCCAGCTCGATGACGCCGTCGGTGGGGTCGTAGAAGCGGGAGACGAGCTTGGCGAGCGTCGACTTGCCCGCACCCGTCGACCCGACCAGTGCGATGGTCTGCCCGGCGGGGATGTCCAGGTCGAAGCGCGGCAGCACCACCCGCTCGTCGTTGTACGCGAACTCGACCCCCTCGAAGGAGAGCTCGCCGGTCGCCTGCCACAGGTCGATCGGCCGGGTCGGGTCGGGCACGCCGGGCCGCTCCTCGAGCACGCCGGAGATCTTCTCGAGCGCAGCGGCGGCCGACTGGTAGGAGTTGTAGAACATTGCCATGTCCTGCGCCGGCGCGAAGAATGAGCGCGTGTAGAGCAGCGCCGCGAGCAGCACGCCGATCGCCAGTCCGCCGCTCGCGACCCGCAGGCCGCCGACCAGCAGCACGACCCCGAGCGCCACGTTGCCGATGAGCACCATGCCCGGGTCGAGCACACCGAACAACCTGATCGTCTTCAGGTTGGCCGCGCGATAGTCCTCGGTCAACCCCGCGAATTCCGTCTCGTTGCGCTTCTCTTTGCGGAACGCCTTCACCGCGCGGATGCCGGTCATCGTTTCGACGAAGTGCACGATCAGCCGCGCTGACGTCGTGCGCGTCGCGCGGAACGCCCGCTGCGACCGCACCTGGAACCAGCGCACCAGTATCCCGAGCGGCACCAGCGACCCGAACAGCACGACCCCGCTCCAGAAGTCGATCGAGAACAGCGCGCCCGCGATGAACAGCATGTACAGGCCACCCTGGATGAGCTGGTTGATGCCTTCATCGAGCAACTCGCGGATGGAGTCCAGGTCGCTGGTCTGCCGCGCGATGATGCGCCCGGAGGTGTAGCTCTCGTGGAATTCCAGTGAGAGCTTCTGGGTGTGCAGGAAGACGCGCTTGCGCAGGTCGATCAGGATGGCCTGGCTGATCCGTGCGGTCAGCACCGTGTACCAGGAGATGAGCACGGCGCCGGCGATACCCGCGGCCAGGTAGCCGGCGACGGCGAGGCCGAGCGGCATCCAGTCGTGCTTCAGCAGACGCGGGAGCCCGGTGTCGATCCCGTATGCGATCAGGGCCGGGCCGACCACCTGCAGCACCGTGCTGACCACCACGACCACGACCGTGAGCACGACCCTGGTGCGCAGTGGCCGCAGCAGGGATCCGAGCAGCCTGGTGGAGCGGCGCCGGATCTGGCTGCTCTCCGCCTTGGTGTAGTCGGTGCGTTCCTCGCCTTCGACTCCGCTGACCGTGGTCATGCCCCCACCTCCGCTGCTTCCCTGTTCTGTTCGTCTTCGAGGCTCGAGATGACGAACCGGTAGTGCTCGTTGCCGGCAAGCAGGTCGCTGTGCCTGCCGACCGCGGTGATGCGGCCGCGCTCCAGAAGCGCGACGCGGTCGGCGAGCATCACGGTCGACGGGCGGTGCGCTACGACGAGTGCGGTGGTCGAGGCGAGCACGCGCCGGAGCGCGGCCTCGACCAGGGCTTCGGTGTCGACATCAAGCGCTGACAGCGGATCGTCGAGCACGAGCACCTCGGGCCTCGCGGCGATGGCGCGCGCCAGGGCCAGCCGCTGGCGCTGCCCGCCGGAGAGCGAGAGCCCCTCCTCGCCCACGCGGGTGTCGAGTCCGGCGGGAAGGTCGTGGACGAACGCCGCCTGCGCGATGTCCAAGGCTTCAGCGAGGTCGGATTCCGTCGCGTCCGGCCTGCCGAGCAGCACGTTGTCGCGTACGGAGGCCGAGAACAGCGTCGCGTCCTCGAAGGCCATCGAGATGTGCGTGCGAAGGTCGTACAGCGAGAGATCGCGGATGTCGACACCATCGAGCGTGATGCGCCCACCGGTCACGTCATACAACCGGGTGGTCAGCGCGGTGAGCGTCGACTTGCCGGAACCGGTGAGACCGACGACCGCCATCGTCTCGCCGGGTTCGAGGGCGAGATCGACGCCGTCGAGGAGGTCCGCGTATTGCGCGGGCGAATCCTGGTAGCGGAAGTGCACGTTCTCGAACACCAGCCGGCCCACGGGTGTCGCGATGGTGCGCGGATGCTCGGGAGAGGTGATGCTGTTCTTCTCGTCGAGCACCTCGAAGAACCGGTCGGCGGCCGTGCGCGTGTCGAAGGTCATCGACAGCAGGAAGCCGATCGACTCGACCGGGAATCGCAACACAGTCGCCGTCGCGAAGAACGCGACGAGTGCCCCGACAGTGATCGATCCGGCGGCCGCCAGCCACACCCCGGCCAGAAGGCACAGTGCGAAGGTGACGTCGGGCACCAGCAGCAGCCACAACCAGATTCCGGCGATGGCCTGCGCCTTCTCGATCTCGGTGCCTCGCAGCTGTTCCGCCTGCCTGGCGAAGTTCTTCAGCGCGTACTGCCCGCGGCCGAATGCCTTGAGCACCCGGATGCCGTGCACCGACTCCTCGACGGCGGTCGCCAGGTCGCCGGCCTGGTCCTGACTGCGGCGCGCGACCACCGAATACTTGTGTTCGAACAGGTAGCCGTAGATCCACAGGGGAATCGAGCATACGACGAACACGACGCCGAGCACCCAGTTGATCGACAGCAGGAACACGAAGCCGACCAGGATCGTGGCCACGTTGACGACGAGCAGCACGATGCCGAACGAGATCCAGCGCCTGATCAGATTGAGGTCGCTCAGCATCCGGGACAGCAGCTGTCCGCTCGGCCAGCGATCGTGGAAGCTCACGGGCAGCTCCTGCAGCCGGCGATAGATCGAGTTGCGCATGTCGGCCTCGATCGCCGTACCGGGCTGCAGTACGAAGAAGCGCCGGAACCAGATCAGCACGGCTTCGAGCACACCGAGAGCGAGAACGGCGGCGACGGGCCACCAGATCTGCTTCGGGTCGCCGGACTTCAGGGGTCCGTCGACCAGGGAGCGCAGCACCTGCGGGATGAGCAGGGAGACCAGCGCGGCCAGGAAGGCCGACACCATGCCGAGGTAGATGCGCGGCATCGCGGGCTTTGCGTAGACGTAGAGGCGAGTGAGGGACGCGATCGTCCCGGTTCGTGCGGTGACTGCAGACACGTGAAGATTCCTTGTGGGATTGGGTGCCGAAAAGAGAAGCTGTGGGTCGGGCCGAAGCCCCAGGGCTAGCGGGAGCGCGCTGGGGTCGTAACCCGCGGAAGGATGACGACACGCTCAGCGCCTGCAGTTGCGGCAAATGTGTACGACATGTCATCCTCCTGGGCTTGTGGCCGGTGCCAAGACAGCCTTACAGGATATGGGTAAGTGTTCCCACGATGCAAGTATTTCGTTGGTGAGGTCTCGACAGGCTCGACCCGCTCCACCGGCCCTAGCGGACCCGCACCGACAGGCAGGTGACGCAGCCCTCGAGCTTCTCGAATTCGCTGATGTCGACGGTCACCACCGTGTAGCCGAGATCCGCGACCAGCGCCGCGCTCTTCGGCGCCGATTCCGCCATCAGCACGGTGGTGTGGTCGAGAACGACGATGTGCGCGCCACCCTCTTCCGGCACGGCCAGGAAGCGCTCGAACAGGGCCGGCTCGTCCACGACGGCGGGCCAGCCGACCACGGTGCCGTCCGGCAGCGCGGTCACCGTGCTCTTCAGGTGCAGAGCCTTGGTCACCGGCACCGCGACCACCGAGTAGCCGAGCGGGCCGACGAGGGCACGCAGCTGCCGGATGCCGTCGGCATTCGTGCGTCCGCCGCGCCCCACATAGACGGTGGTCCCCACCTTGAGAACATCGCCGCCGTCGAGCGTGCCCGGGAGGGCGATCCGCTCGGTCTTGAAGCCCAGTTCGCGCACGGTCGTCTCGACAGCAGCGGTCTCACCACGACGCGACTCCGCGCCGGGGCTCGCGATCACGGCGAGGTCGTCGAACAGTACGACGGTGTCTTCGATGAAGACCGAGTCGGCCATGTCGTCTCCGACCGGCACCTCGACGATGTCCCAGCCCTGGTTGGCGAACGCGGCGACGTAGGCGTCCCACTGCGTGTCGGCCAGCGCCGTGTCGACCTTCTTGCGTCGAACGTGGGTGACCTCGCCCTCCGCCAGGTTCGCGGCCGGTGCGCGCACGATCGCGATGCGGCGTTCCGCCGCCTCAGCGTCGCTTGGCGCGATTCTGCGATAGACGAGGATGCCGACCGTCATGGCGGCGATGACCACGAAGACCTCGTATGGCAGGTACGTCGACAGCAGCGGCTCGAAAAGGTTGGCCGGATCAGTGGATGTACCAGCGCCGATCAGGCGGATCAGGTTGCCGATCAGGCCGGCGAGGAACGCCGTGATGATCGATGCGATGAAGGCGAGATACCAGCGAGAGAAGGTGCCGACCAGGGCCATGACCGCGAGCACGACGAAGACGACGACCGACGACCAGAAGAAGAATTCCCCCAGGGAGACGAATACCGTCTGGTCGGCTCCGTTCGCGCCCAGAAGCAGGGCGATGAAGAACAGGAGGATTGTCGTCCAGGGCGCGATGACGGCGACCACGAGCGCTGCCACCGCCGATCCCGCGAGTCGGCGAAGGAACGGGACGGGACGGGTGATCGCAGCCATGCTGTCACCCTATTGGGAGAATGCTATGTGCGCGCTGTTAGTGGTAGAAGTGCCGCTCGCCGGTGAAATACATGGTCACGCCGGCGGCCTTGGCCGCCTCGATCACCTCGTCGTCGCGGATCGACCCGCCGGGCTGCACGATCGCGGCGACCCTCGCGTCGAGCAGGATCTGCGCCCCGTCAGCGAACGGGAAGAAGGCATCGGATGCCGCGACCGACCCGGCGGCGCGATTCTCCGCCCGTGAGACGGCCAGGCGGCACGAGTCGACCCGGTTCACCTGTCCCATCCCGACCCCGACGGATGCCCCGTCGTGCGCGAGCAGGATCGCGTTCGACTTGACGGCCCGTACCGCGCGCCAGGCGAACTCCAGGTCGGCGCGCGTGGCGGGATCCGCTTCGTCACCCGCCACGAGAGTCCAGCCCGCCGACGTGAAGTCGTCGAAGACATCGGGCTGCTGCACCAGCACGCCTCCCGAGATCTGCTTGAACTCCTCGTCTTCGCGACGGTAGCCCTCCGGCAGCTTCAGAAGACGCACGTTCTTCTTGCCCTTCAGTATCTCGAGCGCCTCCGGCTCGAAATCGGGCGCGATCACGACCTCGGTGAAGATGTCTTTCACGGTGTTCGCCATCGCCACGCTGACCGTGCGGTTGGCAGCGATCACGCCGCCGAAGGCCGACACCGGGTCACAGTCGTGGGCGCGCTGATGCGCAGTGGCGATGTCATCGGCGGTGGCGATTCCGCAGGGCTGGGCGTGCTTGATGATGGCGACCGCCGGCTTCGCGAAGTCATAGGCGGTTCGCAGGGCCGCGTCGGCATCCACGTAGTTGTTGTACGACATCTCCTTGCCGTGCAGCTGGGTCGCCTGCGCGATGCCGTTGCCGTCGGCCCGCACGTAGAGTGACGCGTTCTGGTGCGAGTTCTCGCCGTAACGCAGGGTCTCTTTGAGGGTCGCCGTAATGGTGATCGAGCTTGTCGAGATCCCACCGACGTCATCACCTCGGGGGGTCTCGACAAGCTCGACCCGCCTGTCCGTCCTGATCCCGACCTCGTCCGCGAAGAACTCGGCGACGGCGGTGTCGTAGGCGGCGGTATGCGCGAACGCCTCCCCCGCCAGGCGCTGGCGCTGCGCGAGGGTCGTGCCGCCGAGGGCGAGCGCCTTCGCCACCTGGCCATAGCTCGACGGCGAGACCACGACTGCGACGTTCGCGTGATTCTTCGCCGCGGCGCGCACCATCGCCGGGCCGCCGATATCGATCTGCTCGACCGCCGCGTCGCCGCTGACCCCCGCGGCGATGGTTTCGACGAAGGGGTAGAGGTTGACGACGACGAGCTCGAACGGGCGGATGCCGAGCTCACCCAGCTGCGTCTCGTGGCTGGCGAGGCGCAGGTCGGCGAGGATGCCGGCGTGAACGGCGGGGTGCAGGGTCTTGACCCGCCCGTCGAGCGACTCGGGAAACCCGGTGACCTGGCTGACCTCGGTGACGGCGTGGCCGGCATCCGCGATCGCCTTCGCGGTGGAGCCGGTGGAGACGATCTCCACCCCGGCAGCGGCGAGAGCGGCGGCCAGCTCGAGCAGGCCCGTCTTGTCGCTCACCGAGATGAGCGCGCGGGTGATCGGGATGACGCCACGGTCGCGCTTGGGTTCATTCGAAACGGGTGCAGACATACCGACTCCTCTGTGAGATGTGAATCTCAACCGGACCCAGGCGAACGGTCCGGTCGAAGTCAGTCGCTTCCCGATGGAACCCCATCCGAACGCCAGTCGCGACCCTCCGATTCTAAAGGACGACGTCGCCGTTCGCGATGCCACGCACGACCTCGGCGAGCAGCACCCGCTCGACCGGCTTGATGCGGTCGTGGAGTGTGCCCTCAGTGTCGCCGGGAAGCACCGGCACACGACGACGGGCGATGATCGGGCCGGCGTCAACGCCGTTGTCGACGACGATCACGCTCGCGCCCGTCTCGGAGACTCCGGCTTCGATGGCGTCGCGCACGGCGTGCGCGCCAGGGAACTCGGGCAGGTACGCGGGGTGGGTGTTGATGAGGTTCGGCGACAGCGCTTCGATGACGCGCGGCGGCAGCAGCTTCATGAATCCGCTCAGAATCGTCAGGTCGGGATTCCAGCCGAGGATCCGCTCCAGCAGTGCATCCCCCCACGACGCACGGTCGGGGTAGCTCGAGAGCGCGACCGAGAAGGTCGGGATGCCGAACTCTTCAGCGTGCGCCAAGCCGTCCGCATCGCGGTCGGCTCCGACCGCGAGCACACGCGCCGGAAACTCCGAATCTTCGCACTCCTCGAGCAGGGCGCGCAGATTCGACCCGCCTCCGGAGATGAGCACGACCAGTGAGAGCACGTGCCGAGCCTAGCGGGAGCTCTCGGTGCGTCCCGCGAGCATCCCGACGATGGCCGCGATGCCGATCTCCAATGCCGCGAACGCGCCGGTCAGCCACGGCGAGGGGCCGACATCCACGAACCGGCCGGGACCGGCGGAGCCCGCCGAGGCCCAGGCGAGCAGACCGAGGATGACGCCGGCGGTGACGCCGCAGATCACGCCGGCCAGCAGCAGCCAGCGCGTCGTCGGCACCGCACCCAGGTCGCGCACGAGCACCCGGCGGAGCACTACGGCCACGAAGAACGCGGCGAGCACCGGCACCAGGATGCTGAGAAACCCCCAGCCGAGTTCGTGCGAGGAGGGGACAGCGCCGAGCACAGGCACCGCGGGGATCGGCCCGAGACTGGTGCCGAACGGGGAGACCGACGATCCGGTGCCGATGGCGAAACCCGGGCCGATGAGCCAGCTCGCCGCCCAGATGATCAGGTTTGGCAGCAGCGCGACCTGGCCCACGGTGAGTGCGACGCCACCCAGTACCCCCGCGTGCACGCCCTCGTAGAGGGTGATCACCTTCGCGTAGCTGGTGAGCAGGAGAAGTGCCACCGTGATCGCGGAGGCAGCGATCACCACTCCCGCGCTCGCAGCGCCGGCACGCAGACCGGTCGCCACGCTGCTTCGCGCCTCAGGGCGCCAGTCGGCGATCCAGTCCCGCAGCGAGCTGCCCGGGCTGCCCGGCGGCGGTGCTCCGAGCGAACGGCGGCCCAGTTCTGCGCCGATTCCCAGACCGATCGCGAAGCAGAGAGTCGGCAGCAGAGTGCCCTGCCAGATGGATGCCCGAGCCGGCCCGAACAGTGCGCTCAACGTGAGCGCGAGCGAGAGAACGGCGAACACGAGCACGCTCACCACGGAACCGAACTGCCGGTGCGGGGTTTCCCCGATGCGGCGCCCGGCGCGCGCGCCGAGCAGCACGGTGAGGAGCGCGAAGCCGAGCGGCGCGATGGTCACGATGAACGGCGTGGCGGCGCCGCTCACACCGACGGCCGCGACGAGCGCGGGGCTGAGGGTCATCGTCACATCCACCCCATGACCGAGCAGCCAGATGTCGACGGCCACGCGCCAGAACACGATCCAGTCGATCTGCAGCCCGTACTGGAAAGCCCAGAGCACGCTGAGCACAGCGAGGGGGATGCCGACGCCGACCCCGACGACGAGCAGGGCCTCGAGCGCCGCGAACAGTGCGGTGAGAGCTCTGCCCATCAGCACTCCGGATCCTTCGAGGGAACCGTTCCCTTCACGAGGAATGTGTCGACGGTGCTGTCGATGCAGGCGTTGCCCGATCCGTACGCGGTATGGCCTTCACCGGCGCGCGTGACGAGGAATCCGCTGTCCAGCTGCGACGCAAGCGATTGGGCCCCCGTGTACGGTGTCGCCGGGTCGTTGGTGGTGCCGACGACCATGATCGGTGCGGCCCCCTTCGCGGCGATCTTCTCCGGCCGCAGCACCGACGTGTACGGCCAGTTCTGGCAGGCGATCGACACCTGCACCCAGTCGCCATAGCTGAAGATCGCGCCGATGGTCGGCGCGGCCTGCGCGATCGTGTCCATGGTGGCGCGGGTGCCGGCCAGGTCGCTGGGGAACACACCGTCGAGGCAGAGTGCCGCCGTGTACACGTTGTTCTCCTCGGAGTATGTGCCGTCGTCATTGCGCGCGTTGTAACCGTCCGCGAACTGGAATGCGGCGGAGGCGTCACCGGCCTTCAGCTGAGTGAACATGGTGCTGAGGTCCGGCCAGGAGTCCCGGCTATAGAGCGGATAGGAGATGGCGGTGCCGAGGGAACTGAGGTCGAGCGTACGACCGTCTGCGATCGTGAGCCCCTCGGTGCCGACCGTCGCGATGAGCGCCCTGACCTGAGCGAGGGCGTCATCGAGTGTTCCGCTGAATGGGCACTTCGATCCGGTGAGGCAGTCGGTGAGGTACGCGCGGAAGGCACTCTCGAATCCGCCCATCTGGGTGGTGAAGTCGACCGGTTCCGAAATGGACGGGTCGACCGGACCGTCGAGCACCATCCGTCCCACGTTCTTCGGGAAGAGCTTCGCGTAGTGCGCGCCGAAGAAGGTGCCGTACGAGAAGCCGAGGTAGTTGAGCCTGGGGTCGCCGAGCAGCGCGCGCATCAGGTCCATGTCACGCGCGTTGCTCTCGGCGTCGATGTGGCCGAGCAGTGGTCCGCTGTTCTTGGCACAGGCCGCTGCGTACGCCTTCTCGATCGGCACGCGGGACTGCAGCCAGGCGTCCGATCCTTCCGGATAGGGCGAGACGGCATACAGGAACTGATCCATGGCGGGGCCGTCGAGACACCTGATCGGAGCGGACTTGCCGACGCCGCGCGGGTCCCAGCCGACGATGTCGTAGTTCTTGAGCAGGGTCGCGTCTGCGAAGTAGCTGAGGCTCTGCGCCACGAAGTCGTAGCCCGAGCCACCGGGACCACCGGGGTTGACGAGCAGGGAGCCGACCCGGCCCTGCGACGTCGTGACATGACGGATGACGGCCAGCTTGAGCGTGCCCGCCGACGGGTGCGCCCAGTCGATGGGCGTCGTCACGGAGGTGCAGGTGAGGCCGCCGGACTCGCACGAACGCCAGGTGAGCCTCTGGTCGTAGAACTTCGCCAGCGACGCCCGCACCGGCTCCGCACCCGGAGAACTCTTCGGCGCGGACGGAACACAGGCGCTGAGGATGAGCGCGACAGCCACCCCGAGGGCGACTACGGAGATACCGAGACGAGTGCGCACGGGCCTGCTTTCGTTAGTGGACGACCGAGTTGAGGATCACCATGAGCAATCCGAACAGCGCGGTGCCTATCCCGCCAAGGATCCGCACGATGATGCGGCTCTTGCGCTGCGCGAAGGACTGGTAGCCGATGATCGCAAGCTGCACCACGACGACCAGCATGGAGATGGATGCCGCGTCATCGTCCGACAGACCGTGGAATGCCCCGACGATCAGGGGAATGGTGGGAAGCACGGACGCGTAGAGCATTCCCGAGGTGTGGTCGACCGCCTCGTGGAAAGCAGCTCCGAGCGTGATCTCACGTCCGTCACGAACGACGTGATTGGCGATGGTACCGGCATAGACGTGAGCACCCCAGAACACCACGAGTGAGAGGAACGAGACGACGAACACCTCGAGCGAATGGTTCTGTTTCTCGGAGACGACGGCGATCAGAGCGGAGTACAGGATGACGCCGTAGACGGCATCGGCCGTGACGAGACGTCGCCCGACCCAGCCCGCTACCGCTCGCATGTGCTTACGTTAGAGCGACGCGAGGATCTCCCGCATCAGGCTCGCGGTCTCGCTCGGCGTCTTGCCGACCTTCACCCCGGCCGCCTCGAGGGCTTCCTTCTTGCCCTGGGCGGTTCCGGCGCCGGACGACACGATCGCGCCGGCGTGACCCATGGTCTTGCCCTCGGGTGCGGTGAACCCTGCGACGTAGCCGACGACCGGCTTGGTCACGTGCGCCTTGATGTAGTCGGCCGCACGCTCCTCGGCATCGCCGCCGATCTCGCCGATCATCACGATCGCCTTCGTTTCGGGGTCGGCTTCGAATGCGGCGAGCGCGTCGATGTGGGTCGACCCGATGACGGGGTCGCCGCCGATGCCGATCGCGGTGGAGAAGCCCAGGTCACGCAGTTCATACATCATCTGGTACGTCAGCGTGCCCGACTTCGACACGAGTCCGATCGGACCCTTGCCGGTGATCGTGGCGGGCGTGATGCCGACCAGGGATTCACCCGGCGTGATGATTCCTGGGCAGTTCGGCCCGATCATCCTGGTCTTGTTGCCCTTGGCCTTGATCGTCGCCCAGGCCTCAGCCGAGTCCTGGATCGGGATGCCCTCGGTGATCACCACGAGGAGGGGGATCTCGGCCTCGATCGCCTCGAGCATCGCGTCTTTCGCGAATGCCGGCGGCACGAAGATGATCGAGGTGTCTGCGCCCGTCTCCGCGACCGCCTCGGCGACCGTTCCGAACACGGGCAGCGAGACGCCGCCATCGTGCTCGACCGTCGTGCCCGCCTTGCGCGCATTGACACCACCGACCACCTGGGTGCCCGCCTTCAGCATCAGGGCGGTGTGCTTGGTGCCTTCGCCGCCGGTGATTCCCTGCACGATGACCTTGTTGCTCTTGTTGAGGAAGATCGACATTCTTACAAATCCTTTGTTCTCTGCGAGATCTCGACAGGCTCGATCAGCGTTACTTGGAGGCCAGCTCGGCGGCCTTGTCGGCGCCCTGGTCCATGTTCTCGGCAAGGGTGACGAGCGGGTGGGCGTAGTCCGCGAGGATGCGGCGGCCCTCCTCGACGTTGTTGCCGTCGAGACGCACGACGATCGGCTTGGTCGCGGCGTCGCCCAGCGACTTCAGCGCACCGACGATGCCGTTGGCGACCGCGTCGCACGACGTGATGCCGCCGAACACGTTCACGAACACGCTCTTGGTCTGCGGGTCGCCGAAGATGACATCCAGGCCGTTCGCCATGACCTCGGCGGATGCCCCGCCCCCGATGTCGAGGAAGTTGGCCGGCTTCACACCCTTGTGCTTCTCACCCGCGTAGCTGACCACGTCGAGCGTGGACATCACGAGCCCCGCGCCGTTGCCGATGATGCCGACCTCGCCGTCGAGCTTCACGTAGTTGAGCCCGAGCTTCTTGGCCTTCGCCTCGAGCGGGTCCTCGGCGTCAGTGTCGACCAGTGCCTCGTGGTTCGGGTGACGGAAGTCCGCGTTGTCGTCGAGCGACACCTTGCCGTCGAGCGCGACGATGTCGCCCTGCTCCGTCAGCACGAGCGGGTTCACCTCGACCAGCGTCGCGTCTTCGCCCTTGTAGACCTCGTACAGCTTCACGAACACCGGGGCGACCTTGTCGACGATGTCGGCCGGGAACTTCGCGGCCACGGCGATCTTCTTCGCCACCTCGAGATCCACGCCGGCCAGCGGGTCGACCTCGATGCGGGCGAGAGCTTCTGGACGCTCGACGGCGAGCTCCTCGATCTCCATTCCGCCCTCGTAGCTGGAGAGCGAGAGGTAGGAGCGGTTGGCCCGGTCGAGCAGCACCGAGAAGTAGTACTCCTGCGCGATCTGTGCTCCGCCGGCGACCATCACGCGCTTCACGGTGTGGCCCTTGATGTCGAGGCCGAGGATCGCCTTCGCCGCCTCTTCGGCATCCTCAGGGGTCTTGGCGACCTTCACGCCACCGGCCTTTCCGCGACCGCCGACCTTCACCTGCGCCTTGACGACGGTGACGCCGCCGAGCTTCTGCGCGGCTGCTTTCACCGCCTCCGGGGTGTCTGCGACGATGCCCGGGAGTACAGGCACCCCGTAGCTTTCGAAAAGATCGCGGGCCTGGTACTCGAAGAGATCCACTCTGCTGTTGTCCTATCCATGAGAGGCGTCAGGATGGGCGGCAGGTATCTCGATATCGAGCCATCTCAACGTCAAGATATCTGGGCCATCAAGCACTCTACCCCCGCGCTACCGGTGAGTTTCCCGGGAGCGTACTGGGGGGAATGAAAGTTCGCGCGATCTTTCAGGCGAGCGTGAACGACACCGTGTGGCTCGGGATGTCCGCGGAAGCGAGCCTCACCCTGACCGCCGTTCCCGCCACCAGGTCGCCCACGCATTCCGCCGTCACGGCGGGATCGGTGATCTGCACGACACCGCCCCCGCCCGCCGGTCGCACCGAGATGACGACCGCGTCGAAGACCTCGCCCTCGCGCCCGCGGAGAATAGCCGCCTCGACCGCGTCGATGGACCCGTGATCGAGCCGGGAGGCGATCTCGTCGGAATGGGCCATGATCCCGGGCAGCGACGGCAGCGCCTCACGCGCCCACTGCGGGATCGGGGTGCCCGCCGACAGGGCTTCGCACACCACCAGGGAGAAACGGTCGACCAGCCGGCGAAGGGGAGCCGTCGTGTGAGTGTACGGGGCGGCGACGGCGGACTGCATCGTGTTGTTCGGCGGGGTGCCGTCGAACGCTGCGTAGCCCGCTCCACGGAACAGCGAGCCGGCCGCGTGCACGATCGCCGCCTCGCGCGGGTCGTCGCCGGTGAGTGACCGCAGGTAGGCGCCGTACTCCACGTTCTCCGCCCACGGGAAGCCGAGCGCGACGGTCTTCGTGACCGCGTCCGACCCGGCGCTCGCGAGCG
>JAZJYU010000165.1:0-4092 GCA_040390225.1 Actinomycetota bacterium | reverse complement strand
ACCGGCGAGCCGGACGACAACGACGAGCTCAATCGTTCGTGGAACCAGGTGCAGGACGAGATCCGCAGACACCCCGCGATCGTGATCGCCTCCGCGGAGGGGTATGCCCTCGGCGGCGGCTCGACCCTTATCAACGTCTGCGATCTCGCTGTTCTGGCAGACGACGTGCAGATCGGCATCCCAGAACTCGGGTTCGGATACTATCCCGGGCTTGCGGGCCCGGCGGCGCAACTGCGGCTGACCAGCAAGCGCGCCGCGTGGATGATTCTCACTGCGAAGCGCATCAACGGCGTCACCGCGGTGGACTGGGGGATGGCCAACCTCGCGGTGCCCGCCGACGAACTCGAGCGTGAGACGCTCGAACTCGCCCGCCACGTCTCGCAGTTCGATCCCGCCGCTCTCGAATACACCAAGAAGGCGCTCTGGACCGTGCCGATGCAGATCTCCGAGTGGAGGGCGGCGCTCGAATACGGCGCGTTCGTCAATGCCGAGATCCACTCGCGCACGCAGACCCATGAGGGTGCGCTCAAGAATTTCATCAACGGCGTGCCCAACCCCGGCCAGGGCAAGTAGCGATGACCGCACGCCAGCCGGTGCTTCGCGTCGTCGAACTCGCGCACGGTGTCGCCGGGTCGGCCTGCGGCCGATTCTTCGCCGGTCTCGGGCACGATGTCCTCAAGTGCGAACCGTCTGATGGCGAGGCGTTGCGCGGGCAGGCACCGCTCAATCACGAGGGCACCGGACTGTCTTTCGTCGCGCTGAACGCGGACAAGTCGTCGGTCATCCTCGACCCCGGACCCGACTTCACGTCGGGCCTGACAGAACTGCTCGACTCGGCCGACGTGTTCCTGCTCGACCTCGTTCCGGCGGAGGCGGATGCGCTGGGAATCACCACGGACTGGCTGCGCCGGTCGTGGCCCGAGTTGGTCGTGGTCTGGATCACCGCATTCGCCAGGGACTCGGATCTCGCGAATCTCCCGGGCGACAGCCTGCTCGCCGAGTCGTTCGGCGGGCTCACGGCGATGATCGGAGACCCGCAGCGTAAGCCGCTCAGCCTCGGTGGGGAGCAGATCGCGTACTGCGCCGCCACCACCGGATTTCTCGGAGCCATGGTCGCCGTCATGCGCCGCGACCAGGGGAATGGCGGGGATGTCGTCGACGTGGTGATGTCGGACGTCGCCGCCTATGCCGACTGGAAGAGCGATCTTGGCTACTACCTCACGGGCGAAGCGCCGAGACGCGCGGGGTCCAAGGGCGGCGAGTGGAAGATGGTGCGCGGCACGGACGGCTGGGTCGGAGCGATCTTCCAGCAGCAGCACTGGAAGGCGATGGTCGAGTTGATCGGCCATCCGGCGCTTCGCGACCCGGCGCTGGCCGATGAGTACAGCAGACTGCAGCGCGCCGCGGAATGGTGGCCGATCGTCGACGACTGGGCGAAAGACAAGACCGCCAAGGAGATCTACGACCGAGCGCAGGTTCTGGGACTCCCGTTCGGCTGGGCGCCCGAGATGTCAGACCTGACCCGGTCGGAGCAGTTCATCTCGCGAGGATTCCTGACCGATGCCCCAGCAGCCGAAGCGGGGCGTGTTCCCGTGGTCGGGAGCCCGGCATTCAGCGCTTCGCTGCCGTGGCGCTCCGGTGCGGTGCCCGGCCTCGGCGAGAGATTCGCTCATCCCTCTGACCCGGCCAGCATTCGTGACAGACCCTCCGTGACCCGCACCCAGCCGCTCGACGGAGTGGTCGTGCTCGATTTCGGTGCCATCACGGCCGGAGCCGCCGTGACCAGGCTGCTCGCCGACTTCGGCGCGACGGTGATAAAGGTGGAAGCCGCGGACCGGCCGGACACCTTCCGGGTGTGGAAGATGCCGGCGAAGCCGGACGAGGTGGCGACGCCGGGCGTGCCGAGGCAGGGTTCTCCTTACTTCCCATCGAACAACGTGGGCAAACGCGCCATCGCCGTGAACCTGACGACGGAGGAAGGGCGATCGATAATTCACGAGCTCGCGGCCAAGTCGCAGGTCTTCGTGGAGAATTTCCGGGTCGGAGTGACAGCGAAGCTCGGAATAGACGAACCGACGCTCCGGGCGATCAATCCGGCGCTCATCTATGTCTCGCTGTCGAGCCAGGGCCAGACCGGGCCCGAGTCGCGCAACCGTTCGTTCGGCTCGACGCTCGACCTGCTCTCCGGCCTCGCCTCGCTGACCGGGTACGATCCGGATCGCCCCACGTGGTCGTCATCCGACGTCAACTACCCGGACCAGCTGGTGTCGCTGATGGGCGCCGCGTTCACCGTCTACTGCCTTGCGATGCAGATCGAGGGCGCGTACCTCGACATCTCGCAACGTGAATCCGTCACCTGGACACTCGCGTCGCAGATCGCGGACTTCCTGGTGAACGGGCATGACTCCGAGATCACCGGCAACCGGCGGCCAGGACGAACGCCACATGACGTCTATCGCACCGAGGGCGCCGATAGCTGGGTCGCCATCTCGTGTTCGACGGGCGAGGAGCGCCGGGCGCTCGCCGCCGTCGTGCACCCGGACGCTCTCCTGCCGGCCGACGAGGGCTGGTGGTTCACTCATGAGGACGAGGTCGACGACATCATCACCCGATGGACCTCGACGAAGTCACGCGACGATGCCGTACAGGAACTTCGGTCGGCCGGGGTTCCCGCGGTCCCCGTGAACACCGCAGCCGACAGACTCCGGATGCCGGGCCTCGTCGAGCGACGGGTGCGGCTCCCCGGAGAGGGCGCGCCGGTCAAAGGCTTCCCGATGAGCTTTCTCGAGTACCACGTACCGCTGCATCGTCACGCGCCGGTACTGGGTGAGGACACCGTCGACGTGCTGACCGAGGTGCTCGGCCGCTCCCAGAAGGAGGTCGAGCACCTTCTTGGTGACGGAGTCGCGTACAGCCCGCCTGGGGGAACGGCCCCGGGAACCACTGCCGCGTTCAGCGGCCTCAAGCCAGTCGGATCCATCTAGACCCGTCTCAACGAAGGAGAAAACAGATGCCAACAACACCATTCCTGAGCCGTGAGATGCTCACCATCCCGACCTGGATCATTCGAGGCGGCACCAGCAGAGGCGTGTACCTGCTCGAAAGCGACCTCCCCGACGACCGCACCCTGTGGGGGCCGTACCTGATCGACATGTTCGGTGCGCGTGACGCGCGGCAGATCGATGGCATCGGCGGCGCCATGCCCACGACGAGCAAGTGCTGCATCGTCGGACCCAGCCAGCGAGACGACGCGGACGTCGACTACACCTTTGCGCAGGTGGGCATCGGCGAGGAGCGGGTCTACTGGGACTTCAACTGCGGCAACCTGACGCCGAGCGTCGGTACATACGCCATACTGTCGGGCCTCGTCGAGCCGACGCCGGGCATCACGACCGTGCGCATCTACCAGACCAACACCAGGTCGATCCTGACCGTCGAGGTGCCGACAGGCGAGGATGGCAGCCCGATGGTCACCGGCGACTACGCGATCGCCGGAGTCACGGGAACCGGGCCGGCCGTCATGACCGACTTCTCGAAGACAGTCGGGGCCTCGCTCGGCGGAAAGCTGTTCCCGACGGGGAAGCGGGTGGACCTGCTCACGGTACCCGGTATCGGAGAGATCGAGGTTTCGATCGTCGACCTGGCGAACATGTGCGTCTTCTTCCGGGCCGAAGACACCGGCATGACGGGGCTTGAGATGCCGGACAAGGGCCCGGCCGTCGTTGAGAAGTACAACGCCATCCGGATCGCGGCACAGGACCTGCTGGGCATCGATCACTCGAAGACCACCCCGTGGCCGATCGCGATCACCACACCGCAGCCGTTCACGACGCTGAAGGGCGTCGAGCTGGCCGCGACGGACTACGACTTCGCCGTTCGGTTCGCGGGCATTCAGTCCATGGGAGACACGATGCACGAGGCGTACCCGGGAACCGCAAGCAGCTGCACGGCCGTAGCGGCCGTGGCGGAGGGAACCATCGTCAATGAGATCTACCGGCTGACCGAGCACGGCGACTCCACGGTGCGTCTCGCGCATCCGTCGGGAGTCATGGCCATCGAGGCCGCGACCCACGAAGAAGATGGCGAGTGCGT
>JAZJYU010000164.1:0-4483 GCA_040390225.1 Actinomycetota bacterium | reverse complement strand
GAAGGCGCCGAGGAGCATGTCGAGCCCGAGCACGATGCTGAGCGCGACGAGGGCAGCAAGAATGGCGAGGATCAGCCGGATGGCGAACTGCCCGCTGGAATGAAGGGTCGCCGTGATGAACCGCTGGGGACGCTCGAACCCGCGTCCACGTGCCGCGACCAGGATCGCTGCCACCGCCACGACGGCGAAGATGATCACGACCACCAGGGAGAGCCCGAGGTCCCGCCCACTGAGAAAGAGCGAGATCGCGAGCAACGGCCCGAATTCGCCGATCGCGCCGATCGCGATGATCGAGCGACCGAACGGCGTCGACAGCTCGCCGGCGTCCCTGAGTGTCGGCAGGATCGTGCCGAGCGCCGTCGAGGCGACCGCGATGCCGATGATCACGCCCGTATCCACGTTCGGCGCGACCACGATACCCAGCCCCACCCCGACCACGATGGCGATCAGCCAGGCCAGACCCGCGAAACGGATCGGCCGGCCTTTGATCGCGGCGAAGTCGATCTCACTGCCGGCGACGAAGAACAGCATGGCGAGTCCGATGTCGGCGAGAAACGAGAGCACGTCGGTCGAGTGCACCCAGCCGAGCGCGCTGGGGCCGACGACGATACCGAGCACGATCTCGAACACCACCAGCGGCACCAGCGCGACCCGGCCGACGATGGCCGCGAGGATCGGAGCCACAAGTGCCAGCAGGGGCACGAGGAACAGCGAAAGCGTATCCATGGCTAGACGCTACTGGTTGGCGATCAGTTCGTCTCTCACCTGCTTGCGCAGCACCTTGCCGATGAGCGACCGTGAAAGATCATCGACCGCGACGACGCGCTTGGGCACCTTGTAGGGCGTCAGATTCGCTCGACCGAAGTCGCGGATCGACTTCTCGTCCAGCGTCGTGCCGGGCTTCAGCACGACAGCAGCCACGACATCCTCGCCGCTGTGCTCACTGGGAAGGCCGACCACCGCGACGTCCTGCACATCCGGATGCCCGCGCAGGCAGTCCTCGACCTCGGTCGGCGCGACGTTGAACCCGCCGGTGATGATGAGCTCCTTGATGCGATCGACGATCCGCACGTAGCCCTTCTTGTCGACGGTGACGATGTCCCCGGTTCGGAACCAGGGCAGGCCGCCGTCCGACGCCGGCACGAAGACGGCCGCGGTCTCCTCAGGCTTCTTCCAGTAGCCGGAGAACACCTGCGGGCCGCGCACGATCAGCTCGCCCTCGTCGCCCGGTTCCCGGTCCTTCGTCGGATTCTCAGGGTCGACGACACGGATCTCGGTGTTCGGCATCGGCAGGCCGACCGTTCCCGCGACGCGCGACGGACCGACCGGGTTGGCCATCAGCACCGGCGAGGTCTCCGACAGCCCGTAGCCCTCGACGAGCCAGCCCCCGGTCTCCTTCTCCCACGGTTCGACGACGGATGCCGACAGCGGCATCGCACCAGAAATCGAGATCTCGATTCCCCGCAGTGATACGTGCTTCTCGTGCGCTGCCGCCTGAAGCCGCTCATAGATCGGCGGAACGGCCGGCAGGAAGGTGGCAGGCCGCTTCTTGATCACCGGCAGCACCAGGTCGGGATCGAACTTGGGGAACAGCACGAGCCGCGACCCCATGCTCATCGCGAAGGTGAGGCACAGCGTGAGCCCGTAGGCGTGGAACATCGGCAGCACCGCGTAGACGACGGAGGTTCCGCGCGTGACCGTCGGCACCCACGCTCGCGCCTGGGCGGCGTTCACCAGCAGATTGAGGTGGGTGAGTGTGGCGCCCTTGGGCAGCCCGGTGGTGCCGGACGTGTACTGGATGAGCGCGACATCCGCCGAGGCCGGGCTGAAGATGTGCGGGTCGATCGGCTCGGTCTCGAGCAGAGTCTCCCAGGTGAGCGTGTCACGCACCTTCGTGGTGAGCTGGGCGCGGGACTCGCGCGCGCGGGCGATCGGCAGGCGCAGCAGCGCGCGGGTGCCGAACGGCATGGCCCGCGTCACGTCGATCGAGATGATCGTGTCGACCTTCACGTCGTCGGGGAAGTCCTGCACGGTCTTCACGACGTTGTTCCAGACGATCGCGATTTTCGCCCCGTGATCTTCGAACTGGTGACGCAGCTCGCGCGGCGTATAGAGCGGGTTGTGCTCGATCACGATTCCGCCGAGGCGCAGCACGGCGTAGAACGCGACGATGTGCTGCGGGCAGTTCGGCAGCACCAGCGCGACCGGGTCGCCCTTCTGCACGCCGAGCCGGCGCAGGCCCTCGGCTGCGCGGAGGATCTGCTCGTTCATCTCGGCGTACGTGGTCGTCTTGCCGAAGAACTCGAGCGCGACATGGTCGCCGAACTCGTCGACGGATGCCGAAACCAGATCGTAGAGAGAACCGGTCGGCAGGTCGATCTCGGCCGGCACCCCCTCCGCATACGACGTGATCCAGGGGCGCGGCGGGCTGTAGCGCTTGGGGCTCATGCTGCGCCGTCGAACATCGACGTGACCGAGCCGTCACTGAACACCTCGTGGATGGCGCTGGCGATGAGCGGGGCGATCGGCAGGATGGTGAGGGTCGGGAAGCGCTTGTCCTCCGGGATCGGCAGCGTGTCGGTGACGACGACCGAGTCGATGAACTCGCTCTGCAGGATCGTGGACGCCGGGTCGGAGAACACCGCGTGTGTCGCCGCGACGACCACACCGAGAGCCCCAGCCGCCTTCAGCGCCTCTGAGGCCTTCACGATCGTGGAGCCGGTGTCGATCAGGTCGTCGACCAGCAGGCAGACCCGGCCCTTCACCTCGCCGACGATCTCGTGCACGGTGATCTTGTTGGCCACCATCGGGTCGCGACGCTTGTGGATGATCGCCAGAGGAGCGCCCAGCTTGTCGCTCCAGACATCCGCGACCTTCACCCGGCCCATGTCGGGGCTCACCACGGTGAGGGTCGCCGGGTCGAGTTTCTTCTGGAAGTGTTCGAGCAGCACGGGCATGGCGAACAGGTGGTCGACCGGTCCGTCGAAGAAGCCCTGGATCTGCGCAGCATGAAGATCGACGCTCATGATGCGGTCCGCGCCGGCCGCCTTGAACAGGTCGGCGACGAGCCTGGCCGAGATCGGTTCGCGGCCGCGACCCTTCTTGTCCTGCCGCGCGTACGGGTAGTAGGGGGCGACCACGGTGATCCGCTTGGCCGATGCCCGCTTCATCGCGTCGACCATGATGAGCTGCTCCATGAGCCACTCGTTGATCGGTCGGGTGTGCGACTGGATGACGAAAGCATCCGCGCCGCGCACGCTCTCGTCGTACCGGGCGTACAGCTCGCTCGACGCGAACGTGCGTGCATCGGTGTGCACGAGATCCGCGCCCAGCTCGGCCGCGATGTCGATCGCGAGTTGAGGGTGCGCCCTTCCGGTGACGAGCACCAGCCGCTTCTTACCGCTGGCGGTGATCTCGGCCACGCTGCTCCCTCTACTTACTTGGTGGAGTCCGCTGCGGCTTTCGCTGCCTCGGTTCCCGGGCGTTTCTCCTCGACCCAGCCGAGGATGTTGCGCTGCGGAGCGACATTCACGGCGAGGGCGCCGGCCGGGACATCCTTGCGGACGACCGTGCCCGCACCGGTATACGCTCCATCTCCGATACTAACGGGGGCGACGAACACGTTGTGCGACGCGGTTCGCACGTGCGAGCCCACCGTCGTCGAGTGCTTGTTCACCCCGTCGTAGTTGGCGGTGATGGTTCCGGCGCCGATGTTCGACTGCTCGCCGACCGTGGTGTCGCCGATGTAGCTGAGGTGAGGCACCTTCGTGCCCCGGCCGATCTTCGAGTTCTTCGTCTCGACGAAGGTACCGATCTTGCCGTCCTCGCCCAGGTAGCTTCCCGGCCTGAGGTAGGCGAACGGCCCGACGGATGCGTTCCTGCCGATGACGGCGAGCGTCGCGTCTGCGCGCTTCACGACCGCGCCTTCGCCGATCTCGCAGTCCACGAGCGTCGTGTACGGCCCGACGACCGCCCCGCGCTCGATCACCGTCGCGCCCTTGATCTGCGTGCCCGGCAGCAGCTCGACATCTTCGGCGAGCACCGCCTTCAGGTCGATCCAGGTGGTCGCCGGCTCCTGCACGGTCACGCCGGCAAGCTGCCAGCCACGCACGATGCGGGCGTTCAGTTCGGCCGCCGCCGCCGCCAGCTGGGCCCGGTCGTTGATTCCGGCGACCAGCCACGGGTCGGTCACCGGAACGGCCTCGATCACTCCACCGGCCGCGCGGATGCCGGCCGCGGCATCCGTCAGGTACATCTCGTTCTGCATGTTCTCGGTCGTCACGGCGGTGAGTGCGGAGACGAGGGCGACGGACTCGAAAACGTACACGCCGGCGTTCGTCTCGGTGATGGCGCGCTCGGCATCCGTCGCGTCCTTCTCCTCGACGATGGACTCGAATTCGCCGCTCGGCGAGCGGACGATGCGACCGAAGCCGGTCGGGTCGTCGAGGTGAGCGCTCAGCAGGGTGAGAGCGTTGCCGGCGAG
>JAZJYU010000163.1:0-8599 GCA_040390225.1 Actinomycetota bacterium | reverse complement strand
CGCACCCCGGCGGAGGCGATCGCCAAGGCCAACAACACGCCCTACGGGCTCTCCGCCGGCATCTGGAGCGACAAGGGCTCGAAGGTGCTGGCGGTCGCCGATAAGCTGCGGGCCGGCGTGATCTGGTCGAACACCTTCAACAAGTTCGACCCGTCGTCCCCGTTCGGCGGCTACAAGGAGTCGGGCTACGGCCGCGAGGGCGGTCGCCACGGCCTTGCCGCCTACCTCACCTCGCGGGTCGAGTCTGTCGAGACCTCACCGGCGACGAGCAGGAGCGCCAAATGACCCATCTGAGCATCCCCAAGACCTACAAGCTCTATATCGGCGGCGCGTTCCCGCGCAGCGAATCGGGCCGCACCTATGAGGTGACCACCAAGAAGGGCGTATTTCTCGCGAACGCGGCCAAGGCATCCCGCAAAGACGCCCGCGATGCGGTCGTCGCCGCGCGGGCGGCCTTCCCGGGATGGTCTGGGGCGCCCGGCTACAACCGCGGCCAGGTGCTCTACCGCATCGCCGAGCTTCTCGAGGGCCGCCGTGCCCAGTTCGTGGACGAACTCCGCAGCACCGACGGCATCACCGAGGCCGCTGCGCTGAAACAGGTGGACGCCGCGATCGACGCCTGGGTCTGGTACGCCGGCTGGGCCGACAAGTACCTGCAGGTGGCGGGCAATGGCAATCCCGTGGCGGGGCCCTACTTCAACATCTCGACCCCGGAACCGACGGGTGTTGTGGCCGTCATCGCGCCGCAGACACAGGGGTTGCTGGGCCTCGTCAGCGTGATCGCGCCGGTGATTCTCAGCGGCAACACCGTCGTCGTGGTGGCGAGCGAGTCGTCGCCGCTCAGCGCCATCAGCCTGTCGGAGGTGCTCGCGACCAGTGATGTTCCCGGGGGAGTGGTGAACGTGCTCACCGGCTCAGCCGCCGAGATCGCACCGTGGCTCGCCAGCCACGCCGATGTCAACGCGCTCGACCTGGCGGGGGCCGAGAGCCTGGAGTGGGTCGACCTGCAGATCGCGGCCGCCGACACCCTGAAGCGCGTGCTGCCACCGGAGTCCGGGGTTCCCGCGCTCGCCGTCGACCGGGTCACGTTCTTCACCGAGACGAAGACGGTCTGGCACACCAAAGCACTCATCTGATGGCTGTCGGCTATGTCATCGGGGGACTGCTGGTACTCGTGGGTCTCGCCGGGGGAATCTTCGGTCAGATGCTCCGCAGGCGCGGTCGCAAGTAGCTGGCGTACGCTGGAGGCGGAGGTCCTCTATTCCAATGGCTGACAACACCGTGCTGTTCCTGGGCGACAGCCTCACGGCGCACGGGGACTGGCAGAACTGGTTCCCTGACGTCAACGCCCTGAATTTCGGCGTCTCCGGCGACACGAGCGATGACGTGATCGCGCGTCTCGACACCGTCGTCGCGGCGGACCCCGATGAGATCATCGTGCTCATCGGTACCAACGACCTCGGCACCCGGCGCAGCGTGGAGCACTTGGTGCGCAACATCCAATCGATGATGGTCGACCTGCGGCGCGACCTCCCCGGTTCGCGGATGCTGCTGCAGTCGATCATGCCGCGCGGCCGCGAGTTCGCGGATCGCATCCAGGAGGCGAACATCCACCTCCGCCAGTTCGCGGCCACCGTGCACGCGCAGTACCTCGACCTGTGGCCGGCGCTCGCGCTCGAGGACGGCGAGCTGAATCCCGCGTACTCCGATGACCGGCTGCACCTCAACGCCGCAGGCTATGAGGCCTGGCTCACCGAATTGCGACCCGGCCTCGAGCGCCTGCGCGAGCTGCCTCCGATGTCGCGGCCGATACAGGTGATCCACGTCGACGACTACGCGCGGCCGGAGCAGTAGCGATCACTGGGCGCGATCGCGGATCACCGCCGGCGTAGGCCGATCCGGCTCAATCCCGTACTCGATGGTCGAGGCCGGCAGGCCACACACCGTGGTTCCTATGGTCGCGGTGTCGCCGTAGTAGCTGTTCGGCGCCGCCGTGCCCGAGCCTGCAGGGAGGGTGGTGGACAGTTGCCGCAACCACCCGGTACCTGGAGTCTCGTAAGTTGCCGAGGTCGTCAGACCGGCGGATGTTGTCAAGGTCGCGAGTCCGAGCCACGGGTAGGCGCCGTAACTGGTTGTGGAACTCATCGACGAGACAAGGGTTGCCGCTGCCGCGTTCGCCGGTGCCGTGTCGTCGGTGGTGGTGGTGGAGGTGACCAGTCCGTAGTCCGGCTTCAAGTCAGCACCCGGGATGACGGTTTCGGCGGCACCGCCCGCCACCCATTGCAGTTTCAGAGATGCCGTGCCCGTGGTTTGGATCGCGTCGATGCGGATGCGTTGGACAAGATGGTCGGCGGCGACACTCATCGTTGCGCCGGACACATCCGTCCCGGCTGCGGCGATGGACGTTGGTCTGCCGAAGTGGTAAGTCCGGCCGGTGTCATCGAGGTGGCGATTGCCAACCAGTGGCGGCGCCGCCTTCAGAGCAATCAGCATCTGGCTGAAAGCACTAGGAGACACGCCCTAGGTGGCATCGTCGATGGCTCTCGCTTCGCGAAGTGCATCGACCTCCTGGGCAAGTTGATCTAGTTCAGCTCGGTTTCGCAGCCGAAGCCCAATCCCTCGCTCATCACTTACTCGAAATTCAAGAGGGTGACCGGGATCGCGGAGTTGAACCTGCAAAGCAAAGTAGGTCACCGAACGCACATCGTGTTCGATCACGGATACAAGCGAAATAGATGACCAGCCAATTTCGCAATACATCCTTGGGTTCATCCCACATTGCCAAAACGAAAGGCCGTCTTGATCAAATTTCAAAGCGAATGCAATCCTCGGAAATGCAGGTCGTGCTTGAGTTGCAAAGAAACCGCTGATGCTCGCCAAGCTTGACCGAAGGCCCGCGTTGGACCTTCCTGACACAACGCGGGAGTAAGGAAATCGCACTCTCAGTTTTGACGCGCAGAATTGTCCTCCAACAAATCTGAACGCCAGTGCAGCAGTTAGCGTGGCGACCACTGTAAACCCAACTATTGAAGCTGTTATTTGCAGCCTTACGAATCCCGCGTCGCCGCTACGAACAGCATCAAGAGTGCGACCCAGAATTCCGATTCCACCGACGACGATGCCCAAAGACGCCATTGCGAAAAGGGTGGTTCGAGATCTCGGCGCACGCTCCTTGTTCAACTTCCTACTCCGATCGCGTACCGGCGGACTGTGTGCGGGCGTCGTACTCGATGTCGGTTCTGGAAGCTGTCGAATTCGTCATATGGGCTGCTCACCTGAAGCGGACATGAGCGTGTTTCGTACTAGCTCCGTGGTCAGTTGAGCTGAGTTACACCACGCTACGAAACGCTCGACACTTGTCAGGTCGACCGCTCGGTCGTTAGGAAGACCCGCCTTGGAAAGTTCGAAAGCTAGTTCCCTTGCGATCGAGGCCACTCGAATGCGAGTGAAAAAGGACATTGCAATAGCTCCGAAGAGGGCGAGTATCGCGAAAACGACCACAACGATGTCGGCCTGTATGGTGCCAAAAAACCTGAAGACATTTACGGGGACGAGGCACGCGAGTACAAGTGGAAGTCGCAGCATTCGACCTGACCACGCAACGCCGATCTCATGGCATATCGACGACCAACTAGCGGCAACCACTTTCTTGCTGTCGCGCGCAGGAAGAAAACGCGGAAGGCTAGACCATTCTCCATCATTGCTTTCCTTCCATCGTTGCGTTCCTTCCTTGGTTCGGGTAGCCCACGTCATACCTTTTCGGCTTAGAGTCGCTCGCCCCATGACTGTTGTCGAGGAACGAACATTGAGATAAATTGCCACGGTCACTCACCTCTCCATTTAGTAAGGGCTAGGGCATACTTCTACAAGACAAATCCGCCCTCAATGGTCGCGCGGGTGTCGTCGGGCAGGTGAAGTTCGCGGAAAACTTTGAGAGCCACTTCCCCCATCGAGTGAAATGCGTCCTCGAGCACCAATGTCCCGATGTATGCGAGTTGACTGTCCGATGTCGCAGTGGAGACAAGCAGAGCGATTAGCTTGCCCAGGCTGTCCTGATCTTCGGCCAGAATCGAGACGGTCAAGGACGAATCGACTGTCTCGCGCGTGCTCTCGTCAAGATAATCCGACCCGTCTGACGGCGCCTCACCCGAATCCATCAATTCGAAATACCGCCACCAGGCCTGCGCAAGATCTTCGTTTAGGTGAAGCCGCGCGTTTTGCAGTTCTTGTTCTGGTGAGCTCATGAGGTGGCAATAGGCTGCCCGGACGGGTCGTAGAACGCGACTCAAGTAGGGTTCCGAGCACCACGGAAACCATGCGCGAACATTTCCACTACGGCCGAAACGTTCTCCGGGCCAGTCGACTCGAAGTGCTCCCACAAGTTCGTGAAGAGCAGTCGGTATAGCGCCAGTTCACTTGTCACCTCCGGCCAAATCTCACTCGCATATGCCGTCAGGCTCGCCACCGAGTCCGTGAAGACTTGTGGGTTGACGGTGACGGCGACCCATCGTGAGGAGTCAATCTGACGGACTTGAAGTGAACTAGCTGTGCCGCGCGTTTCAAAATACTCGTTTGATAACTTCATCCAATTGATCCAGCCCTGCAGCTTTCCATTAGTAGCCACTGCACTTGCCTCCGCCTACGGCCTTTGGGCTGTCCTCCGGGAACGCAGTCACGATGTTGTCCGAATTAACTCCCACGCTCACCAGAAACACCTGCGTACAGACCGTGACCCGCGCTCCGTTCGGCTGGTACTCGAAAAACTTGATCATGCTCGTATAGTTCCAGGTGTCATTCACCGCACGATACGTCGGTTGGGCCAGGCTGTGCTTGAGCGTTTTTGAGATCAAGAAATCTACCAACTGGTCGACCGTGCCACTTCCGTTCCATCTCAATATGCGCGCGTACTGCTTCCCGTGACCGTCCATTATGTGGTCATAGCTTGACCGCGAAAGGAGTGACTCTCCCCAATAGTTGCCGCTCTTGTACGTTGGATAGTACTTGGGGAGAGATATCGGGCCAGGGTGCTCATACTCATATTGGTGTTCCATCCCGTCCGCGCTCTTACCCGTCAGGTCGTTCCCGTTGATGGGGTCGTTGGGGTAGTTGTACGCGTTCGCGTTTCCATCGGCGACGGGGTCGACGCTGAGGAACCGTCCGAGCGCTGGGACGTACAGCCTGGCACCCATCAGGATGGTGGCGATGTCACCCGCATGCTCATAGTGCTTGGACGCGGCGCCTTCCCACCCGTAGTCGGAGTCGCCGGGTTGGGTGTTCGGGCCGGCGTCGTCGGCGGTGGTGGTGCCGATCAGTCCGGTTGTGGGGTCGATGGGTTGCCCGAAAGGGTCATAGAACGCGACAGCGCCGGTCCGCCAACCGGTGTTCGACGCGGTGAGGATGATGTCGCCGTGCAGGTTCGGATACGACCACACCGCCGTGCCCGTGGCCGGGATCGTCACCGTCGCCCCACCCGGAAGGGACACGGTGCTGGAGATCAGCGACTTCGAGGTGTCGAGCACCGCGAACTGGCCTGACGGTGTGTAGGCGTAATACTCGGTGTCCGCCCCGGTGACCCGTTTGATCACCCGACCCAACGCGTCACGACTGTAGGTGACGGTCGTCTTCCCGGTCGTCATTGACGTGTTCTGATCCGACACGTCATAGGTGAGGGTCTGGTCCGCGAGGGTGGTGATGTTCCCATGCGCGTCATAGGCCAGGTTCGACGCCGTCAAGTTCGTTGCGGCGAGACCATCCGCCCCGGCCGGCGGGTTCGTGACGGTGGTGCTGGTGAGCCGGTCCGCGTTGTCATAGCAGTACTGCGTCGATGAGGCGGTGGCACCGTTGGTGCTGTCCGTCATCGACGTGCGGTTCCCGTCCATTCCCGCTGTTGCGACACCGCAGGCGGCGGTGCCGAACCCGTAGGTCAGATCGTTATGCGGGCTCACCGCGTGAACGAGTCGCCCGGCGGTGTCGTAGGCGTAGGCGGATGTGGTGGCGGTGGTTCCGTCGGTGATCGTGTCGGTAGTGACGCGTCCCGCCTGCGACCTGGTCACCGCATCCGACACCGGGTTTTGTTTGCTGTCAGTCCCGGACGGGAACGCCCACGACATCCCGGTCGGCGCCCCGGTGTTCGCATCGCGGGTGATGGAGGACAGGCTGCTGCCGTTCAGATACTTGACCGACGCTAGTTGCCCGGTTGTGTAGATCGCGGTCGCCAGAACCCCGGTCACCCCGACCGCACCACCATGGGACTGGTCGAGGATGCCTTGCATCACCGCGGTGACATGCCCATCCCGGTCATACCCGAACTGCTCCACCTGTCCCGTGGTCGCACCCGCGGTTGTCGTCGCCGTCTGGGTCACCTGACCGAGGATGTTGTAGCCGGTCTGGGTAACCGTGCCCAACGCGTCCGTGTATTTGACCGTCCGCCCGAGGAGGTCGGTGACGGCGGTGATCGTGCCCGACGGGTCCGACACAGTGCTGGTCAGCGGGTCACCACCCACCGCGAAGTTACTCGTGACCGTGCGGGCCGCCGTCCCGCCGAACGCCGGATAGGCGACCGAGGTGGCGCGTCCGCGGGTGTCGAAGCTGGTGCAGGTCCAATCCGGATCCCCGGTGCGTTTCGCACCCACCACCCGACCCAGAGAGTCGTAGACGTAACTGGTCGTGATCGGCGTGCCGGAAGCGGGAGCCGCGGTGGTCGCGGTCTTCAACCGTCCGTACTCGATCGTCGCCGCCGGCAGCCCACACACGGCAGTGCCGATCGTGTCGGCATCGCCGTAGAAACTGTTCGAGGTGGCGGTCCCGGACCCGGCGGGGAGTGTGACGGACGTTTGCCGCAACCACCCGGTGCCAGGGGTCTCGTAAGTTGCCGAGGTCGTCAACCCGGCTGCGGTGGTTGAGGTTGCAAGGCCCAACCACGGGTAGGCGCCGTAACTGGTGGTGGAGCTCATCGACGGCACCGGGGTTACCGCTGCAGCGTTCGCCGGCGCCGAGTCGTCGGTGATGGTGGAGGTAACAAGCCCGTAGTCCGGTTTCAAGGCAGCGCCGGGAACCACCACCTCGGCGCCGCTGCCTGCCACCCACTGCAGCTTCAGGGATGCGGTGCCGGTGGTCTGGATCGCGTCGACACGGATGCGTTGCACGAGCTGGTCAGCGGTCACGGTGATGGTGCCGCCGGCGACATCCGCACCCGCCGCGGCGGTCGACGTGTCCAGGTTCGCGACATCGTTCAGCCACACCTTCGCCACACCACCGGCGGTCGCATGCAACGTGTAGGTGCCCGGGGCGGGGAAGGTGAGTGTGCCGGTGAGGCGGACGGAGAAGTTCGTCGCCGGAATCCCCGGCGCCGGAGCACTGGTACCCCAGGCGGTGTTGATTGTGCCGTCGGTGGCACCGACCAGACCCAGGGTGAACAGAGCCGGCGCGCCCGCCAACTGCGGGTTCGTGTAATACGCGGCGTTCAGACCGGTGAGTCCCTGGTCGTACCCGGTCGACGTGTGCGCCGGAACGATCGGGCAGGTGCTGAGTGGGGTGCGGTCGGCGGCGAAACACGACACCGGCGCCGGACCGTAGGTGTCGGTGGCCCGGTCGGTGCGCAGGTCATAGATGGTGGTGGACTCGTGCCCGGTCGCATCCGTCACGGACAGCAGTTGGTCTTTGTTCGACCAGGTCTGCGCCGCGGTCAGGCCCATCGCGGAGGTTGCGGTCAGCTGCCGCATGCCGCTGTCATAGGTGACCGTCTCGGCATGCCCGGTCTGCCCCGACACATCGACCGCCGTCGACCCGGTGCTGTAGGTGTAGGTCTTCTGCGGTTGCGACGCGACCGTGGTGCCGTCGGGTGCGGGCAGTGTCACCGTGGACGCCCGCCCCGCCGTGTCATAGGTGATGGTGGTCGCGTTTGTTGCAGTCGCGGTGCGGGACGGGTTCGCGGTCAACCAGTCGTTCGCCAGAGCGTTCCGGATCGTGGTCAGGCGCCCGTTCACGTCGTACCCGAACGAACTCGCCTGATAGCCGGGGTCGAGGATCTGCACCAGCTGCCCGGCCTTGTACATCAGCTCGGTCGTGTCCGCAGCCCCCGCCACATGGCCGGGGTAGATGATGCGGCACAGCATCCCGGCCGGCGGCTGATCGAACCCGGCCGGCACCTGACAGGCGCTGCCCGCGGTCTGCGCGTTGCCGCCATCCGTATCCGCAGCGGTAAGGCCCACCGAGGCCGCCGTGTCGCCCGCGTAGGCGAACACCACCTGCCGTTTCACCGACTGCCCGTTCGTGAGCGATACCGGGTCGGTGATGGTGTCCACCTGACCGGTGCCCGCACGGTAGGCGGCGATCGGGGTCGCCGGTTTCTTCGAATCCGTCGCCGTGGTGACCGTGGTCACAAGACCCCTGGCGTTGAAGCTGTACACGGTGCCGTCGTCATCCGTCAGGGTGACCAGTCCGGCGGCGTCGAGGGCGAGCACCCCGTACTCACCGGTCGGCGGGGTGTACCCGCCAGCACCGGTGGGTGTCTTCGTGTAGGTGTGCACCGTGCCGGTCACATCGGTGATCGCCACCGCACTGTCCGTCACCTGCGCGGACACATACCTGCCCGCACTGC
>JAZJYU010000162.1:11675-20370 GCA_040390225.1 Actinomycetota bacterium | reverse complement strand
ATGTCGAACGAGATGTTGAGCGCGGAGGAGTACGCCGCCGACATGCTGATGCCTTTCAGCGGCACGTACGAGCCGTGGTACACAACCTCGGCCATGGACGGCTGGAAGAAGAAGGTGAGGAAGGTACCGGACAGCAGGATGACGATGAAGCTGTACAGCGCCACTTCACCGAGCATGAACGACCAGTGGTCCGGGAAGATCTTGCGCCCGAGCTCCTTGACGAGACCCGAGATGCTGGTGCGCTCATCGATGTAGTTGGCAGCAGCAGCGGTGAAGCGCCCGCCGCTCGAGACGGGTTCGACCTCCGCTTCGACCGGGCGGTTTTCGGTGACGGTCATGAACGCTCCCAGAAGCTCGGGCCCACGGGCTCGTGGAAATCACTCTGCGCGATGAGGTATCCCTCGCTGTCGACGGTGATCGGCAGCTGGGGGAGCGGCCGCTTGGCCGGTCCGAAGATGACCTCGCACTCGTGCTCGACGTCGAACGTCGAGGAGTGGCAGGGGCACAGGAGATGGTGGGTCTGCTGCTCATAGAGCGCTACGGGGCAGCCGGCGTGCGTGCAGATCTTGGAGTACGCGACGATGCCGTTGTAGTTCCACTTCTCCCGCCCTTTGGAGACGTGAAGGAGATCGGGCTCGAGACGCATGAGCAGCACGGCGGCCTTCGCCTTCTCCTCGAGCGCGTCTTCTTTCTGGTTGAGCCCCTCGGGGATCACGTGGAAGACGGAGCCGAGCGTGACATCGGAGGCCTTGATCGGGGCGCCCGACGGGTCGTGGGTGAGACGCATGCCCTTCTTCCACATCGTGTGGGCGAGCAGCTTGGCCGGGTCGGCGGCCGGTGCCAGGTCGCGGAACAGCACGATTCCCGGAAGCGGAAACGCGAGAAGTGCGCCGATCAGACTGTTGCGGATGAGCGCCCGACGGCCGAATCCGGACTCCTGGTTGCCCTCCTTGAATATTTCGACCGCGCGCTCGCGTGTGGCGTCGGAACCACGCGTGGTGTGCCGCATCTCGGTGAACTCGTCGCCGCGCATCAGGTTCTTGGCCCAGTAGATCGCGCCGATTCCGAGCGCGAGCAGGCCGAGAGCGATACCGAGACCGAGGAAGAGGGTGTTGAGACGCACCGAGTTCGTGTCGCCGGGGGTGATCGGGAAGGCGACGTATGCGGCGACGGCGAAGATGCTTCCGGCGATCGACAGATAGAAGAGCGTATAAACGTTGCGCTCTGCCGTCTTCTCCTTCTTCGGATCGATGTCGGTGACGCGAAGGCGGTGGGGCGGAAGGCCGGGGTTCTGGATGGCGTCCGATGAGACGACGGCCGTGCCGGGGTTCGACAGGTCGGAATGCTCTACGGCCGAGCCGGCAGCGGCGTTGGTGCCGCCGTCGTCATGCTGTGCCATTGGTTCCCCTTCGTTGGTGCTGTACGACTAGAAATCTTGTTGACACTGCGCTAGTTGGCCTTCGCAGCGATCCAGATGGTTACACCGATCACCGCGCCAAGACCGAAGATCCAGATGAAGAGACCCTCTGCGACCGGACCGAGGTTGCCGAGGTCGATTCCACCGGGCGACGGGTTCTTGTCGAGGTACTTCAGGTAGGTGATGATGTCGGCCTTCTGCTGCGGCGTGATGTTCTTGTCGTTGAACACCGGCATATTCTGCGGACCTGTCTCCATGGCCTCGAAGATGTGCTCGGCCGAGACTCCGCTCAATGCTGGAGCGAACTTTCCGTCCGTCAGCGCTCCACCGGCACCCGCCACGTTGTGGCACATGGCGCAGTTGACCCGGAACAGCTCAGCACCTTCAGACGCGTCGGCGTCGCCGGTCAGGTACTTCTCCGCAGGAATGCCCGGGCCGGGGGCCAGGCTGGCGACGTAGTCGGCCATCTCTGAGATCTGGGCGGAGGTGAACTGCACCGGCTTCTCTTCGGCCTGCGGTCCCTGGTTGGCCAGCGGCATCCGGCCGGTGCCCACCTGGAAGCTCACCGCTGCTGCGCCGACGCCATAGAGGCTCGGCGCGACCCCGTCGACACCCTCGGCGTTGAGCCCGTGGCAGGTGGCGCAGTTCGCGGCGAACAGCTTCTTGCCGGCATCGACACTCGACTGGTTGGCGGCGACGCTCGACGAGGGCTGTGTCTCGGCGGATGCGGTGCTGCTGAACAGGGCATACGCGCCGCCCGTGGTCACGAGCCCGATCACGATCAGGGCGATCGTCGCCAGCGGCGAACGCCGGCCCTTCGACCTGGTGCGACGGATCGCCGTGCTGCTGTTCTTCGCCATGAGCTGTAGGGGGTTCCTTACGAGTGCCGTCTTGGTGGTCGGGTTTTCTGGTTTTTCTAAGGACTTCGCTTATTTCAATACGTAGATCACGAGGAAGAGGCCGATCCAGACCACATCGACGAAGTGCCAGTAATACGACACCACGATGGTGGAAACCGCCTCCTTGTGTGTGAAGACCTTCACCGCGTATGCCCGACCGATGATCAGCAGCATCGCGATCAGGCCACCCGTGACGTGGAGCGCGTGGAAACCGGTGGTGAGGTAGAACGCGGAGCCGTATGAGCTCGACTGGAGCGTCACACCCTCGCTCACCAGGTTGGCGTACTCGAAGACCTGGCCGGTGACGAACACCGCGCCGAGAAAGTAGGTGAGGAAGAACCACTCGACCATGCCCCAGCGCCAGAACTGCCAGATCGTGCCGGTGCGCGACTTCTGCAGACGCTCGGCCGCGAACACGCCGAACTGGGCTGTGAACGACGACGACACCAGCACCAGGGTGTTGGCGAGGGCGTATGGAACGTTGAGGTGCGGTGAGACCGTCGCCCACAACTGCGGCGACGTGGAGCGCAGCGTGAAGTAGATGGCGAAGAGGCCAGCGAAGAACATGACCTCGCTGCCGAGCCACACAATGGTGCCGACCGCGACGACGCTCGGCCTGTTGACGACGGGAGCCCCGACGGAGTGGGAGACAGAGGTGCTGGTCACTTCTCCATTATGGCCGATATCGGTTCCCCGTTTTTGCAATCGCCCGGCCAGTTGGGCCAAAAGCTAGGATCGCAGTCATGTCATCCGAGCTGTCGTGGCCCTCTCTTCTCAGCGCGCTCCTAGAGGGCGATGATCTGTCGATCAGTGAAGCATCATGGGCTATGCAGCAAGTGATGAAGGGCGACGCAAGCCCGGCGCAACTGGCCGGATTCCTCGTTGCGCTCCGCGCGAAGGGAGAGACGGTGGATGAGATCGTCGGGTTCCGGGATGCGGTGCTCGAGTACTCGCTGCCGCTTCGCGTCGATCCGATGGCCCTTGACATCGTGGGAACGGGCGGGGACCGCTTCGGCACGGTGAACGTGTCGACCATGGCATCCATCGTCGCAGCGGCCTCCGGCGTGCCCGTCGTCAAGCACGGAAACCGCGCTGCCAGCTCGAAATCGGGGTCATCCGACGTGCTGGGCGCACTCGGGGTCGACCTGTCTCTCGATCCCGAACAGGTTGCCGCGGTATTCGAGAAGACGGGGATCACCTTCGCCTTCGCGGCACTCTTCCACCCGGGATTCCGGCACGCGGGACCGGTGCGGGCGGAACTCGGCATCCCCACTGTCTTCAACTTCCTCGGACCGCTGTGCAACCCCGCGCGCTGCGAGGCGAACGCCGTCGGCGTCGCCAGCCTCGACAAAGTGCCTCTCATCGTCGGCGTCTTCCAGACCCGCGGAGCGACCGCGCTCGTGTTCCGCGGTGACGACGGACTCGACGAGCTCACCACTACCGGGCACAGCCACATCTGGGAGGTGTCGCGCGGTTCGGTCACCGAGCACGACCTCGATCCGCTGGATCTCGACCTGCCGCGGGCAGAGATCGCGCACCTGCTGGGTGGCGACGCCGAATTCAACGCGTCGATCGCGCGGTCGGTTCTTTCGGGGCAGACCGGCCCGGTACGTGACATCGTGCTGCTGAATGCCGCTGCGGGCCTCGTCGCATTCGATCTCGCGCACGACCCGGCCCAGCTGCAGGTGCCCATAGTGCAACGTTTCCGCGACAAGCTGGCGGTCGCCGCTGATGCCATCGACAGCGGGTCGGCCAGCGAGAAGCTCGACCAGTGGGCGGACGCGACGCGGTCCTAGCTCGCTGGTGAGGTCACGACACGCTCGACCCGCTCTCAGGGTGTGTCGTCGTCGACCCAATCGAAGGTCTTCGTGACCGCCTTCTTCCAGAGCCGCATTCTACGGTCGCGCTCATCGGGCTCCATCGACGGCACCCAGCGCTTCTGCTCCTTCCAATTGGAGCGCAGTTCGTCCAGCCCGCTCCAATACCCGACGGCGAGCCCCGCCGCATATGCGGCGCCGAGCGCTGTCGTCTCGGCGACAACGGGACGTACGACCGGAACGCCGAGGATGTCAGCCTGGAACTGCATGAGCGTCTCGTTCGCCACCATGCCACCGTCGACCTTCAATTCGGACAGGTCGACGCCGGAGTCGGCGTTCACGGCATCCAGCACCTCGCGGGTCTGGAAGGCCGTCGCCTCGAGCGCGGCACGGGCGATGTGGCCCTTGTTCACGTAACGCGTCATACCGACGATCGCGCCTCGGGCATCCGAGCGCCAGTAAGGGGCGAACAGCCCGGAGAATGCGGGAACGAAGTAGACCCCGCCGTTGTCGTCCACAGACTTCGCCAGCTTCTCGACATCCGATGATGTCGACAGGATCCCCAGGTTGTCGCGGAGCCACTGCACCAGCGATCCGGTGACGGCGATCGAGCCCTCGAGGGCGTAGTGCGGCTTTCCGTCGCCGAGCTTGTAGCCGAGGGTCGTCAGCAGGCCGTTCTTCGAGCGGACGATCTGCTCACCGGTGTTGAAGATGAGGAAGTTGCCGGTGCCGTACGTATTCTTCGTCTCGCCGCGGCCGAAGGCCGCCTGGCCGAAGGTGGCCGCCTGCTGGTCGCCCAGGATGCCGGCAACCGGCGTCTCGCGCATCAGGCTCGAGCTGGCCGCGTGGCCGTATACCTCTGAGGAGCTGCGGATCTCCGGAAGCATCGACGCGGGAACGCCGAAGTCGGCGAGGGTGGCCTCATTCCACTGCAGTGTCTCGAGGTCCATGAACATCGTGCGGGACGCGTTGGTGACGTCGGTCGCGTGCACCCCGCCCTTCGGGCCGCCGGTCAGATTCCACAGCACCCAGGTGTCTGTGGTGCCGAACATCAGGTCGCCTTGTTCTGCGCGTTCGCGAACGCCGTCGACGTTCTCCAGAATCCAGGCGAGCTTCGTGCCGGAGAAGTAGGTGGCCAGGGGCAGTCCGCAGCTCTCCCGGTAGCGGTCGGGATCGCCTTTCGCGAGACGGTCGACGATCGACTGCGTGCGGGTGTCCTGCCAGACGATCGCGTTGTACACCGGTTCGCCGGTCGTGCGATCCCACACCACCGTCGTTTCTCGCTGGTTGGTGATGCCGATCGCCGCGATATCGTGTCGGGTGATGTCGGCCTTCGACAGCGCCTGCCCGATCACCTCGCGCGTGTTGTTCCAGATCTCTCTCGGGTCGTGCTCGAGCCACCCCGCCTGCGGGAAGATCTGCTCGTGCTCGAGCTGCCCGGCCGAGACGATCGACCCCGAGTGATCGAAGACGATGGCCCTCGTGCTGGTCGTGCCCTGGTCGATCGACAGGATGTAGTCGGTCATCTCACCTCCGCGTAACGATGTCCGATCTGAACGGTATCGGACTCGCGGGTGTAGACAGTCATGGTGGGAACAGATTTCGCCGCACTCCTGGCGGAGCGGCTCGCGGGCGCCGATGCCCGCATTGCGGCTGCGGAGTCACAGCGCACGGCCATCCAGCTTGCTTTCGCGCGTCTCGAAGCCGGGACCTACGGCGACTGCGTCAACTGCGGCGGCCCGATCGAGGAGTCCCGCCTGCTGGCCCGGCCCGAGGCCGAGCTCTGCATCGACTGCGTGAGCTAGCATCCCTCGCGAACTGTAAGAATTGGCTCTCTTCGCGGCCGACTTCGCGCCAATTCTTACAGTTCGCGAGGGATGGGGGCGCGCGCCACTGCCGCGAGGTCGATCTCACCCGCTGACGTGAGGCCGGCGAGCCCGAGCGTGATGTCGAACTCGGCGACGATGTTGCGCATGGCCTCGCGCGCCCCGGCTTCGCCGGCGATGGCGAGCCCGTAGGTGTACGCCCGACCGACGCAGACGGCGGTCGCTCCGAGCGCGAGCGCGACGAACATGTCGGCGCCGGAGCGCACCCCGCTGTCGAAGAGCACCGGGACCCGGCCGGCCACGGCATCCGCGATCGCAGGCAGAGCGTCGAGCGAACCGATCGCGTCATCCACCTGACGCCCCGCGTGGTTCGACACGATGATGCCGTCCACGCCCGCTGCGAGAGCACGCGTCGCGTCATCCGGATGCAGGACGCCCTTCAGCACGATCGGCAGTGATGTGAACTTGCGCAACGTGGCGAGATCGCTCCAGTCGAGGTTCGACCGGGAGAACACGTCGAGGAAGGTGTCGACGGATGCCCGCGGCAGCGGCGAGCGCAGGTTCGCCCAGAACCGCCCCGGGTGGTTCCTCGTGATATCGAGCAGCGTACGGATCGTCGCCGGCGTGATGCGAGGCCTCTCCTCGGGAACAGCCGCCGCGATGTGTTCGTCCACGAGCCGCCGGAACACCGGGTCGCTGGTGTACTGGGCGATCCCCATTCCATGGGCGAACGGCAGGTAGCCGAGATCGAGATCGCGCGGGCGCCAGCCGAGCATGTGGGTATCCAGCGTGACCACGATCGCCTGCGCTCCCGCCTTCTCGGCGCGCCCGACCAGACTGGCGACGAGGTCGTCGGAGGTCGACCAGTACAACTGGTACCACCAGGGCGAGCCGGCCATCGCAGCGGCGACCTGTTCCATCGGTTTCGACGCCTGCGTCGAGAAGATATATGGCACGCCAAGGCCTGCCGCGGCGGTGCCGACCGCGACATCCGCCTGCTCGGCGACCAGCCCGAGAACACCGACAGGCGCCGCGAGCAGCGGAGTGGGGTAGCGATGGCCGAACAACTCGACCGACAGGTCGCGCTCGGAGACATCGCGCAGCACCCGCGGCACGATCCGCCAGCGATCAAGAGCGGCGCGGTTCGCAACGGTAGTGGATTCGTTGCCGGCCGAGCCCGCGACGTAGGCCCATGCCTCGCGAGACATGGCACGCTGCGCCGCCGACTCCAGCGCTCTCCAGTTCGACGGGATTCGCGGCAGCGTTCCCGTAGCTCCCGCGCGATAGATTGCGGACTGCGTCGTGCGCCCGGGACCGTCGGCCATGCTGACTCCTTCGTTGGGACTCAGTCTGCCGCGCGTGCCCTCGCCACGACCAGCCCACGCTGTGAACGGGGAAAGTCCTCGAGCATCGCCCTGAGCTCAGCGGCATCGACATCGGCGCCGAATGGTTCCGTTCCCGGCTCGAGGCGCACGCCCTCCGCCAGCGGCCCGGCGACCACCGGATCGAAGCCGAGGGCGTTCACCACCGCACTCACCGCGGCCAGGCCGGCCGCATCGTCGCCGGCTATCGCGATCGCCTTGCGCCCGGAAACACCCGCCGGCCGTGCCTCGTCCTCGATGTCGTGATAGCCCATGTGATTGAACCCCTTCACGACGCGTGAACCGGCCAGGAACGACTGCACGATCTCGCTCGAGGAGGTGCGCGGGTCGCTCAGGTCGTCACGGATGCCGTCGACCTCCCACCAGTAATTCATGGCGTCGATCACCAGCTTGCCCTCGAGCTCGGCGACCGGCAGCGTGCGGTACTTGCCGAGCGGCAGGGCGAGGATGACGATGTCCGCGGACGCAGCGGCCTCGGCCGACGTCGTCGCGACGGCACCCGGCGCGAGCACCTCGACGATGAGCGCGATCTTCTGCGGGTCACCCGATCCCGAGATCAGAACGCGATACCCGGCAGCGACCGCCAGGCGTGCGAGCACGGTGCCCACCTTGCCGGCGCCGAGGATGCCGATGGTCGTCATGCGGTCACTGGCTCTTGCGCCAGCAGCTCCTGCACCCGCGGCGCGACCTCGCGGCCGAGCAGTTCGATCGTGCGTGCGCGGGCATCCCGCGGCAGGTGCATGATGTCGTACTTGAGGTCGAAACGGCTGAGCCGCAGGTCACGGGCGACCTGCGCGATCTTGTTCGCGACGGTTTCCGGTGAACCGACGAACAACGCACCGGTATCCACCTCCGCCTCATACCGATCGCGGGTCGGCGCGTAGAATCCGCGCTCGGCGGCGAAGCCCTTCACTACCGGCTCCCAATAGCGCCACCACGTCTCGCGTGCTTCACCATCCGTCTCAGCGACGAGCCCGATGGAGTGCTGTCCGACCGGCTGTACCGGATGGCCGAACTGCTTGAGCGCGCGGAAGTACAGCTCGACGTGGCCGGCGAAGCGCTGCGGAACTCCGCCGATGATCGCGAGCATGAGCGGCAGCCCGTAGCGGGCGGCGCGAACCACCGAATCGGGGCTGCCACCCACTCCGATCCAGGTGGGGATGCCACCGGCCGGCATTCGCGGGTGCAGCGTCTGGTTCTCCAGCGGCGCCCGCGTTGGGCCGGACCAGGTCACGGACTCCTCGCGCTGCAGGCGCATGAACAGCTCGAGCTTCTCTTCGAAGAGCTCCTCGTAGTCGGCCAGGTCGTAGCCGAACAGCGGGAACGACTCGGTGAACGAACCCCGTCCCAGGAT
>JAZJYU010000162.1:0-11665 GCA_040390225.1 Actinomycetota bacterium | reverse complement strand
GACCGCTCGACACGGCGTCGAGCGTCGCGAACTCGTGGTACAGCCGAACCGGATCGTTGGTACTGAACACGTCGAGCCCGACGGAGTTGGCCAGCCGTGCCTCCTCGACCAGCAGGCGCACGGTCTCGGCGTCCGACAGGTCGTTCCCGAATGAATCGCTTGCCACCTCGCCGAACGAATTCAGCCCCAGTTCGAAGTGATCGGTCATGCTCACTTCAAGGTTGGTGACATGTCATTTATTCCACGGCGGCCCTCGTCACCAACTCGGCGATGCGCTTCTCCGCGGCCGGCGTCATCGCGAGGATGCCGTACGCGGTCGGCCACATGTTGCCGTCGTCGAGCGCCGCAGAGTCGCTGAACCCGAGCGTGCAGTACCGGGTCTTGAACTTGGCCGATTCCTGAAAGAAACAGACGACCTTGCCGCCGAGCGCATACGCGGGGGAGCCATACCAGGTGCGGGGTTCGAAGGCCGGCACCGCCGCCATGATCACCGCGTGCACGCGTTCGGCGATCGCCCGGTCCGTTCCGTCGAGCGTGGCGATCTTGTCGAGCACCGCCTGCAGCCCGTCGACCTTGCCCGCCTTCGGTCCCTTGCCCGCACGACCCTTCTTCTCCTGGGCGTACTCCTTGATCGCCGCGCGTTCCTCCGGGCTGAATGTGTCGTCTGCCATGGTGCGTCCTTTCGCGTTGCCCCCATTCAACCCCCGCACGATCGAATGTGCTTCTCCCGGACTGCTCGACCGTTAATATGAGCTTGCGCTCGTGCGAGCGCGCGAAAGGACCTCATGGGCATTCTGTTCTACGACGGACAGGCGGCCATCGAACTACCCGACCGGCAGCTTCGACACCTGCAACTCGCGATCGTCGACAAGCTGCGCAGACGCGAGGGTTTCGCGCTCGCCTGGGAATCCGAGTCGGAGCCGCTCGGTGTCACGCTCTGGATCAGCCCGGCCAGCTCGCTCCGGTTCGTGTTCACCGAGCTGAAGGACCAACCCGCCAACCGGGCCTGGGTCGACGCGTTCCTCGCGACCGCTGTCGCGGGCACCATGTCTATCGTCGCCGAACCCAAACCGGTAGGGTGATCGGCGAACGTGACACGATCCGAGGAGGTGAGCCCGATGCACACACTGTCCAGCCTGTGTTCGAGCACAGCGGGCGCTCCTTCGAGTTCACGATCGCGCGACTGACGTAGCCGTCGCGGGGAGCGCTCAACGCACTCTCAGAAAGCTACGACCATGAACAATTCGTCCAACGACAACTCTGCCCTCGTCCTCGGTGGCGGCGGATCGACCGGCAACGCCTGGCTGATCGGCGTCATCGCCGGCCTGGTCGATTCCGGCCTGGACGTGACGGATGCCGATCTCATCGTCGGCACCTCCGCCGGGGCGACTGCCGCCGCACAGATCGCCGGAGCGAACCCGATGACCCTGCTCGCGAGCGCTCTCTCCGCCGTTCCACCACCCCGCACCTCGCCCTCGGGACCGGTAGTCGACCTCCTGGAACGATCCAAGCGGATCATCGCCTCCGCCACGGATGCCGCCGACATGCGCCGGCGGATGGGCGCGGCGGCGATCGAGCGCGATGCAGCATCGGACGGCGACTGGACGGAGCGATGGCGCGCCATGGTCGCTCCGCGGCTGCCACGCCACGACTGGCCGGATCGCGACATCCTCATCACCGCGATCGATGCCGAGACGGGCGAGCCGGTCGTCTTCGATCGGGGGAGCGGGGTCGATCTGGTCGACGCGATCGCCTCCAGCACCTCCAGCGGCTCGCCATACAGCATCGGCTCGCGGCGGTATCTCGATGGCGGTTACCGCAGGAACGAGAACGCCGACCTCGCCGCCGGCTACGACCGGGTGCTGGTGCTCTCTCCGTTCGGTGGCAGGTCGCTGCATCCGGTCGAGTGGGGTATGGATCTCGCGGCCCAGGTCGATGAACTCAGCGCGGGTGGCAGCGTGGTCGAGACGGTCTTCCCCGGCAGCGATTCGGAGCACCTGTTCGGCACGAACGCGATGGACCCGACGCTACGCCCCACGGCAGCTCAGGCCGGCTACGACCTGGGCCGGGTGCTGGCACCTCAACTCAGCGAATTCTGGACGAGGATCCTCTAACGCCGCGCCGCATCGACGAGCTCGTCCAGCATGCCGTCCAGGGCGCCCAGCAGAATCGACAGATGCCCGTCACCCGGGCGAAGTGTTGCTTTCACGTTCGGTATGTTCCGGCCGAGCCACTCTCCGTGCGCGTACGGCACCATGAGGTCGAGATCGCCCTGCCAGAGGGAGACGGGAACGCTAATGTCGTCGAGGCTGAATCCCCACGGGGTGATGAATGCGAGATCGTCATCGAGCCATCCGTCGACGCTCACGCGCAGCGCCTCATGAAACGAGTCGGCCAGGTCTGCGCCGAACTCATCGGTGAGCACGTCCTGGTCGATCTTCGGCAGAATGCTGCGCAAAGATTCGACGATGCCCTCGGCGGTCGCCGCCCGCAGGCCGGGGCGCTGGGCCTCGAGATATGAGCGCAATTCTTCCTCACCCTCCAGCGCCGCCCCGAACTCATCGATGTTGTCCTGTCCCATTCCGGCGAGAAAGGTCAGGTCAGGTACGCCGAACGGTCCCACGCCCGCAATGACCAGGGTTGCGAGAGTGCGATCCAGCTGCGCGGCGCAGGCCAGTGCGTGCGGGCCGCCGCCTGACCATCCGGCAACAACACAGTCATCAACACCGAGAGCGTCCAGAATCGCATTCGTGTCGTCGACCACATCGATGACTCTTCGGCCGGGATGGCGTGTCGAGCCGCCGTAACCGGCGCGCGATGCGACGATCAGGCGCATTCCGCGCGAAGCGGCGGCGGCATCCAAGGCACGGAGCGGAGTCGCCGCACCCGGCGTGCCGTGGTGGAACACCAATGGCAGCCCGTTCTCCGGCCCGCTCACGCGCACCTCGAGCTCGCGACCGTCTTGGAGCGAGATTCTCGTGAACTCTTCCATTGCACCATCGTCGCACGGTGCTCTCAGGTCAGGAATCGGCGACGCGGAGAAGACGAATGGCCGCACGGGCGATATTCGGCACGTCGCCCTCGACGCGCTCGGAGCGGAAGCGTCACTATAGACTCCTGGCTTTCGGAAAGGACCCCATGACCGTTCGTGTCGACCTCAACATCTCTCTCGACGGCATCGCGATGCCGGCCAACCAGAGTGCCGAGAATCCGATGGGGGAGGACTGGGGCAGGCTGGTCGCCGACTACACGGCCACGAGGACATTCCACGAGCGCGTGTTCCATGACATGTCAGGGGAGGGGACCACCGGCGTCGACGACCGCTACGCCCAGGAGTACTACGACGGGGTCGGCGCTGAGATCATGGGATCGGGAATGTTCGGCTTCCATGCCTTTCCTGACGATCCAAGCTGGAAGGGCTGGTGGGGCGATGAGCCGCCGTTCGGCTACCCGGTGCTCGTACTGTCCCACACTGAACACGCGCCCGTGGAATTCGCGAACGGCACGCGGTTCGAGTTCGGCGCGATGAGCACGCGGGAGGCGCTCGACCGAGCCGGCGAGTTGGCCGGGGGAGCCGACATCCGCATCGGCGGCGGGGTCGGCGTCGTGCGCGAATTCCTGGCCGCCGGACTCGTCGACCGCCTGCACGTGGCGTTGGTACCGATCGTGCTGGGTCGTGGCGTGAGCCTGTGGAGCGACCTGCACAACTTCGACCTGGGCTACGCCGTCAGCTCCGAGACCGCAGAGAGCGGTGTCATCCATGTCACGTTGGCGCGCTAAGCCGTGGACGAGAGCGAACTTCCCGAGGCGATGACGGGCAGGGCCAGCCCCGCGAAGGCGGCGGTCGGCGACAAGCCGGTCTTCGCCTACATCGCCAGCCTGCCTCAGCCGCAACGGGGAATCGCCGAGGCGGTTGACGCCCTGGCGGCGAAGACCCTGCCCGGCCTCCAGCGCTCGGTCAAGTGGGGCATGGCGTACTACGGCGTTGGCGACGGATGGTGCTTCAGCTGCGGCGGTTTCGCCGGCCACGTGAAGCTCATGTTCGTGAACGGTGTGACGCTCGACCCCGTACCTCCTGTGACGCCGATCGGCATGGGAAAGGCGACGCGAGGCGTCGAACTGGTGTCGACCGACGAACTCGACGAACCTCAGATCGCAGCCTGGATGAGAGCGATCACTTCGGTTCCCGGTGTGGGCGGAAAGCGCAGCTGAGCGGGTCGCGATTCGACGTTTCCTTCGTACCAACGGGTCGTTCAGGGCGGAGGGTTAATCGCGGGATTGACTTCGCCGGAAGTCCCCTAAAGGATTAGTCGGCCGAACACGGAGCCTTCGGACGACTACCTGGCTCCGAGCGCGATGCCGAAACCGCCGCCGTTGCGTGCCAGGCTCATGATGAGGATGCCGGCCCACTCGAGTGCGTAGGTCGTCTCGAGCCCTCCCGCGTCGAGGGGTCGCATTCCCAAGCTTTCGAGGAGCGCCGCGACGCGCGATCTCGCGTCGGCGTTTCCTCCGGCGAAGAACACGTCCAATGGCTGGTCGGCCGCGAGAACGCTGCGGAAGATCGTGTTGAACGCCTTCACAACCTGTGTGTCCGCAGGGGCGGCGGCCGCGATCTGCTGGGATATCGAATTGCCCGGAGTCGTGACGACACCACTCGCGTCCTCGTTGAATGGGTTGGTGGTCTCGATGACGATCTTGCCGGCGAGAGCATCGCCGTAGTGCCTGACAACCTCAACTGCGCCGGCGTACAAGACGGTCAGGAAGACGAAGTCACCAGCAGGCGCTGCGCCGTACTCGCCGACGACGGCTCCGTCACCGATCTGGTCGGCAGCAGCCCGAGCCTTGTCGGCGTCGCGGCTCATGATTTCGACGGTGTGGCCGTGTGCGGCCGCACGGGTGCCGATGGCGGTGGCCATGTTGCCGGCGCCGATGATGCTGATGGTGGTCATGACGTGTGCTCCCTTATTGTGCGCGGATCAATCAGACGGGGGAGCGGCTATATGAGGCACCCCTCGGGTTCTCAATCCAACCTGAGGGGTGCCTCCTCTTATTCCCGATCGTGGCTAAAGAGCTTCCTTCGGTTTTCCGCCGCGAGAGGGAATCGCAGAAGCGGAGGCTATCCTCAGCTTCGAAGTAGACTGGCCGCGTGGTCGGTGACGATGGGCGGGTGCGGGCACCACGGCGCCGCGACGCCATCGAGCGCCACGACCGGATCATCGCCGCGGCACAACGAGAGTTCGCCGCGCGGGGCGTGAATGCGTCACTGGAGGGAATCGCACGCGACGCCGGCGTCGCCATCGGAACCCTGTACCGCCACTTCCCGACCCGCCTGGATCTGCTCATGGCAGCGTCCGAGCCCCGGCTTCACGAGTTCCTCGAGGGAGCCGCGATGGCGCTGGCGATCGACGATCCGTGGGAAGCGTTCGTCACGTACCTCGAACACCTGTTCCGCGTGCAGGCGGGGGACCGGGGATTCAACGACTTCCTGTCTCGCCGCTTCCCCGCCAACGCAGAGACCGAGCGCATCCACGACCAGATGTGTCAGCAGATCGAGAGCGTGCTCGCTCGAGCCCAGGACGCGGGGGTGGCGCGCCCCGACATCGCGCTGGCCGACATCGTCAACCTCATCTGGTCGATCGGTCGGATGATGGACGCCACCAGCACCACGGCGCCGGGCGAATGGCGGCGTCACGTGTACCTCATGCTCGACGCCTACCGGGCCGAACGCGCGCATCCGATTCCCGAGCCGCCGATGACGAGAGAGCAGCTCTACGACGCGATGGTCCATCTCGGCAGGGGAGACTAAGAGACGGTCCACCTGGCGTCGTATCGCTGACTTGGTACAGACTACGAGTTGCTTTGCCGCCTGCTGTCATCGCTTTCCTTGGGTACCCACGCCCTAAGGACGACGCCGATTATGAGAGACATCGGAGCGAGTACGAGGCACATGATTGTTATCTCGCGATTCGTCCAGCCTGAAAGCGCTTGGGCGATGACAAGACCGCCGGCCAGGCAGCCCACGGCCGCCCAAATGACTAACTTGACGAGCCGACGACGTGCCGTCGAAGTGCTAGTCCGCTTCTGGCCACTCACTGGTTCGCGCACCAAACCACGCCCGGGCCGAAGTCAATGATGGACCCGTTGCCGTTCGAGGAACACCAGAGCAACGTTGCCGACCCTAACCCCACAATTGCTGTGGCTGCGAGTGCCAGAGCGCCGCCGATGACGGTGGGACCCAGGATGCCTGCGATGATTCCAGCGACTGTAGTTATCGACGCACCAACAGCAAGCACTCTCGACACGTTACAACTGTTGAGCTTGAGCCGGTATCCGAACCATTGATGGCTGAAGCTATTCGACCCAAGGCAATGCGCTACTGCAGCTACCGTTGACTTCAGCGCCAATACTTGACGCGTCGGAACGGCCATGCCCGAGACGACTCCGCCAGTTGCCTCGATACCTACTGCAACCTGCTCAACCAAACTTGGGTTACCACCAAGAGCAATCGCTGCAGCAGTATCAAAGTGCACGAAACCACCGCTGGTGGTCAGTGCCGACGTGTACTTGTTGATGTCCACTGCAGCTGCGCTAGCAGCGGCTTCTTGCGCGGGACTCAGCCCCGTTGCCGCGAGGAGTGCCGCGATGCCGAGGGTGGTGACGCTGACGAGGATGTTCCTGGTCTTCATTTCTTCCCGTTGTGAGATGCCACATTGCGCCACACGAATCGCTAGCAGTTGATCTTCACCTCAGTGACAGATACCCGCAAGTCCGCCATTTAGTGGACACTCCGTCACTGACAATCCATATTGAACTCCCTGACATGAACGACAACCCATCCAGTTTGTCGATAATTTCGCCTCCAATCCTGTCTGCGTAGTATGCAGACGGCACACAAAAGAGCTGATGAGGAGTACATCGTATGGATGGCACCACCAGGGGAAAGTCCCGATCGGACCGGTAGTGACGTGGATCGGAGCGAGGCTACACGATCTCCGGCTATCTGCAGAATATACGCATAGCTACGTCATGACTTGACATAATGTTGATTATCAGCGATGCCGATACGGCGATTTACCGGGCAATACGCTCGCGAAGCACGTCGACGCCCGGACCGCTGAGATCGTCGCAGAAGACGGAACGACCGGCCATCGCCATGGTGAGCGCGAGAGTCGTTCCTGTCACCGACGGTCCATCGCCCGACGTGAACGAGCCATCCGTCGCTTCGAGCCGTAATCCTCGAACGGTCCTGCGACTGGGCACCGTGTAGTTACCGCTGGCGAAGAGATCCGCAACGACGGTGACGACCTCCACCGGTACGGCTCGCGTCAGCCCGAGCGGACGCCTGATGTCCTCGGCGTGCACGACGATCTCGCCGAGCCGGACCGCGGCCGGTCCTGGAGCTGAGGTCGTGCTGTTCTCGATCGCGCGGAAGCCCGCCACCGTGTCGGCCGGTGTGTCCCCCACATGCTCCGACATCCGACGCTCATTGTGCAGGTCGAAGTCGAAACGTGCGCCGACCACGCTGGCGAACCAGCGCAGGGCACCGACGCTGGCCCCGGCGGTCAGGTGGGCGACGACCTGCTGAACTGTCCAACGGTCGCATAAGGAACGGGTCGCCCACTGGGCTTCGGTGAGCGTCTCGACCTCGTCGGCGAGTACGGCGCGCTCCGTGCGGATCGCGGATCGGATGCCGTCCCGGCTGTGGAGATCGCTCACGGCAGGAAGAGTAGCAGCCGTGAATGTCAAGTTCTCCACGCGCTGTTGGTGTCGGTGATGCGGCGTTCCGCTTCAGTGAGCTGCAGGTTCATGGGGATGCCTGGCCGGCCACCCACCTTGATGAGGAAGTTGCCGCGGCCGGGCGGTGCGGCATCCGTGCCGAGCACCGGGTCCCATGACGGAGGCGCCGACCAGGATGTGAGAAGCTGCTTCTCCGCCTCGGACAGTTCGACGATGCTCGACAGGTCCGCCATCTCACTGGGTGGCAGTCCCCCGGCGATGACTATGCCTGCGCGCTCGATGAACCCGCGGGCGACCATGCGGTCCTGCTCGGTGCGCAGTGAGGTGAGGTCCTTCATGGTGTGAGTGATCATCACCTGCCCTACACCCCAGGCACGGTTGAGACGGGTGAGCAGATCGAAACGGTCCACCAGCCCGCGCCCCACCCTCAGGGCTCGATGAAGCTCGTCGATGATCACCAGGTAGTTGCGCCTCGGCTCGAGTCCCGCATCCGCCAGCGCTGATGCGACATTCACGGTGGCGAATCCAGCGGACCAGCAGGCCAGCAGCGTCGCCGCCTGCAGTTGCTCGTCGGTTTCGTCGATGCCGGAGATGTCGAACACCACAGGGCGATCCCTCAGCATCGGCGTCGACGTCGCGTGAGCGAACGTGTCGCCCAGCCGCCCGCCCTCGAGCAGTCCCACGAGCGACGCTTCGAGATGCTCGGTGAGCTGCTCGTATCGTTCGCGGCTGTCGCGGTCGAGCGCTACGGCCCGCACCGATGGCGGACCCTCCTGGATGACGCCGAGCAGGTCGGAGAGCACCGGCACTCCCCCGGGCCGTTCGTCGAGTACCGACAGCGCTTTGGCCAGGATCGTCTCCTCGCGGTCGCTCGGCGGGTCACCGCGCAGAACAGTCAGCAGCGAGGAGATCGTAGCGAGCCGACGGGAACGCGCATCGTGGAGCAGCTCATCTGCCAGGCCTGCCAGCCTCCCCGATTCGGCGGCGTCCCCCTCCCCCGCCGCAGCATCCCGCAGTCGTGCAACCGCGGCCCGGGCATCGCCGGGATCCAGAACGTTGAGAAAACCGCGTGCGCGCCCGAGCCGGATCACCTGTCCGCCGAGCGCGGTCACCATGTCGACATAGTCGGGCTTCAGGTCGCCGAGCACCAACGGGATGGCGCCGAATCCGGCCGAGCCCGTGGCCATCCGGACGACCAGCGTTGACTTGCCGCGACCGGGCAGCGCCATCACGAATGCCGAAGGGTTGGAGATGAGCTTCGCGCGCTGGAACCAGCTGATCGGGTCACAGCAGACTGTCGCGTGGGTGAACAGGTGCCGCCCGAGAGGCACACCGACGATCGGGGACCCGGTTCCCACCGCGAAAGGCCACAGGCCGCACACCTGCACGGTGGTCCCGCGCCACTCGGGTGCGGCGACGATCAATTCGGAGCGGCCGCCGCCGCGGCCGAACCAGCCGCGGGGTCCAGGGCCAGCGACCACGCGGGTCATCGCCCCTCCCGTAGCGCGACGGGTCCGGAGAGGTGGCGCGGAAGCACCAGTCCGAGCGGCAGCCCGGCGGCGAAAGCGACATCCTGCGCACCCGTCACCACCCGAAGCTGAAGCCGCGCCGTTGCCGCGAGGTTCGCGATCGCCGCCCGCGCGTCCGCCTCCTTCCTCACGTCGGTGACCGTGGCCGTGACCAGCGCACCGAAGTTGACGAGTCCGGCACCGGCGGCCTCCTCTTGTGCTGCCGATAGCGCGGCACGCGAACCGAGAAGTGTTCGCGCGGTCGGGCGGTTGCCACCCGTCAGGTTGAAGTTGGCGGCCCTGAGGTCTGACTCGACGATGCCCGCGGCCCGGCCGGCATCGATCGGCCGGAATAGCCAGGTCACCCGCTTGCGCGCGATGTCGCGATGCGGCGCGAGCAGTCGAGTGAGAACGCCGGACTGCACGATGCCGCGCGGTGCCTCGGTCATCTGCCACGTCACAGAGAGCGCCGAGTCGTGCCGGTAACTGTCCCAGTTCGCCTGAGCGCCAGAGGGCCCCACGTCCGACCAGCGAAGACTAGGCGACTCGCCCGCAGCGCGAGCCTCGTCGATGAGAACCGCCACTGCCGGGTCGTACGCGATGCGGATGACCTCGCACAGTTCCTGCGCGCCCAACGGCCGCGCGGTGCCGGCGCCGGTCGCCGACAGCCGCTGCGTCAGCCCGCGCAGACGGGAGGCGATCTCTGCGCCGAATTCGTCGACCGGCCGCCTGCGCCCGCCCCGCTCGATGGCGGAGAAGGTGATGGACACGTATGCCTTCACGGTCGCCGACCCGATCGGATAACTCGCCACCACCTCTTCCAGCACCCGCCGGGCGAATGGCGGGGCGTTGGGATCGATCCGCTGCTCCACCTCGGTTCGCAGACGCGCACCCGTGTCGGGCGCCGTCTCGATCGTCACAGCGGCGCCAACGACACCGGGTTCGTCACCCAGCGCGGCCAACCACTGTCCCCATTCAGCGACCCAGACATCGACCTGGTCCTGGTCGACGAGCGACGACCCGTCCGGGCTGGTTTCGATCACGATGGTCAGATCACCCGTCGACGGAATCCCGATCACAGCGAACGGGCTGCCATAGGAGTCGAGATACTCAGTGAGCGATGACTGTGCTGCGAGCCCTGGCAATTGACCGCTGCCGAACCCGGCGCGCGCAAGCGCTCCAGAACGATAGAGGTTCGCTCCGGTGGATCGGGAGCGCAACCAGACGAGCCGTTCGCCGACCCTCATGACCAGCGACCGGTGGTGCCGGTCCTTCGACACCACCGCGGCGAGCACAGCCGCCAGCACGACGAAGAAGCCGAGACCGACGAACAGCGTGGTGAGGATAGTGAGGAGAACGGCGACGAGCAGGCCGACAAGGAGCGTATACGTCCCCGCACGGCCCAGGCCGAGGATGCCAGCGGTCACCGGCCGCCGCCAGTTGCCGTATGTGCGGGGTGGGGTGCCGCTCGCCTGGCTCATCGGCTCATATCTCCGGAATCGAATCGGACAGTGTCATCCATCGCCGTCTCCACCCTTCCGACCGATGCCAACGACCCGGTCGGTGCGCCCTGCCTGCCCTCGCTCGGTCGCTCGCCCGCGCCCGGGGCGTGATGGCGGCGAGAAATGGCCGCGATCCGCACCGCACCGGTCGCGCTCTCCCCCGACTGCCCGCCGAACCCGCCGGGACTGAACGAGCGTCCGCCCCCGCGTATCGCCACGGCCGCGGGCGACGCCAGCCGCATCAGCGCGGGCAGGGTCAGCAGCGCCACGAGCATCAGCACCAGGCCCGGGATCGGCTGGATGAGAACAGCCTGCTTGCCACCGATCACCCCCGAACCGGCGAGCTGGAACGCGGCCGCGTAGACGAAGGCCGCTGCCGGCTTGTAGAGCACGAGCGCGATAAGCCAGCCGCAGTACCGCGCGAAGGCCTGGCGCCCCACTTCGACATTCGTGAACGACGCCGCGACCGGAAGTGCGCCGGTCATGACGACCAGCAGGCCGGATCTCAACACCATGAAGCCGATTTGCAGCCAGCTGAACAGCACTGCGAGCATCCCGAGCATCAGTTCTCCGAAGGTGCCGAGCGGCGAGTCTCCACCGAGCGCGAGGAGCGAGGCGAGGTTGGTCTGAAAGTCGGTCGCCGACGACTGAGCCAGTATCCAGCTCGAGAACGCGTCTCCCGCCGCGGTCAGCAGCCCGATCACGGTGACACCGGAACCGGAAACGACCACCAGCGTCAGCAAAGACCCCACCAGTTCGCCGCCCGCGGTCGCCCGCTGGGTCCACGCCATGCGCGCGCCGGCGACGATGACGGAGAGGATGGCAAGACCGCCGACCAGCCACCAGAGTGCGTTCTGCAGGAAGGCGACCGCAGGCGACGCCGTCGCGGTCGAAGAGGTCGGCAGAATCGCGGAGACG